>JAZOSM010000001.1:0-2337 GCA_045657125.1 Eubacteriales bacterium
CCACCGATGAAAATAACGGTCGTTCCCGATGAACAAACAGACAAAAGCATATTGCCTCTTGCATTCCCGCCCGACGCGGTTGTTATCCTTTTAGATGCCCACACAAAAGAATATCCTCTCAAAAACGGCAAGACCACCTATTACGTGTGCCGAGGGCACAGCTGTCTGCCGCCAACCAACGACCCCAATGAATTGTTTGAAAATGCGCACACTTAATCACAAAAAGGAGTGAAAGATATGTCTGATAATAAGGATATGAAAAAAGAGAAAGAGCCCAAAGAAAAAAAGCCTTTGATCAAACCAGGCGACATCAAGGGTAAGATTGAGGTCCCCGACACCCGTGAACGCAGAGATGGTCCCGGGGGAGACTGAAGCAAGTAACAATGTGTATTAATAGAAAATGCCGATACCACGGTCTTTTGACTATGATGATGTTTTCATCGGCGATGTGATACGCAAATATTTGGAGTATTGACAACAAAAAAACACAGTTATCCCGTAGTCTTCAAAATGCAAGGGAGAGAATTTTTTCTCTCCTTTGCTTTTTTGATTGCTTTTACAGAGCAACACGGTGTTTGTATTTCCTTACATTGATTCGGTGAAAATGGATGAACATAAAATGTTTTGTTTAAGAATTGTGAACATACTTGTATTTTTCTGCAAAACGTGCTATAATGAGTGAAACGAAAAAGTGCTCAAAAAAATTTTTTTGAATTTTTTATTTTTTTTGGTCACCTTTTGAAGGGAATTTTGTATTGTAAGTGAAGGAACACAAAATGGAGCAATTTGATTCATACGACGTTTCTTGCGATAACGATTCCGGAATGGGAAATATATACGCGTACGTGCCCAAAGGGAAGGCCCCCGATTTGCCAACGGAGGTCACCGATGAGGTGGTGCGGTATTATTCGGATATGGTTTATCGCATAGCGTTGACTAAAACCAAATCGTCACATGACGCAGATGACATTTTTCAGGAGGTTTTTCTGAAGCTTGTCATGAACACGAAGCCCTTTGATTGTGAGGAGCACAGAAAGGCGTGGCTGATCCGAGTCACCATCAACTGTTGCCACTCTCACTTCACGGCACCGTGGCGGAGAAATATCGATTCCATGGAGGATGCGATAATGGCGCAGCTTCCCGATGAATCGACCGAGGGGTGTGACCTCGGTACCGGGCCGGATATTTACGCCGAAGTGCTGAAGCTTCCGCAAAACATGCGTGAGGTGATACTGCTGTTTTATTATGAAGAATTGTCCATACGTGAGATCTCGCAGATTCTGCAAACTTCTGAGGTGAACGTAAAAAAACGTCTGTCAAGGGCAAGACAGAAATTAAAACTCGAGTTAGCGGATGATGACGCCGAATAAGGTTAGGACGGAACAAACACCTTATTCGGCGCCCATATTTTTGTATATGGTTTTACCGTGTGAAAGGGATTCAATATAGAACTATGAAGAAACATGAATTAAAGGCTTCTCTTGGCAGAGTCAGAGCAAGAGAGGAGCTTGTTGCCTCGACCATCGCTGCAGTCGCAAAGCAAAAGGAAAGCCGTGAAAAGCACTTTGCGTTGCCGAGCTACTCGCAAGGACTTCGATTTGCGGGAGCTATGTGCGCACTTGCTTTGGTATTTTGCATCGGATTTGTGGCAGCAAGACAGGATTGGAGTCAGCCCGATCAGAGCACGCTCGGTCAGCTTGAGGTTGCCGAGATGACAATGGCTGAGGTTGCGGCTTATGCATTTGAAAGAGAATATGAAAACGGTTACGTATTGCTTGGCGGACGCGTTGAAAGTATCAGATTTGCAGAGCTTACCGAAGACGACGTAAACAACGAGGTTGTGAAAAAGTGCAGAGTTACGGTAAGTGCCGGCAAGCTTGTTGATATATCGGACGATTTGAGCGTTGATCTGAACAATACCGGTACAACGTTTGAATCAAGCATCGTTTTTTACGATCGTGATACCATGGACAGCTTTTTTGATCTGAGCGTTGGCGAAATGATCCTTCGCCTTGTGCCGGATGAAAACGGAAATTGGAGCATTGTGGATTTTGCTCCTGTTCAAGAATAACTGCAAAAAATAAAAAATAATTGAAAGGGTCGGTCACCTTTGGCGATCTTTTCGGTATTAATAAACGGAGAGCGAAAACGAGCCTCGGCGCGCGCAAAAAAATCGGGGCGGTGAAGTGCTTTTCGACCACAATTCAAATTCATTAGAAAGAAATAGGAAAGAGAACAATGAAAAAGATTATTGCACTGACGATCGCAGCCCTGATGCTGCTTTCCATCGTTGCATGCGACACCGCAAGCAACCAAGAAGAAACCACCACGAACACC
>JAZOSM010000002.1:0-43319 GCA_045657125.1 Eubacteriales bacterium
TCGTTCTTTTTTTATCCAAGCCGACAGGCTTGGTATATCATCAGCCTGTAGGGCTGTATATCATTACCGCACCTGTGCGGCGTATATCATCACGCGTAGCGTGTATTTTTCTCGGCTTGATGATATAGAACTTCTTTCGAAGTTGATGATATGCAATTCCTTCGGAATTGACGATATACAACGGCAAGACGTTGATTTATAAAATTCAACCTCAGGTTGAAAAATATATTGAAAAATATTGGAAGATGTGATATAATGAGGCCACTAAATTGCGGAGCATACGGAAAAGGATATCAAGTATATGAAGATTTATTTTGTTCGCCACGGACACCCTGATTATGAAAACGATTGTTTGACAGAGCTGGGGCACAAGCAGGCCGTAGCCGCGGCAGAAAGATTAAAGAATTGCGGAATCGAGCAAGTGTTTTCTTCTACCAAAGGAAGAGCTTTTCAAACCGCAGAGTATACTGCAAAAGCACTTGGTTTGCAGGTGATATCTTGTGATTTTATGAGAGAAATAGGGTGGCGTTCAATTGACGGAGAGCCTATTTTGGCAAATGGACATCCATGGAGTCTTTCTGACATCTTTGCCTCCGAGGGTAAAACTTTGACCGACAAAGAGTGGTACATGAAAGAGCCATATTGCAAAAGCAAGGTGGTAAGTTCTGCCGATGTCGTAAAAAAGGGGCTCGACGCGTGGTTTGCCGAGCTCGGATATCAAAGAGAGGGAGAGTATTATCGAGTAGTTGGCGAAGCAACAGAAAAAACGGTTGCCATGTTCAGCCATGGTGGCTCTTCTTCCGTAGCGTTGTCGCACATTTTGAACATCCCCTTTCCCCAAATTTGCGGCATTTTTCATCCTGATTTTACTTCAATTACTGTGGTTGAGTTTTCGGATAAAATCGGAGAGCTTTTTTGCCCCGTACTGCTTCTTTTGAATGATGCACGGCATATAGAAGGTCTTGATAGCAAAAAAACATACGAAGAGTGAGTCCTAAAAGGAAGTGGCATCTTTTTTGTCAACACGCGCCAAAAAAGAGATACTCAATTGAGTATCTCTTTTTTTATCCAATCCGAAGGATTGGTATGTAATCGCCGTTAGGCGTATGTAATCAGTTCGCTCTGCGAACTGTATGTCATCAAAGCATTAGCTTTGTATGTTTTTTCCTTCGGATTGATTACATACCGACTTTGTCGGATTACATCCACGGCGTTGCCGTGATTACATACATTTTGTTACGAAAATGATTACATGCAACACTTCGTGTTGATTTAGTGGCGGATTTCTGCTATACTCTAATTAAGAGGTGAGAGTATGAAAGAAAATCTTTTGCTTAAATATGCCGAACAGTTGGCATTTCAAATTGAAATTTTATGCAAATCTTTAGAACGCAAAGACAATTCTAATGTGATTTTTCAAATTCGTAAATCTTCTTCGAGTGTCTTTGCAAATATTACTGAAGCTCAATATCCTCAAAGTTTATCCGATATGCTTTCTAAATTCAAAATTGCTCGTAAAGAGTGTGTTGAAACAGAAAGTTGGTTAAAACTTTTATAGTTCATCCTTTATGTGGGAATACAAAAGAGAACACTTCGTATGAAGTGTTCTTTTTTGTCCAAATATGCAGACTGTATCTGTAAAGTTGATATAAAAAAAGCCGAGTTTTTTTCGGTTGCACTTTTTTAGAAAAATATGTTATAATAGAAAAAAGGTTATTCGATCTTCTTTTCTTTGGAGTCTTGCAGGGGATGAAATTGTCGGTTCATCACGCAAAAAGATTCAGGAAAGATTGGAGGGAAAAATAATGAAGGCTGAATGCAGTGTAATTTGTGATTTGCTTCCACTTTATGCGACGGATCGGGTAAGTCCCGAAACCGCAGAGTTTGTAAAAGCTCATTTGGAGGATTGTGCCGCGTGTCGGGCAGAGCTTGCGTGCTTGGGATCAGGAAAAAAATTATCCGAGATTGAGAAAAATCCTAACGAAATGGCGAGTGAGTCAAAGCCTTTTAAAAATTTCTTTAAAAGATTCAAGACACAGTTTCGCTATTTTGCGTATGCCGCTTTGATCTTTTTGATTTTTCTCGGCTTTAGTGCGACTTGCGGAGAAGACTTAATGTATAATACCTTGATTATGCCTGCCGTAGGTGTGATCGGTTACTACGTTTTCCGTGAAAAATCGATTTTTAAGGTTCCGCTTCTCCTTTTGACCATTGATACTCTTTTGTGGTTGCTGGATTACGTTGATCTTGATTTTTATTCCGTATTGTTATGGACGGTGATTTACACCTTTTTTATTGGCATTGGAATTGCCATTGGATTTTTCCTGCATTTTGCATTCAGAAAGGAGAATGGCTGATGAGAAATCGAATTTTGAAAATTTTCTCCTTTGTTTTTGCTCTGATTTTGATTGCAGGCGTACTTTTTATTTCAAATGCTTTTGCCGGGAATCCGATTTCAAAAGCACTTGCCACCAACGCCGCCCAAAAGCATCTTGAAAAAAATTATTCCGATCAGAATTTTTTGTTGGAAGACGTTTCCTATAACTTTAAGGATGGATATTATCACGGATTTGTTTATGATCCCAACAGCATGGATCGTGATTTTAGCATTCTTATTGATATATGGGGTAAGGTGAGATACGATACCTATGAGGATCGTGTGCTTTCGGGCAGAAATACTGCCGATCGAATCAGTATGGATTACAGAGCCGCTGTGGATACGGTTTTGGAAAGCAGAGTGTTTCCCTACAGCACAAACATCGGATACGGCGATTTCGAAATGTATCCCCGTGACCTTTCAGAAGATGAAACTGTTCCCGCGTATGCGCTGATTACCGATGATTTGATCATTGATTCTTTTTACGATGTGAATGAACTCGGTGCAAAGCACGGGAAACTTACGATTTATATTGACAGCAAAACGGTTTCTTATGAGGAATTGTCCAAAATTCTCCTTGAAATCAAAAAAATGTTTGACGATGCGGGTGTAAAATTTTACGTAATTGATTGTGTGCTTGAATATCAGCCGGATCAGGATGGAAAGCGCAAAGAAGCCCGTGTCGAAGTGCGCGAATTTTTATATGCAGATATTTACGAGGATGAAATGGTGCAGCGCGTAAAGGTTTCTGATGAAGCGGCACGTGCTTATTACAAAGAGCAAGATGCGGAGAAATCGGAAGAAATTCTATAATCTATGCGCTTTTTATGCACCGGACTGCCTGTGGAAAAAGGAGAACTGAAATGTATCAGGATATGTTTGGGGAAACGCGCTATAAAATCGGTCTGCATATTCATACGAATTTGTCAGATGGACGCGTATCTCCCGAAGAATGTGGAAGAATCTATAAAGAGGCAGGATTTGACGCCATTGCCATTACGGACCATTGGAAATACGGCGCAGAGGGGGAGCTTTCCGGCTTGAAAATTTTTTCAGGCTGTGAGTATCACGTAGGCAATGCGGATACCGTGGAAGGCGTGATGCATATCGTCGGTGTCGGTATGGACTCGGAGCCTGCGAATCTTACCCGTGAAAGTACCCGTCAAGAGATTATTGACGGAATCAGAAGCAGTGGCGGTATTGCAATATTTGCCCATCCTGCGTGGTCATTGAATGCCCCCGATCACGCCAAGGCTTTATCTGGCTTTGGCGCCTTGGAAATTTATAATACGGTTTCCGAATGCGGACAAAGCAACCGTCCGTATTCCGGTTACCTTGTGGATCTTCTTGCAAACGAGGGGATTACATACCCGCTGATTGCAACGGACGATACCCATTATTACGCGGGAAGTGATGAAACAAAGGCTTATATTATGGTAAAAGCAAAAAGCCTTGATCAAAAATCTATTCTCGAAGCTATTGCAAATTGTGATTTTTACGCAACTCAGGGACCCGAACTTCACGTCACCCGCCGTGGGGATAAAATTATTGTGCATTGCAGCGAATGCGAGACACTTGCTTTTATGAGCAACCGTGTCTGGGCACCCGATCGAATGAAGCGCGGTGCAGTAACTTATGCCGAATATCAGCTTACGGACGTTGAAAAATGGATTCGTGTGGAAGTAAAAGATAAAAACGGGCTTTATGCTTGGAGCAATATCATCGTTCTTTGAACGGAATGATATAAAGCGAAAATATAACGGAGTAAAATATGAACGAAAAGATTTCAAATTTGGCGCAGATGGCAAGCTTGCGTCGCTACACCATCGCCGAGGGCAGGGAAAAAGGTCTTGAGGTAATTGATTGTGATAACGGAACCATTCGCTTCCTGTTAAACGTGACCAAAGCTTGTGATATGATGCAGCTTTACCACAAAGGGCAGAATATGACCTTTGTATCCAAAAACGGATTTATAAAAAGAGAACTTCCTTTTGTAAATCGTTTCGAGGGCGGTATGCTCTACACCTGTGGTCTTGACAGTTGCGGAGAACGGGAGGGATTTGAGGAGCACGGTTCTTTTCATAATACCCCCGCGGAGATCTTGCGTGCAGAATGCAGTGAAGAAGGAATTGTAGTGGAGGCCTTGGTTCGAGATACCGCTATGGGCGGCAAGAACCTTGTCCTGCACCGTAGAATTACTACCGATCTCGGGGCATCGCAGGTTTCCGTAGTGGATCGTTTGACCAACCATGGCTTTTTTGATGAAAAATATTGCCTGTTGTATCACGTGAACTTAGGATACCCCTTGGTGGATGCTGATGCGAAAATCGTATGTGACTCCGCTGAGTGTATGCCTCGTACAGCGTGGGCAGAAAAGAATTTGGATTCGGCGTACCAAATCAGTGAACCTGCCCCGGGTTTTGAGGAAACCTGTTATTATTTGATGCCCAAAACCCCGAAAGTATCTTTGGTCAATGAAAAAATCGGGAAAAAGTTTACCGTCTCGTATTCCGCCGATACCTTGCCGCAGTTTCTGGAGTGGAAGAATATGACCAGCGGTGATTATGCCGTAGGGCTCGAGCCTGCTACCACAAAGCTGGATCATTTATTTGAACTGAGCACGATCGGACACGGAGAGACTATCGAGTTTCGCGTGGTTCTGAACATCTGTGAAATTGAATGATTTGAACGGAAAAATTTACTGTTTTCACCATCCAACAGCGAAAAAAACTTGAGAAACAGGAGGTTTTTATGCGTGCAAAAACAATTGTAAAAATTGTGGTGTTCGTCCTTTTGATCGCCTTGATCGTCGCGTTCGTCTATTGGACGAAGTGGGAGAACACCATTCTCGAGAGCAATACGTACACGGTTTCAAGCACTCGTTTGCCGAAGGCATTTAACGGATACCGCATTGCACAGGTTTCTGATTTCCATAATCAGAAATGGGGCGAAGAAAACGAAACGCTTCTGACTCTGTTGGCGAAAGCCGAGCCTGATATGATAGCCTTGACAGGCGATTTGATTGACTCTCGCGATTTGAATATTGAAATTGCGCTGGAATTTGCAGAAAAAGCAATGCAGATCGCTCCTTGCTACTACGTGACGGGAAATCACGAATCGAGAATTTCTCAACTTAATGAATTGAAAGACGGCTTGGTCAAAGCGGGTGTGATTGTCCTTGAGGATCAGCAGGTGAAGATCGAAAAGGACGGAGAATCCATCGTTGTGATCGGTTTGAACGACCCTGCCTTTCGCACGGACGATTGGTTTGGAGATTCTTCTGCAGTTTTGGAAAAACAACTGCGAAATTTGAAAAAAGAGGAGCTTTATACAGTGCTTCTTTCCCATAGACCCGAAGCGTTTGACGTCTATGTGCAATACGACGTTGACCTGGTTCTCAGCGGACATACCCACGGCGGTCAGTTCAGACTTCCGTATTTTGGCGGTATTTACGTGCCGCAGCAAGGCTTTTTCGGAGAATACGACGCAGGTCTGTTCGCGCAGGAAAATACCAATATGATCGTCAGCAGAGGTGTTGGCAACAGCTCGATCCCGTTTCGAATCAATAATAAAGCCGAGATCCTCGTAATTGAACTTACAAACTAAAAGAAAAGGATGTGTAGAGTTTCTACACATCCTTTTTATCGTTTTGTTGCGGATTTTTATTTTTTCAGCTTGTTGCCGACAACGTCGCTCAAAATTTCCTTGAAGGCCTCGAGAGAGAGGGCGCCCAGATCTTCTCCGGAACGGTGACGAACGGAAATGGTACCGTTTTCCATATCCTTGTCGCCTACGATGATCATATAAGGGATCTTTTCCATCTGCGCGCCGCGGATCTTATAGCGCAGGGTATTCTGACTTTCATCAACGGTTACGCGATATTTGTCTTTGGCGAGGCTCTTTTTAATGGAGTCTGCATATTCTACCGCTCTGTCGGTAATGGGGAGAATACGAATCTGCTCGGGAGCCATCCACGTGGGCAGTGTGCGTGCATATTTTTTCAAAAGGTAAGCCAAGGTGCGCTCGTAGCAGCCAAGACTGGTTCTGTGAATGATATAAGGGAGCTTCTTCTGTCCGTCGCTGTCGATATAGTACATACCGAACTTTTCTGCGAGAAGCATGTCGATCTGAATGGTAACGATGGTATCCTCTTTGCCGAATACGTTCTTGTACTGAATATCAAGCTTCGGTCCGTAGAAGGCGGCCTCGCCGATACCGATTTCGTAGTTTACACCCAGATTGTCGAGAATCTTCTTCATCGTTTCCTGTGCGGATGCCCACTGCTCGGGAGTACCTTCGTACTTTGCAGTGTTTTCGGGATCCCACTGAGAGAAGCGGAAGGAGCAATCCTCCAGCATACCGACGGTTTCCAAGAAGTATTTGCACAGAGCAAAGCTGTCTGCAAATTCTGATTCCAACTGATCGGGACGGAGAACCAAGTGACCCTCGGAAATGGTGAACTGACGAACACGGATCAAACCGTGCATTTCACCGGAATCCTCGTTGCGGAACAGGGTAGAGGTTTCGCCCAAACGCATGGGAAGATCGCGGTAACTTCTTGCTTGGTTCAGATATACCTGATACTGGAAAGGACAGGTCATGGGACGAAGTGCGAGACATTCCTTTTCATCGTTATCGGGATCACCCATAATAAACATACCGTCGCGGTAATGATCCCAGTGACCGGAAATCTTGTAAATATCACTCTTTGCCATCAAGGGCGTTTTGGTCAGAATGTAATCGTGCTCCTGCTCAACGTCCTCAACCCAGCGCTGCAAAAGTTGAATGACTCTGGAGCCCTTGGGAAGCAGAATGGGCAGACCCTGACCGATGGGATCTACCGTAGTAAAGTAGCCGAGCTCTCTGCCGAGCTTGTTGTGGTCGCGCTTTCTTGCTTCTTCACGGGCGGTAATAAAGGCATCCAGTTCTTCCTTTTTCTGGAAGGAAATGCCGTAAATACGCTGCAGCATCTTGTTCTTTTCATCACCGCGCCAATAAGCACCCGTAGCAGCCAGCAGCTTGATTGCGTTTCCTTTTACTCTGCCGGTGGAATCCAAGTGAGGACCTGCACAAAGGTCGGTAAACTCGCCCTGCTTGTAGAAAGAAATTTCTTCATCTGCAGGAAGCTCGTTGATCAATTCAATTTTATAGGGCTCTGCAGCCATAAGGGTAAGTGCTTCTTCCTTGGGAAGGGTGAAGCGCTCGATTTTCAATTTTTCTTTGCAAATGGCTCTCATTTCGCTTTCGATCTCGGTCAATGCTTCGGGGGTGATGGAAGACTCAAGATCAATATCGTAGTACCATCCCTCTGCAATGGCAGGACCGATGGCAAGCTTTGCTTCGGGAAATTTGCGTTTGATTGCCTGCGCCATAATATGAGAGCAGGTGTGCCAATAAGTCTTTCTGAATTCTTCGTTTTCAAACGTGTATTCGCTCATAATAACCTCCTAAGAAAAAAATCCCACCCCTGACCGTCGGTCAGGGGTGGGATAATCATAAACTATCTCACGGTTCCACCCTGATTACAGGAAAAACCTGTCACTTTTTTTGCTGTTACGGGCAAACCCGTTCGACTTACTTGCAGATGCAATTCGCCGACTGCTCCGAGGTGGTAACGCGATCGTGTTCAATAATCAAGCTTTCAGCTAATGCTCGATCTCTCTGTAAATTCACGGAAAGCATCGTGTCCTCATCAATGCCGTTTGACACATTATATCACGGAGTTTTCCCTGTGTCAAGATTTTGAAATGCAATTGAAGACGGCGTTTTTTAATTTCTGATTTCAATGGGAGTGGACTCAAGAAGCTGAAAAATGCCTTGGGTTTTCTGTTCCATAAAGGGGGCGTCAAATCCTTCTGCGGAAACGTTTTCAAATACCACTTTTTCGAAATTGGTACAAATCAAAAGAGGGAAGTCTTCCGTGTTTTCTTTCTTGGTGATACGGCAGTTTTTCAAAGTGAAGGTAACCTTTTCGTTGGCATCGCCGTGAAGAATTCCTTCTGCATCCAAATTCAAGAAATCACAGTTTTCAAAAGCAATGGAGGAAAGACTGCGGTTGCAGCACCATTTATGCTCACCGTCAAATTCCAAACGGAACAAACGGCGAATGCCGTCGAACGAGCAGTTTCTCACCAAAATATCACCGGGGGTTTTGCGAATCTCCGCGCGGAAATCACAGTAATACAAAAAGGGATTGTGAGCGATGTGACGAGCACTTTCGGTGGGCAAATGTGAAAACTGTCTTTGGTCTTTCGGGATAGAGCCGCGGAATCCGAAACGGCACGGAGTGGAACGGCAGTTTTCTATCAGCACGTTGTTTCCGCCAAAACGGAATACACTGCAGGCACTTTGAAAATCGCAGTTTCGAACCGTAACGTCGTGGTTGTCAAATCCTGCAATACAGTCGTCACCCGTGTGAAAAGTGCAGTTTTCCACGAGAACGTTGTCGCAGGTGCGCACGTCAAAGCCATCGTGACCGCCGTAGACGGAAACGTTTTGCACAACAATGTTTTGACTTTGGAAGATGGCGTGTGCCCAGTTGGCACTGTCGATGATGGTATAGCCGGAAAGGGTCAGCCCATCGCATCGCCATACGGAAACGGCGTGAGGACCGCGATAATTTTCCTCCCCTTCGGGATTATAAACGTTGCGCCCGTCGATGTAAGAGCCTTTTTCACCGGTGATGCTGACGTTTTTGGCATCCAATACGCGGATCAATCCGTTGCACCAAGTGCTCGTGGCAATGGCGGAACGGGCAACACCCTCGCGATTCTCATCCTTGACAGGCTCGATGGTGTCATTCCAAAAATCGTTGTAATCATCGGGGTTTTCACTTCCGCGGAGAATAGCGCCGCTTTCCAGATATAATTCTACGTTTGAGCGCAGACGAATGCCGCCTGTGACGAAAATACCGCAGGGAACGACAACTCGTCCGCCGCCTGCCAAAAAGCAAGCATCAATGGCATTTTGAATTGCCTTGGTCTGAAGAAAGTCGGATGTGACCGCACCGAAATCCGTTATGGTAAATACATGCATGGCAAACCTCGTTTTGTTTGGATTTTTCTTTATTCTAACACACCCGATTTTTTTTGCAATACTTTTGTCCAAAAAGATTTTTTTTCGTTGACTTATTTTTTCTTTTTTTGTATAATTGGCTTATAATCTTCATTGTTTGAAAGGATCAAAGCGATGGAAAAGAAATGGTGGCACGAGGCAGTAGGCTACGAGATTTATTGTAAAAGCTTTTGTGATTCCAACGGTGACGGAATCGGCGACCTGCAGGGTGTTAAGTCAAAGCTTGGCGTTCTTCGGGATTTGGGTGTGAACTGTATTTGGTTTGCGCCGATCTATCGTTCTCCTCAGGTTGACAATGGTTACGACGTTTCCGACTATATGGATATTGAACCCGCCTACGGAACTCTTGAGGATTTCAAGGATTTGCTTGACACCGCCCATTCTATGGGTATCCGCGTGATTATGGATCAGGTTCTCAATCACTCCTCCGATGAGCATTATTGGTTCCGTGAATCCCGCAAATCCAAGGACAACCCTTATCGCAATTACTATATTTGGCAGCCGCCCCGCGAAGACGGTTCCGAGCCCACGAACTGGGGCAATTATTTTCACGAGGGAAACGGATCTGCATGGACTTTTGACGAAACCACAGGCGAATATTATTTCCATCAGTATTCGGCAAAAATGCCCGACTTGAACTGGGAATACGAGCCCTTGCGCCAAGAGATTTATAAAATGCTGCACTTTTGGCTGGACTTGGGCGTGGATGGCTTCCGCCTTGACGTGTTTACCCGCTTCAAGAAAATGCCCGGTTTCCCCATGAGTACCAAAACTCCCGATCCGAAGCTTGACCGCAAAGGATACGTCGTGGATTATACTATGTGCACCCACGTTCCCGGCATCCACGAAATTCTCAAAGATATCAATAAAAACGTATTTTCCAAGAGAGAATGTATGACTATGGGCGAAGGTGCAGGCACCACTTGGGAGCTTGCCCCCGATTATATTTCCCCCGAGAGAGGGGAGATCGATTCTCTCTACCATTTTGAACTTTCCAGCCGCAGAAGAAGTCAGATTTCTCCCGAGTTGTTCCGTACCGTTCAGAAGAGATGGGCAGGGGTTATGGAAAAGGGCGGATGGAATATTCAGTATCTTTCCAATCACGATTCCCAAAGACAGGTTACCTGTTATGGTGACGAAGCCTGGCGCGTAGAATCCGCAAAGCTTCTGGCTACTTTGACCCATACCACCCCCGGCATTCCCTTTATCTATCAGGGCGAGGAAATCGGTATGGTCAACGTGCGTTTTGACTCTATCGAGGATTATAACTGCTGCTATACCTTGGGCGCTTATCAGTCTATGATCGAAAACGGCTACTCCGTAGAGGAGGCTATGGAGTTTATCTCCTCCCAAAGCCGTGACAACGCCCGTACCCCTTATCAGTGGGATGATAGCGAGAATGCAGGCTTTACCACAGGTAAGCCTTGGCTGAAGGTCAATCCCCGTTATAAGGAGATCAACTTGAAAAAGGACCTGGCTTCTCCCGATTCCATTTTCCGTCATTACAGAGCGTTGGCGGATCTGAGAAAGGAGCACCCTGCCATCATTCACGGCGATCTGAACTTCTATTTGGAGGATGATGCAGACGTGATCGTCTATACCAGAAAATGCGAGGAAGAAACCCTGCTTGTTATAGCAAACAAATCCTCGGCAGAGCGTAAGATCACTCTTCCCGCAGAGCTTACCGAAGGAAAGGTGCTTCTTTCCAACCTTGTAAAGGAAAATCCCTTGGCAAAAGAAATGACCCTTTCTCCTTGGGAAGCAGTTGTTTACAAAATCTGAAACCAAAGTCTGCAAGATTTTTCTTGCAGACTTTGTCTTTTTTTTAAGAATCGGTTGACAAAAATAACTTCATCCGATATAATAATAGGGTTCATATAGGGATGTAGCCAAGCGGTTAAGGCACCAGACTTTGACTCTGGCACTCGTGAGTTCAAATCTCGCCATCCCTGCCAAAAAATTCGACAAGTTTCAACTTGTCGAATTTTTTTATCCAAGCCGCAGGCTTGGCATATCATCACGACGCAGTCGTGTATATCATCAAGGGCGCATTGCGCCCTGGTATCTCATCACGCGCCAGCGTGCATTTCCTGCGGAATTGATGATATACAATGCTTCGCATTGATGATATACCGCAACAAGTTGCGGATGATATACACGGCTTTCGCCGTGATTTATGCAAGAGTTCGAATTCATACGCAAAACTGCTGAAAATATCTTTTTTGATTGATGTGTTCCCTTCGGGAATATGATGCCGCTACGCGAATGATGTCACGTTGGATGACGATTCTATTCCGTTTTTTGTGCAGATTGACTGCTTGTTTTTTGTTGACAAAGCAAGTTCTTCCTTATATAATCAAAAACGTATAGGTGTAGTATATATTTACCGATTACGCCAATATGAAATTGCCTTGATAAATGGTTCAATCAACTTGTTCAGGAGGAAAAGACAATGAAAAACGCAAAACTTTTTTCGGTTTTAGCGTCCCTGGTTCTTCTCGTCGCTTGTGTTGTCGGTGTGCTTGTATTTGGCACTTCTGCGGCAGATGAGACGGTTCAGTGGACGATTGACGGCACTACTTATTCTACCATCAAAGAGGCGTTGACCGCTGCCGAGGGCAAAAACTGGGCGGCATCCCAGACCCTTGTCATTACGGTAGATCCTACAAAATTGGCAAATGAGAGCATTTCTCACGATGCAAACGGCACGGCTTATGCAGGTGGAATTGCTTTTGGTCAGAAAACGATTTTCCGTGCAGACGGCACCCGTCTGCCCATTACTATCAAGGGTTCTTCTGATCGCGCGGCTTTTACCTTGAATATCACTACCGATACAAAGGTTGCCTGTGCCAACAACTATACCTTTGAAAATCTGACTTTCCCCATTGGCGCAACCTCTAAAAATACCTATTTTTTTGCAGGATCGGGTGTGATTCGTCTGGAGAACGTGGCTACCGGCACCGGTGTCCTCGGAAAAATGAGTGGTGATAACTTCACCGCCCGCGCTTTTGACGGTTGGACTGCGGATCATGTTGCCGCAAACGCTTATAAGGGAAGCACCAATACCTATACTTCTCCGAAGGTTCTTACTTCGCTTACCATCGGTAATGACGTTGTTTACGTTCACGATGCAACCAAGTGTAATACCGCCGCCGTTCAAGATTACGACGGATGGGATACTTATGCCGGTGTTACGTTGACCCCTTCCGATATCGTTGCCGAGATTGTTCTTGACGGCGGCAGAGTCGGTGACTTTGCGGGACGTGTAGGTACGAGCCCCGTTGCAGAATCCATTCAGCGCGTGGAAAAAGGCGCGATTGCAGGTGCTTATTTTGCAAGCAGCGGTAACTTTGTAAATGCCACCGCTTATTCCGGAAGAACCCATTATACAGGAAATATTACCATTATCGTCAACGGCGGTACCATTGAAAAGTCCACCAGACTTTTGCATACTGCACAGGTAAACGGTAACTATAAGGTGTATTTCAACGGCGGTACTTTTAAAAGCTACGTACAGGTCGGTTACGGTGAGAACGTAATTACCGGTGACTACGAGCTTAACGTTACGGGCGGTTTGTACGAAGACACCGCAAATGGTTTCTATGCGCATCCCTCTGCAAGAATTGAAGGAAAATGCGTAGTAAATATTTCCGGCGGTACTTTTAAGCATTGGTTCCGCGGTACTCATTTGCAGCCTTTCGACGAAGACGGAGCGCCGACCACGTTCAAATCCATTGAGATCAACGTTATGCCCAATGCCAAATCTCCTGAATTGGATCCCGTTTTCGAAGGCAATTTTTACGGAAATTATAAAAACGGCGGCACTATTGAAACGATGAAGATCAATATCTCCGGCGGTACCTTTAACAGCTTTGTTACAAATACCCACTCGGACGGTGTTGGAACGATTGTCAATACCGTTACCGGCGGTACCTTCAACGGAGCCTTTTATCCCGGAAAAGTAACCTATGCAGGAGTAATCGGAAGCATTACCAATAAAGTTTCCGGCGGTACTTTTAACGCGGGCTTCTTCGGCAACGGACAGTACGGAGACGCTTCTCCCTGTCCTACCGTTTTGAATGAGATCTCCGGCGGTACCTTCAACGGCTATTTCTACGGCGGCGGTGAAATGGAGAAATGCTATGCGGAAACCATTACCAATAAAGTTTCCGGCGGTACTTTCAACAGCTATTTCTACGGCGGTTCCAAAGTTTCGAATTATGCGTCTACCGACGTTATCAATGAGATCTCCGGCGGCACTTTTGTAAAGGCGTTTCTCGGCGGCAACGTTAGTGGAACCGTAAATAGTGTTACCAACAGAATTTCCGGCGGTACTTTTAGCTCAAACTTCTATGGAGGCAGTGACGGCGGTACCATCAAAGTCGTTGCGACCGAGGTTACAGACGGTACCTTTGGCGGTATTTACTTCGGCGGCAACTACAGCAGTGTTACGACAGATATTACCAATACGTTTAAGGGCGGTACCTTTAACAACCTTGTAATGGGCGCAGGTAAGGCTTCCACGACGGGTAACGTAAGTAATACCATCTCCGGCGGTAATTTCAAAAGTCTCTTTATGGGCGCAGGCGTTCTTTCCGCAGTAGACGGCAACGTTACCAACAACATCAGCGGCGGTACTTTTGCAAAGCCCGTTTTCGGCGGTGCTTGCAACGCTGCCATTACCGGTACGATTACCAATAATCTGTGCGGTCCCGTTACCTTTACCCAGGGCTTCTGTGCAGTTCACGGAACCAAAGCAAACGGCGGTTCTACAGGCTCTATCGTCAATCGAATCTATGCGGATGCAAACGGAAAGGCTCCCAAGATTCTGAATCCTCCCGCAAACGAAGCGGCAGGATCTGTATTTACCTACGAGTCAACGAAATATGACGTAAGCGATACCAACGGATTCTCCTTCCTCGGCGGTACTTGCTACGGTACGATTACAGGTACCATCACCAATACGGTGGAAGCAGGCGAATTCGGTACTGCAAGCATTGGTATGTTCCACGCAGGAAGCCGTAATTCTGCCATTGGAAAGGATGCAAACGGCGTTTCCGTTAACAACCTTATCAAAGGCGGTACCTTCCACTTCCGTTTCTACGGCGGATGTCTCAACGGCACTGCAAGCGGCGAGACTAGAACTGTGGTTGAGGGCGGTGTTTTTGAGAAAGAATTTACAGCCGGAAACCGTACTATGTCTTCTTATAACAAGCCGATTACGTTAATCATTCGCGACGGTGAATTTCTCAGCAAGGTTTACGGAACTTATTTCGGCTATACCGCAGATCAGAGTGCCAGGGGTCAGATTTCCTCTAACGTTATGGTGAATATCGAAGGCGGTATTTTCAGAAACGATATTTACGGTATGGGTAACAACGGTGCCGCAACTGCAACTTACTCCAATGGCAGCGGTATTACATCAGACGGCTCCGTGCTTGTCAATATCTACGGCGGTACCTTCTACGGCAGCATAAGTCCCACCAACGAAGCCCCCGTTGAAGCTAATATGCTTGGTACGGCACGCGTTACCGTTGAACCGAAGCACAGCGACGTGATGATCGGCGGCAAGGTCGTATCTCGCTTTGCGGCAGAAAAGATTTCCGTTGTGGGCGGTGAATATAAGATTCTCGTAAACAGAGACGGCTCTTTGCAGGCCAATGAATCTGCAGAAGGCACCATTGAAGTGGTGCAGACCGATATGTGGAAAAAGTCTACGTATCTTGCACTTCCTGCAGGTCACACCGCTACCGTAAACGCTTCTACTGCAAAAGGCGCTTACGGCTACTTTAAGACAAAGCTCGGTCAGCAGGGCGAGATCATTGAGGTATACGGAGATGCTTTGGACCTTGGTGCTTCCCTGGTCCTGACCGACCGCATTGCGGTAAAGTTTCAACTGAATAAGGAACTTGTTGATGCAGTTGAAAACTTTACTTATTCCTTTACCTTGCCTGACGGAACCGTTTTGGCAGAGGGTGATGCAGACGATCTGAAAGATATGATCGAAATGACGGAGTTTGAGTATTATACTCTGACCTTGAAAGCCCTCGGCATTTCTCAGTTTGATACGCCGATCACGGCGAATATCAAGGGAATCTGGGAGGGTGATACCTTCTCCATTTCCGCCTTGGCTTATGCTGCGGTTGATGCTTGGGAAGGAAATGATAACTTCGTTTTGATGGCGAAGTCTATTGTAAATATGGCTGCAGCGGCGAAAGACGATACGCTTCCTTACCGGTTGACTCCCGATGCCGTTGAATACCAGCGCAAGACTCCTACCAAGGATAACGATGCTCTGATCTCCTTTACCTCCAAGAGTCTTTTGATGAGCAGTGCCGTAGGCGTTCGCCTTGAGGGTACTGTAGCAAATGCTTCCGATGCGGAAGGTATGATTGTCAAAGTAAACGGAAACAACGTAACGAACAGAGCGCTGATTCAGGTGGAAGGAAATTCCGTTTTCGTAGATCTGTTCTTTACCGCTTATGGTATGAGCAAGGAATTCAGCCTTGAAATTCTTGATAAGAACGGAAAGAATTGCTTGACGATGTTTGAGCGATTGGATTCCTTTGCGGCTTTGTATGGCGCAGACCACAAGCTTGCGGTTTCCCTTTTGTCTTACATTCAGGCAACCGCTGCTATGGAAAAGGCAACCTTTAATATGGAAGCGACCGATTCCGAGATCGCACATCTTAACAGCCTTTATGAAGGTGAGACTGTTTACTACGGAGATATCCACGGACATCCCGGCGGCGGAATCATCGAGGATGGTAAAGTAGATATGTCCGTTTGGGTAGCAGACAGAACTACCATCGGCGTTGACTTCTACACGGCTATGAACCATAAGCAGGTCGCACATATGTACGACGACGGATGGGACGATACCGTTATGATCGGCGGTTCCGAGCCTGCTACTTCCATTACCAAGAACGGAAAGAAAATTTCCGTACACTACAATATGATCGTTCCCAATCCCGAAGCGCTGATTGAGGTTCTTCAGCTTTTCCCCGAGTTTAAATATACCGGCGGAACGGGTGATATTGAACTGAATATGGGCACCTTCGGTTATCCCGGATTTACCTACGATCGCTTCAACGAGCTTGTTTCTGCCATTAAAGAGCGCGGCGGAACCGTGGTGAACGTGCATCCCAAGCAGCAGTACACATCCGACGATCCCTTGGACTACTACTATCAGGATTATATGGGTCTTGAGGTGTTCTACTCCTACACCGACAAGAACATCCACGGCAAAGATTCCCAGGATAACTACAAGCTCTGGACGGATCTTCTGGCTCTCGGAAAGAGAGTTTGGGCAACTGCAGGTTCCGATAGTCATAATTCGCCCACCAACAGCGGTCTTACTACCCTTTACGCTTCTCAGCGACTCAATACCAAGTACGTAGAACAGTTGGTTAGCGGTAATTTTGCTCCCGGATACGCAGGCATTCGTATGGCAATCGGTGATGCGGAAATGGGTGGACATACCGATTTCGAAGGTAAGAGGCTGATCTTTTCCGTTGGTGATATCCACGATCTGTATCTGTCTAAGACCCGCGCATACAGAGTCAACGTAATCACCGATCAGGGCGTTGTATTCTCCACCGTAATCGATGGTACCAAGACGAGTTACTTCTCTCTGGACGCTGATGAAAATGCGGCATTTTACCGCATTGAGGTCATTGATGAGTCGATTCAGGGTCTGCCCATCGTAGGTCTCGGTAACCCCATCTGGAACGACTGAGTTGTTTAAGGAGCGATGAAAATGAAAAAGAACTATGAAACACCGATTCTTAAGACGATTCAGTTTGAGATTGAAGAAAAACTGATGGTGTCCGTTACCGTGCACGATAAAAATATCGACAACGGCTCGGTAAAACTTCCTTCCGTTAATATTTTCGGATAAAATAAAAAGATCTTCTCCGATGGGGAAGATCTTTTTTCTTGCAAGCGGAGGAAAATGGTGTTATAATAGCGAAAATACAAGGAGATGAAAACTATGGAATATAATCGTATGAAACTACCGCTTTTCGATGATTTTTGGATTGATTTTCGTGTTGGTACGGTTCGCAGATGGTTTGCTCCGGAGCCCTTTTCTCTTTGCAAAGCAGGGCCTTACAGTTCCATAATTTACGACAAAGACCGAGGCGTGTACCGCGTATATTACGAAACCTTAATCGAGGCGGGCAAGGACGGTCCCCGTCATCTGAAGGGGCAGGAAAGTCGCGATTTGATCCATTTCGAGCCTTTGCTTACGCCCGATGGAAACGAAGTATTGTACGACGGTGAAAGCGGCGTTCACGGCTGCAGCGTGCTCTACGACGAGTACGACCCCGATCCGAATCGCCGTTATAAGCTTTGCGGAATGACCCGAATGGGACGCAAAGGGATTCCCAAAGAGGTGGAACTTGCTTTTTCTTCCGACGGTATTACCTGGGAGAACGATCACGGCAATTTGATTCACCCCTTTACCAGTGATACCCGTAACTCCGTTTTTTATAATCCCTACGACGGCGAATACACCTTACTGCATCGCAGTGCACACGTAGACCGCAGAATTTCCGTGAAATTCTCCAAGGATTTGAAAAATTGGACGGAGCCCCGTATTATCCTGCATCCGGGTGCTTCCTACAACGACGGCTTTACCGCAATGCATCATTATGCCATGAGCGCACGCTTTATGGACGGTATTTTTTACGGTCTCGTATGGAGATACAATACCTGTCTTTACGGCGAGGATTATACCAGAATGTTTGGCTATATGGAGCCGGAATTGGTTTATAGCTACGACGGGAAAGAATTTCTTTCCACCACGGGCAAGCCTTTGATGGAAAGACCCTTGCCGCCCGAACCCGGGTGTGCAGGACTTGCTCCCCAGGATATCTGCCAAAGCAGTGACGGAAAAGACTATTATATCCTTTGTTCCGGCGCGCTTTTTGTTCACGGTACGCAGGACAGTAATAAAGCCCGCGCCGATGCTTTAAAAGGAAAATTCGTAAAAAGCGGAAGCCCGATTTATAAGATTCGTCGTGATGGCTTTTGCGGTATTGAAAGCGTCGGACTCGGTGGCAAGGTAATTACAAAACCCATTCAGCTGATCAAGGACGATCTTTCCTTTAATATCCGCGCAAATTACGGTTTTGTTCGTTTCGGCTTGATGGATCGTACAGGGGAATTTTTGGAAGGATTTTCTTTTGACGATTCAATTCCTTTTTCCTATGCAGATGATACGGACGTGACCCCTTGCTGGAAAGAGCACAGTCTTTCCGAGGTTCTCGGAAAGCAGGTTCGCATTGCAGTTGAGTTGAATACCGCGATTTTGCATTGTATCAGCGGAACAGCCCGTCCCCATATCCGTCAGGCACAAAAAAGCTTTGCACAGCCTTGGGGTATTGAATATTAAGAGGTAAACCGATGAAATTATACAATAAAGAAGAAATTTTTGCACAGCTTTGCGCTATGAAAGCGCCACGGGATAAAATGGTTCTGATGCATTCGTCTTTGCGTACCGTAGGCAAGGTAGCGGGTGGTGCACAGGGACTTCTGGACATTCTCGTGGAATATTTTACCGCCGAGGGCGGACTCTTTTGCGTACCCGTGCATACCTGGCACAATCTGGAGAAGGAAATCACGCTGGATATGAACTCCTCCGACAACTGCCTTGGATATTTTTCCACGGTTGCGGCAGAAGACCCGCGAGGCTACCGTACGGAAAGTCCCACCCATTCCATGGTGATCTTCGGGGATCGGGTAAAGGCGGAAGAAATTGCCAAAGGGGAGCTTGTTGCACTGACCCCCACTGCGCCCGAAACCTGTTACGGGAAACTTTATGACGAAGACGGCTTTGTTCTCCTGGTGGGTGTTGCACACAACCGAAATACGTATTTGCATACCGTGGATGAAATGCTGAAAATTCCAAACCGCATGGAAGAAAAGGAGATTCAGACTGCGATTCGCAAGAAAAACGGAGAAATCGTCAAGCGTCCCTTGCGCCTTTTTTATACCGATTACAGCCACGATATTTCCGAACGCTTTGTGAAGTTTGATATTCCTTTCCGATATCACCGATGCGGCACGGACGGGTCGATCGGAGATGCTCCCACGCAGCTTCTTTCCGCACGGAAAATGAAGAACGTGGTGGAAATGATTTATAAAAACTGTCCCGTAGACCCGCTGGAAACGGAGAAACCCATTTGTCCGCAATATTTTGTTACACGGGGTGATGAATAATGAAACACTTGTTGCCTGAAAGAAAAAAATATTATAAAGCCGCGCTTCATACCCATTCTACCATTAGCGATGGCACAGTCGATCCTCAAAGGGTAAAGGAAACCTATAAGAAAAAAGGCTATCAGATTCTTTCCCTGACCGATCACGAAATGTGCTTTGCCCATCCCGAATTGAACGACGAGAATTTTCTCACCTTGAACGGTTATGAAATGATGGTTTATGACAAAGCGCCCAGAATCAATTCCCGCACGTATCATATCAATTTCATTTCCAAATCCCCCGAAAACCGTTGGCAGCACTATCATCCCCATTTGCGGCCATATATGGAGGGACACGAAGACGAGCTTGTTTTTGATGAACCGTATGAGCGCACCTACAGCGTTGACGAGATCAACCGATTGATCGCTCAAGCCAATGAAAAAGGCTTTTTTGCCGTATACAATCATCCCGTCTGGTCTTTGCAGGACGGCAGAGATTATTTGGACTTGAAAGGGCTCTGGGGCGTTGAAGTGTTCAATTACGGCGCCTATCGAAACGGCTGTGAGGAGGACGCAAGTCAGTGCTATCAGGAAATGCTCCGAGAGGGGAATTTCCTTTGTCCCGTTGCCGCGGACGATTCCCACCATATCCTTGAAATCGGCGGCGGTTGGGTTATGATCGGTGCGGAAGAACTCACCTACGAAAGTGTCGTGAAGGCTATGGAACAGGGCGACGTGTATGCTTCCGCAGGACCGAAAATCCATTCCTTGACTGCAGACGGAGACGTTCTCCGCGTTACCTGCTCCAAAGCGGCGCATATTGCCTATATCACCAACGGACGAGAGCATAAACGTGTGAAGGGAACGAAAAACAGCCCCTTGACCGAAGCGAAGTTTTCTCTGAAAAAATGGCGTGAAGGGATTACCGAGGAATGGCGGGACAAATCCTTTTTCCGTTTGTGTATCACCGATGAGCGCGGCAGAAAAGCATGGACCCGCGCTTATTACTTGAAGGATCTCGTATAAATAGCAAAAAGAAAAGCTGTGTAGAAAATTCTGCACAGCTTTTTTTGATTTTCAAAATTTAGCCAAGGGTTCTGTTTTTCAACTGATAATAGTGTTCTTCCGAAATGCCGTCGAAGGTGGGCCAAGCTCGGTCTCCGCCGCAGCAACTCATAGGGCCGTCGTGGTCGGTACCGCCGCAGTGATACAGATTGTACTTTTCTGCCGCTTCCATTGCCAAAGGAAGTACTTCGGGAGCAATGTTGGGGTGACCGGTTTCAATACCGTTCATACCCATATCCACAAGTTTATCAAAGTAAGGAACGAATTTTGCGCTGGGATGAGCAAGGGCAATAATACCGCCTGCCTTGCGGACTGCACGAATGATTTCCTCAGCGCTGGGTGCGGGAAAGCTAAATTCTTTTACTTCGGGTGCCTTGAAGACCTTGGGACGGATTGCGGCGGTTCCTTCGGGAAGCGTAAGACGCATTTCGCGGATCGTGTTTAGTACGGAGTCGATACAGAGCCAGGAGCCTTTGGGAGTGTGATCCAATACGTCCTGCCAGGTAAGTCCGTCCAGAACGCCGATTTTAATTCCGAATTCTACGGTCTTTCTGGTTTTTTCTGCCTGAAGCTCGCATCTTCTGTCGATCAGTTCGCGCAAGACAGGCTCGTCGGGATCAAAATCCAGTGCAGTCAGATGAGCAGAGCCAATGACACCCTCGATTTTACCGTAAAATTCAACGCCGGTGATGCAGTCGATTCCTTCGCGTTTGCAGATATTGGCGAATACACGGTTTCCTCCGTCGGTTTCGTGGTCGGTGAGGGCGAGTGCCTTATAGCCTAAAGACTTGCCGATCAAAACCAACTGACGGGGGGTGAAGCCCGCATCGGAATAAGTAGAGTGCAGGTGCAGATTTGCATATTTTACTTCCATAATTCAAACCTCGTTTTCAGCCATATGGCAAAATATAATTGTTTTATTGGTGTACGTGAATATCCATCTGAGGATAGGGGATTTGAATTTCCAATTTTTCAAAGGCTTCTTTCGCCTGTTCCAAAAGGTCAAAATGAACGGTCCAGTAATCGCCACTCTTACACCATACGCGGAGAACGAAGACCAATGCGGAGGTATCCTGGCGGGTCATACGGGCAACGGGCTCGGGGTCTTTCAAAACCAAATCGTGCTGGGAAGCAAGGAGCAGAAGCACCTTTTTCACGCGCTCGGTATCGGTTCCGTATGCCACGGAAAATTCCAGATCCACACGGCGGGTGTTTTCGGCAGAATAATTGGTAATAACCGAGTTCATTAAAGTGCCGTTGGGGATAATGATATCTTTGTTATCAGGGGTAGAAAGTCTCGAGGAAAGTAAATTGATTTCTTTTACGGTACCCGATACACCGGTGGATTCGATGTAGTCACCAACGTGAAATGGGTGGAAAATCAAAAGCATGATTCCTCCGGCAAAATTGGAAAGACTGCCTTGAAGTGCCAAACCGATGGCAAGACCGCAAGAGCCTACGACGGCAACGATGTTGGTCATGGGAATGCCAAGATTTGCGGCAACGGTCAAAACCAAAATCACTTTCAAAACGATGGATACGGTGGTGAGGATAAAGCCTTGTGCGCCGCCGTCAATTTTCATAAAATGCTTGTTTTTGCGAATGATCTTGGTCAGCAGACCGATAAAATACCAACATACCACAAGAAGCAGTAAGGAACAAAGAATTTTCACACCGCTTTTTGCAACGAATTCTCCGATGCTGTTTAACATAGATTGAAACATAAATTTTCTCCTTTTTTAGTTTAGTCGAATTGTACCCGTAAAGGGGATTCGTTCTTCTTCCGCGGCGTTTTCCAAAAACATTCTTGCCGCTTCTCCCGCATCACGAATCATTTCCATTGAAAATGATTCGGAAATGGGATCTGCCCCGAAGCCGGATTGCCTCGTTCCGAAAAATTCTCCGGGACCGCGGGTTTTTAAATCAAATTGTGCAAGTTCAAAACCGTCGTGACAATCGCACAGCTTTTTCAACCGTTGACGGGCGTTCTTTCCGGAATGGGATGAAATTAAAATACAGTAGGATTTTTCACTTCCTCTGCCCACTCTGCCGCGCAACTGATGAAGCTGACTTAAACCGAAGCGCTCCGCACAGCGAATACACATAACGGTTGCGTTGGGGACGTCTACTCCAACTTCGATGACGGTGGTAGAAACCAAAAGCTTTGTTTCGCCTGAGACGAAGCTTTCCATCACGCGATTTTTGTCCGCAGGCTTCATTTTTCCGTGGAGCAAGGCACAGGGGACGTCGGGAAGTTCTTTTTGGACCTCTCGCAGGGCATCTGCCGCGCTGGTCAAATTTGAAAGATCTTCTTCGTCCTCAATGAGAGGGCATACGATGTAAGCCTGTCTTCCGTTTTGGATCTGTTCTTTTAAAAATCCGTACATGCGGGAAAGCTTATCCTCACCGACGTACAGCGTATCGATTTTCTGTCTGCCGGGAGGCAGCTGGTCAATGACGGAAATGCGGCTTTTGGCGTGAAGGAACATGGCAAGACTGCGGGGAATGGGGGTTGCGCTCATAACCAAAGAGTGGATCGCCCCGCCTTTCTCGCCCAAACGGTTTCGATGCCGTACACCGAAGCGGTGCTGTTCGTCGGTAATTGCCAAAAGTACCCCTCCGCAACGGTTCTTTTCTTCAATCAGCGCGTGAGTGCCGATGAGAACGTAGGGGACTTCGCCCGTGGTATGCAGGAAAATTTCCTCGCGTTCTTTTTTCGTCGTGGAACCGGTCAAAAGAAAAACGGGGATGTTATGAGGGGCAAACAGTTTGGAAAGACTTGCTGCGTGCTGCTTTGCCAGTATTTCCGTAGGCGCCATAAATAAAGTGCTTTTTCCGTTCTTTGCCACTAAATACGCCGCCGCGGCGGCAACCATGGTTTTGCCGCTTCCCACGTCACCTTGCAAAAGACGGTCCATAGGGGGGATTTCTGTCGTTCCGCAAAGATCGTCACGAATTTCGTTGATCGCTCTTGTTTGTGCTTCCGTAAGCTGAAAGGGAAGTCCCGCGAGAAATTCGGATAAATCGGAAAATGAAAGAGCCTGAACTCGCTTTTTGCCGCTTTCCAAGGAAAAAAGCGTAGACTGAACGCTGAAACGAAACAGTTCCTCGAAGGCGAAGCGGTGCTTTGCTTCGGCAAGAGAGGCTTCGTCTGCAGGTCGGTGCATCAAATAGACTGCTCTTGCCCGTGGGATCAGGTTAAATTTTTCCGCAACGTAAAAGGGGAGCGTTTCGGGAATTTCGGAAAGCAGGGGCAGAAGAATCTGATCGATCAGTCCCGCAAACAGCTTGGAGGAGAGTCCTCCCGCGACGGGATAAACGGGAAACAGCGCATCTTCCCGCGGCTTTGTTGTTTCACGAATGGGGGAGAACAGATAAAACACGCCGTTCTTTTCTTGAAGAATGCCTCCGAAAAAAAGACTTTGTCCCGAACAAATTTGATTTTTCAGGTACGGTTGATGAAAATGTAAAACCTGAACGATGGTACCGTCTTGGTCAGAGGCTACGTATCGCAGGGTTTTTCCGCGTCCTTTTAAGTTCAGAACAACCGGAGTGGAGTCTACCGTTAAGTGAAAATAAGAAAAAATTCCCACCCGATCCGAAGATACGGGATAGACTTTTCCGCTGCGATAGGACGAAGGAAAGCGAAACAGTAGATCGCCCGCGGTGGAAATACCGCTTTTTTGCAAGGCTTCCGCCCGTTTTGCTCCAATGCCTTTTAAATCCCCGACGGGGGAAGTCAGGGTGAGTGCCATTACAGAATGACGAGATTTGCCGTATCACGGCAAGCCTCGCAAAGCTCCTCCGAAGAAGTAATGACGAAAAACTGAGAACAGGTCTTGCACAGGTTCTCATAAAAATCTTTTGCCTGATTTGTGGTTAGGGTTGCAAAAGAATCGTCAAAGATCATGGGGAATTTGTTGGTGTTCAAAAGCTCTGCCAAGGTTAAACGGAAGGACAAAACTCCCATTTCCGTAATAACGCCGCCGCCTGCGGCAATAACGGGTAAAATGGATTTCTGATCGCAGAAGCAAAGCTCAAAATCCTCATCAAAGCGGAAGGATTCACCCTCGCGCAAAAGGCTAGAGGTGTGGCGGTTGATTTTTAACGCCATGGCTTTTTTCAGTTCGTCTTCGAATTTATCCTTGCGGGCTTTCGCCAAGGTATAGTTCAAGTCGATCGCTTCGTAATTTGTCTGTTCGTGAGCGATTTTCTCCTTCAGGGAATCCAGCTCGCTTTGAATATCCTCGGGCTTTTTCTCGCTCTTTTCTTTTGCCTTTTGCAATCTTGCGGTGACGGCGGCTTTCTTCTTGTACAGAGAATCGTTCTGTGCGGAAAGGAACGCAAACTTTTTCTGCAGGGCGGCAAATTCGGGGCTGATGGTGTAATTGTCGCTTTCCACGTTTTCCGTCAGTATTTTCAGATAAAGTGCTTTTTCGTTGTCCACTTCTTCCTGCAGATCGTAAAGGGTATCGTTGGCATCAATGATCTCATCACAAATGGCAAGAAGATCTCCGTCTGTTTCCTTGAAGCCCAAAGCTTTGACCTTTGCGGCGATTCGGTTGGAGATGGTTTTCTTTTGAGATGCTCTTTCGGAGCAAACGTTTTTGGCGCTTTCCACTTCGGAAAGATATACCTGCGAGGTTTTGCTGTGAGCATCAACCTTTTCGTAAAGCTCGTAGAATTCGTTCAAATTTGCCACGTCGTAATCGGCAAGAATGTTTTTGACACGAGCAGAGAAGAAAGAGGATATAAACAGAAGGGAAAAACCGCACAGAGCCACGGCTGCTGCAGAGGCAATGCAGGTGAGTTCATTAAAATTCAAATAGTTCAAAAGCAATGCAAGACCTGCGGCTCCCGCCATAAACAGAATGCCGAAAATGCTCAGCGTAAGACGGCGTTTTTTCTCCTTGACGATCTGATCCAGTTTTTCACCCAATTCTACCAAGGATTTGTGTCCCGTGAAAAGGGCTTCGTGATAGCTTAGGTTTTCTTTCGCAGAGGAAAGAGCCAGGCGTGCTTCGTTCAGGTTGGCAATGGAAACACTCAGCTGGTTGTAGTCTCGCTTTAATTCGTCAAGCTCGGACTTGGAAAGCTTTCCGATCTTGGAGGAAACCTCGTACGCCATAATGCGAAGCTTCTTTTCTTTTGCGGCGATTTTGTGGAACAGAGCCTCTGCATTTTCTTTGTTCTGAGACAAGCGAAGATCGTTTTCATATCCTGCCATGTCTGCTTTGATCAGTACACAGTTTCGATCGTTTTCGTCAATTTTCTCGTTGATTTCCTCGAGAATGTTCATGCAGACGCGCACCTCCGCTTTCCAGTCGGGATGCTCGTTCAGTTCGGTTTCCAGTTTGCTGTGCTCGGACCACAATAGATCCAAACTGCCCGTTTTCTCCTCGTTGCGGTACAGTCTTCTTTTTTTGTCCAAAACGAATACGTCTTCGTAGATCCGTTCGGTTTCGGGAGAGAAGGAGGCAATTTTGTTCAGCATGGAAAATTTCGGTTTTACGGCAGGTGCTTCGTATTTAGACTGTCTGAAATAATTGATAAAATCGAAAGAATCCTGATCCAACTCGGTTAAGTATTCGCCGGGGGTCAACTCGGTTTCAACGGGATTTTCGGGACTTGTGGTGTAAAAGGAAACCGACTCTACGCCCTCAATGACACTGCGCTCAACGACAAAAGGACCCTGGTCGGAATTGAGAAACAGTTTTCCCTGGGCATCCTCGGTATTACCTCTGGCAAGGGAAACGGAATCTGCACCGTACAGGGCAAATTGAATAAATTCGCAAAGGCTGGTTTTTCCGCTGCGATAAGTTCCGAAAAACAAATTTCCGTTCTCATCGGGAGAAATGGTAAGCTTGCGAATTTTTTTAAATTGTTCTATTTCGATTTTTTCTATGGTCAAACGTTTTAGTTCCATGGAAACACCTTTAAAATTATAATCTATACTTATATTAGATTATAATAGAAAATGTCCTGTTCGTCAATCGTTTTCCGCAAAGAAATGAGGCGGTTATCCCGCCTCATTTTCGATCATTTCCGAAATGGTGACAAATTTATATCCGTTTTCCTTCAAATAGGGAAGAATTCGTTCCAAAACCTTCGGTGTGGGAAGCCGTTTGTCATTCAAATCGTGAAACAGAATGATGTCTCCCCCCACTGCGCTTGCTTCGATTTTCGAAGCAATTGTGTCGGATTTTGGCATACACCAGTCTTTGGTATCCAGAGACCAGAGAATACTCCGATAACCCATTTCCTCCAAAATCTCCAAAGATTTGTTGTCGTAAAAACCGCCCGGCGGTCGAAAGACCTTCGGCCGTTGTCCCGTGATGCTTGTCAGTACGTTCTCTGTTTTTTGGATTTCCCGGCGCAAAGCTTCTTCGCTGATTTTTGAAATATAGGCGTGGGTGTAGGTGTGGTTTCCGATTTCGTGTCCCGCGTCGTAAATCATACGAATTCTGTCAGGATCTGCCGCGGCGTTTTGTCCAATGACAAAAAACGTGGCGCGAATGTCGTATTTTTTGAGGATGGCAAGGATTTCTTCCGTGTTTTGAATGCTGGGGCCGTCGTCAAAAGTTAAAGCGATTTGCCGTTCTTCGCTCGCTCCTTTTCGATAGGGAGTCCCAAAAACCGAGGCGGGGGTTTCCCATAAAACAAAAAGTGCGGCGGCAAGTGCAAAAAATCTTTTTATGCCTCCCATAATTCCTCCAAACTGCCGAAACGATAGCCTTTGCATTTCATTTGACGAATGAAATCGCTTAAGATGGCAGCGTTGGTGGCGGAGGTCGGATGCAGGAGAATGACCGCACCGTTATGGATGCGGCTTGTCAGTTTATCCATGGCGTATTCGGGACTTTTTTGATTGTTGTTATCCCAATCTGCCCACGCCAAACTCCAGAATACCGTTCGGTAGCCAAGCGCTGAAACCGTCTCCAAAGATTCTTTGGAATAAGCTCCCTCGGGCGGACGGAAATAAGGAGAAAGATTGACTCCGCAATGTTCTCGGCAAACGTCTTCCAATTCTTTCAGCTCGGCTTTCAAAGCCTCGGCAGAAATTTTTGTGATGTTGGGATGTGTTGCGGTGTGGTTGCAGAGAAGATTTCCGTCTTTGAGAATGGTTTTGCAAAGTTCGGGGTTTGCCTGAATAAAATGCTTAAGAACAAAGAACGCGCCCGTGACCTTTTCTTCGCGAAGGGTGTTTACGATCTTTTCCACGTTTCCGTTCTCGTATCCTGCATCAAAGGTCAGATAAAGCACTTTTTCGTCTTTTCCGATGCCTTTTCCCAATCGGGAATCTACTGTGGGAAGTCCCGGGCGAATCCCTTTTCCTTTTGATGAAAAATACCAATTTTCACCGCCTTTTGCGGTGGCAAAGGAAGACGCCGAAAGTAAAATGACCGATAAGAAAAATGAGATGATTTTTTTCATTTTCAATTCCTCCTTTACGCTTTTTATTGTTCCACGGGAGTAAAAAAATATGATTGCCTGATTTTTTAGGCAATCACATTTTTTGGGATTTTTATTTGAATTTTTTGATTTCTTCCGCAATTTTTTTGAAATCCACAAGAGCATCTTCCTTTTTGGAGGGATCTCGAAGCAGGGCGGAGGGATGATAAGTAGCCATCACGCGCAGTCCTCCCAGATCGTACCAGATCCCACGTTGCTTGGTGATGCGAAAGTCGGGGGAAATGATGCGCTTTGCGGAAATTCTGCCCAGACAAACCAAAATTTTCGGTTGTAAAAGCTTTAACTGCTCACGCAGGTGGGAAAGACAGGCTTCTTCCTCCTCGGGAAGGGGATCACGGTTATGAGGCGGTCTGCATTTCAAAATATTGGCAATGTAGAAATCCTCCTCCGTCATACCGATAAATTCCAAATACAGATCCAAAAGCTTTCCCGCCGGACCTACGAACGGCTTTCCCTCTCGATCCTCCTGCTCTCCCGGTGCTTCACCGACGAACAGAACGATGGGGGATTCGGACCCTTTTCCGAAGACGCTTTGGGTGCGCGTGTTGCACAGAGAACAGTTTCGGCAGTCAGAGACCTTTTGCCTCAATTGTTCCATCATTTCATGATTGGGTTGAGCCATACAAAAGCCTTTCTTTCCAATGGATTTTTTGACAGCGGGAATTTAGAAATACCAAGGAGGGAACTTTAATTTTTTCGCCGAATTCAAAAAATAAAGGCGGCGCGTCCTTCTCGGAAATCAGAACGTAAAATTTGCTTTTTTTCGTATCTTTCCAAACCTGGCAATCAAGGGGGTGTTTGTTGTGGCTGAGGGCGTGATAAAAGCCGTCGAAATCTGAGAAACAAAAGCAAATGCTTCGCTGTTCCTTTTCCAGCTTCGTTACAAATAATTCGCATCCGCCTTGATCTGTGGGATAAAACTGTATGTAGATTTTTTCTCCGGTCGCATCAAAGCCCGTTTCGCGTCGTGCCTTGTCAAACAGTTCCCAAATCACCCGTTTGCCGTGGGCTGAATCGTAGTCCAATTCTTCTGCGGTAATGGAGAAGGAAGCAAGATCCTCTTTGGTAAGGCGGATTCTGATCTCACTTTCTCCTTGTCGGTATAATTTCATGGCTTTTCCTCGCTTTTTCTTTCTATTACAGTATAAGCGAAAAAAACGTTTTGGCAACCGAAAGATATTGGCAGATCCGTCACTTTTTTCCAATTCTAAAACACAAACGAAAAAAATGCAATCTTTTTTGGAAAAATAGGCGCTTTTTCAATGAATTGATTGACAAAAAGTTCCATCTCCCTTAAAATGGAGTATGGAAAGAAATGATAAAAAAGGATTGATGTGTATGAAGATAAAACTTCCGGAAGAAGTCATAACGGCTTTCCGTAAAAAAGGAATCCTTGCAGACGAAGCACTGTTTTTTCTGAAAACCGATATGGGACGGGAACAGTTGTATTGCGATGCCTATACTTTGGTAACCGAAGAGGGGATCGCTACGCTGTTTTGTCTCGACGTTTTGAAAGAGAAAAAAGGTGCTTCTTTGTTTTCACCCCGTAAGAGTGAATCGGCATTGCGGGAACTAGACTACCGATATATTCCCCTGGATGAGGTAAAGTCCATTCAGTGTGAGGAACTTTTGTCGGTTCTTCGGTTGATTGTGACGCGCACGGACGGGCAGGACGAGGTTTTGTTTTACACCACAGCCGCCTGCCGCAAAAAGGCTTTTTCCTTTATAGAGCGTTTTCAAGCCTGGCGAGAAACGGGTAAGCTTCCTCAGGAAAAACGTGAACGTGGCGGAGTTTGCCCCAAGTGCCACCGTCCTTACGACGATCCCGAGAAAAAAATCTGCAATCACTGTGTTAGCAAGATGGGGCTTGTTCGAAAACTCATCCCCTTTTTCATTCGCTATCGCGTTCAAATCGCACTTGTATTTTTAACGGTTTTGTTTTCTTCCGCGCTGAGTGTAATTACGCCTTATCTGAACAGTAAGGTCCTTTACGACGAGGTGCTTTCTCCGGATTCACCCCGTTACGGTGCCGTGCTTTTTCTGGTGCTTTCCATTGCTCTTGCAGGTCTTTTGCGAGCGTTTGTTACCACCGTCAACGGCATCATCGGTGCAAAGGTTTCTGCATACGTTTCCTGCGACTTAAAAAAGACGATTTTTTCATCCTTTGAACGCTTGTCGTACTCCTTTTTCACGTCCCGTCATACGGGCAGACTGATCACGCAGATCAACTCCGACGCAGAAACTCTGTATTGGTTTTTCTGTGACGGCGTACCGTATTTTTTGACCAATGTGATCCAAATGATCGGCATTGCCGTGGTGATGTTTACCATCCACGTGCCCTTGACGATTTTGATTTTGATTCCCATTCCCATTATGTTTATCGGGTACGTTTTGGTACTGCGTATGTTCCGCAGACTCCACGCGGAAAACCACGCGCACCGTTCCCGTTTCAACGGAATTTTATCCGACGTTTTGGGCGGTATGCGTATCGTAAAGGCGTTTTCCCGTGAACAGCAGGAAATTGAGCGTTTTGATGATAAAAGCCGTCGTCTTTCCGCATCCAAATTGGAAATCGATGTGAAGAACCACACCATCTTTCCTTTGTTGAATTTGGGAATTCGCTTAAGCGTTTATTTGGTTTGGGGCTTCGGCGGATATTTCGTTTTGAAGGAACTTGCAAATCCCGGAAGCGGTATCAGCTACGGCGTTTTAAACCTGTTTATCAGTTATCTTGCAATGCTTTACACCCCGTTGAATTTCTTCGCGAACTTCCTAAGCCATATGGCAAACGGAATGAATGCGCTTCAGCGCTTGTTCAGTATTATGGAGGCAGAGCCTGACGTAAAGGAAAAGGAGAATGCCACGAGCCTTGAAAAGGTGCGCGGAGAGGTGGTTTTTGACCACGTGAATTTCTCATATACTCCCGGCAAGAAAACCATTCAGGACGTTTCTTTCCGCGTGGAGGCGGGGAAATCTCTCGGTATTGTAGGTCATACGGGCGCGGGAAAAAGTACCCTGGCAAATCTTTTGACCCGTCTGTACGACGTTGAAAGCGGATCGGTTTCCATCGACGGAGTCAATCTGAAAGATTTGACCATCAAAACACTCCGCGACCACGTTGCCATCGTATCGCAGGAAACGTATCTGTTCCGCGGAAGCATTATGGATAACATCCGCTATGCATCACCCGAAGCTACGGAGGAAGAAGTTCTTGCCGCATCCAAAGCGGCAGGCTGTCACGACTTTATTATGTCTTTCCCCGACGGCTACGATACGCAGGTGGGAACGGACAAAAAGATGCTTTCCGGCGGTGAAAAGCAACGCGTTTCCATTGCCCGTGCAATTTTAAAAGACCCTGCCATTTTGATTCTGGACGAAGCTACCGCTGCCATGGATACCAAGACGGAGCGAAAAATCCAGGAGGCTCTGCGGGTCATTTCCCAAAACCGCACTACCATTACCATTGCCCACCGTCTTTCCACCCTGCGCGATGCAGATCATTTGATTGTCATTGAAGACGGAAAAATGGTGGAAAGCGGCACCCACGAAGAACTTTTGCAGCGTGACGGAGTTTATAAAAAACTCTATACGCTCCAAATGGAAGCACTGAAAACCATTGGTATCGAAGAATAGGAGGCGTTATGATACAAGGCTTGGAAAAAATTACCGATTCTTTTTTGATTGATCGCGAAAATACCACGTTTTATGCCTCGCCCACAGGTCTTTTGATGGTGAAAATCCCCGAGAAGAACTATGAGGGAAGAGCTTTTCTTGCTTTGGCGTTCCCTTTCAAAACCGAGGAAAATTACGTTTGCGTGCAAAACGAGGAGCACGAAGAATTGGGAATGATTCGTTCCCTGTCGCTTTTGGATGAATCCGCCGCGGCACTTTGTCGCGAGGAACTGAAAAAGAAGTATTTCGCACCAAAGATTTTGAAGATTGTGAAAATCAGCGAGCGTTTCGGCTCCAGCTATTGGGATTGCGAAACCGACTACGGTATGAAAAAGTTTACGGTCAAGGATCCCCACAGAAGCATTTTGCGTTTGGGCGAGGATCGCGCTTTCGTGGTGGACGTAGACGGATGCCGCTACGAAATTGAGAGTCTGAAAGGAATGGACAAAAAGAGCCATTCCAAAATCGAACTATATCTGTAATCGGAGAAAAGAAGATTGGATAATCAAATTTTGATGGAACATGTCAAAAAGCTTTTGGAACGCGACCACGGTGATCGCGTGATTTTCCACCTCACCTCGAATTTGAATCAAAAAGGAGAGGGTAGGGAAAACCTCGTTTTGTTTGGTACAAAGGGCGTTTACGTCTATTGCGCGGAGACCGAGTCAATTTCCGTCTATCTGTTTGAGAAAATGGAGGACGTCCGCTACGAGACCTTTATGGGCGGAGGTACCTGCGTTGTTTTCTACGACGGACAGTGGGCGGAGCTTTGTCGCGCTTTCGGTTCCGAAAAGGAAAATCTTTCTCAGCTGACCCGCATTCTCAAAGAGGTACTTGACGGTGTGTTAAAGCCGGAGGAGGCTTCCTTTACGGAGCGCCATACCGTTTGCCCGAAATGCCGCCGTCCTTTGGGAAAGGGCAGTCAGGTCTGCCCCAATTGCTCGGATAAAAAAGGGTCCGTGAAACAGCTTTTGCAGTTGATTCGCGGTCAGTACGGCTGGATTGCCTTGTCGATGCTTCTCTTTTTCGTGCACTCCCTGCTGAACGTGCTTTTGCCGATGATTCAGGGAACTTTTGTGGACGATTATTTGACTACAAATACCCCCGACGCCTTTTTGAAGGACTATATGCCTGCGGTTTTGGTGGTCGTATCCATGGCGGTAATTCGAATCTCCGTCGTTCTATCTACGATTTTCAGAAACGTCATTTTGTCTAAAATCAGTACCAAAACCGTAATAGAACTTCGCCGCAGACTTTATGAAAAAATTCAGTCCCTGTCCGTTGCGGGAATTTCCCGACATACCGCAGGTGACCTGATGAATCGCGTCTCGGGCGATACCACTACCATCGCGCAATTTATGACGGAGTTTTTGCCCTCGATTCTCGAGCAGCTTTTCGTTGTGATTTTCGTAGGCGCCGTGCTCTTTTCCTACTCGGTGAAAATGGCGCTGATGATTTTGATTCCCACACCGTTCGTTGCCATTTTGTTCCGCATCGTTTGGCGTAAGACCCACCGTTTGTACCACCGTCATTGGGTGGAAAATTCCAACGTCAATACGATTCTTCACGACGTGTTCCAGGGCGTTCGCGTGGTCAAGGTGTTCGGAACGGAGAAAAACGAGATCGATAAATACGATCGGGCGGTTCAGGCACAGCGTGATATTGCCGTTCGCAACGAAATTGCCTGGGCGAAGCTTGTTCCTTACGCGGAATATTTGATTCAGGTGGGTAATTTTATTTTGCTCTACTATGCAGGCAACGAAATTTTAAAGGAAAATATGACCATCGGTCAGTTGACGATGTTTTCCTCTTTCGTCAGCTTGATCTATACACCTTTGCGCTCCATGGCAAGTTATCCTCGGAGAATCCAGCGGGCAGCAACGGCTGTTGCAAAGGTGTTCGAGGTGCTTGACGAAGAACCTGACGTGGCGGATAAAAAGGATGCCGTGGACGTTGATATCCGCGGACAAATTGACATTGACGGCATTTGGTTCGGTTATGACGAAAACGAAAACGTTTTGGAAAACGTCAGCGTTTCCGTTTCCCCCGGTGAAATGCTGGGAATTGTAGGCAGAAGCGGTGTCGGAAAAAGTACGCTGATCAATTTGGTGATGCGTCTGTACGACGTTCAGCGCGGTTCCATTCGCATCGACGGAATGGACGTGCGGGATATTTCTCAGCACTCTCTGCGCTCGCAGATCGGTGTGGTTCTTCAGGAAACCTTCCTGTTTGCAGGCTCGATTTACGAGAACCTGGCGTATGCAAAGCCTGACGCTACTTACGAGGAGGTCATTTCCGCCGCAAGGCTTGGCGGCGCCCACTCCTTTATTATGAAGCTTCCCGACGGCTACGATACCGTCGTAGGAGAAAAGGGATATACCCTGTCCGGCGGTGAACGGCAAAGAATTGCCATTGCCCGCGCCATTCTGCACGACCCCAAGATTCTGATTTTGGATGAAGCGACTTCCGCATTGGATACGGAAACGGAAAAACTGATTCAGGAATCCTTGGCTTATCTGTGCAAAAATCGTACGACAATTGCCATCGCCCACCGTCTTTCCACCCTGCGAAATGCCACCAAGCTTTTGGTTTTGGATAAAAAGACCGTTGCGGAAGTGGGAAGCCACGAGGAACTGATGGAGAAGGAAGACGGCATCTACAAGTCGCTGGTTATTGCTCAGCGCGAAATGTCCCGCGTAAAAAAGACAGATGTTTCCGAGGGACAAACAAATAACGATTGACAAGTCATTCTTTTTGTGTATAATAGATAGGAGTTTCACCCGATCTCCAGTCGGGGAAGAAAGAGAGGAATAAAAATGAAAAACACAGAAAAAACAATGGACAAAATCGTTGCTCTTTGCAAGGGCAGAGGTTTTGTATATCCCGGCAGCGAAATCTACGGCGGTCTTGCCAACTCTTGGGACTACGGTCCTCTCGGCGTTGAACTGAAGAACAACGTTAAAAGAGCTTGGTGGAAGAAATTCGTTCAGGAAAGCCCCTACAACGTAGGTCTTGACAGTGCAATCCTGATGAACCCCCAGACTTGGGTGGCATCCGGTCACGTAGGCGGTTTCTCCGATCCTTTGATGGACTGCAAAGTTTGTAAGACTCGTCACAGAGCAGACAAGCTGGTAGAGGATTATATTGCCGAAAACGGATTGGATATCAATCCCAACGGCTGGGACAACAATAAACTTGCCGATTTTATTAAGGAAAATCACATCGTTTGTCCTTCCTGCGGTTCCGGTGACTTTACCGATATCCGTAAGTTCAATCTGATGTTCAAAACCTTCCAGGGCGTTACCGAGGACTCCACTTCCGAGCTTTACCTCCGTCCTGAAACCGCACAGGGTATTTTCGTAAACTTCAAGCACATTCAGCGTACCACCAGAAAGAAGGTTCCCTTCGGTGTAGGTCAGATCGGTAAATCCTTCCGTAACGAAATCACCCCCGGTAACTTTATTTTCCGTATTCGCGAATTTGAGCAGATGGAGCTTGAATTCTTCTGCAAGCCCGGTACTGACCTTGAGTGGTTTGCATATTGGAGAAGCTATTGTGCAAAGTTCCTGTATGATCTTGGCATTGCCGAGGAAAATCTCCGTCTCCGCGACCACGATCAGGATGAATTGAGCTTCTATTCCAAGGCAACCACTGACTTTGAATTTATGTTCCCCTTCGGATGGGGCGAGCTTTGGGGCATTGCTGACAGAACCGACTACGACCTGACTCAGCACGCAAATCACTCCGGTGAACCTATGGAATACTTTGATCCCGAGTCCGGCGAAAAGTACGTTCCTTACGTTATCGAGCCTTCTCTGGGCGCAGACCGTATCACCCTCGCATTCCTTTGTGAAGCTTACGACGAAGAGGTTGTCGGCGAGAACGATACCCGTGTCGTGATGCACTTCCATCCCGCCCTGGCTCCCGTGAAAGCGGCGATTCTGCCCCTTTCTAAGAAGCTTTCCGACAAGGCGCGCGAATTGTATGCTGACCTTGCTACCGAGTTCAACGTAGAGTTTGACGAAGCAGGTTCCATTGGTAAGCGCTACCGCCGTCAGGATGAGATCGGTACTCCTTTCTGTATTACTTACGACTTCGATACCGAGACCGACGGATGCGTTACGGTTCGTGACCGTGATTCCATGGAGCAGGTTCGTATTCCCGTTGCAGAGGTAAAGGCTTATATCGCCGAGAGAATCAAGTTCTGATTGCAAAACAAAATGGCTTGACAGATTTTCTGTCAAGCCATTTTTTCTATTCCGTAGGTGCCGCTGACGGGATCGAGAAACAATCCGATTTCGGGCGGATAAAAGGTGAAAATCACAAAAAGAACTGCGATTCCGCAAAGAATTACAAGAGACAAAAGGGAAAAACGGCAGGGAAGCGCAGGCGTTGAAAGCAGCTTTGCTCCGCGGCGATATGCAAAGAATGCCGAAATAAAGAAAATCGAAATGTTGAGCCAATCGGGGGATTTACCGACCGCGCCGTTATAGGTGTAGAAAAGAACGGGAATGAGGGTCAGCCCTGTCAAAATGCTTTGAAGCTGAACGCACCAAAAATCCTTCCGATCCCCGTAAAAGAAATATTGAACCGCCGCAAACAGCAGCATGGGGAAAAACAAAAGTTTCATGTGTTCCCAAGTGGATTCGTTGACCCCCGAAACAACCGAAGCCCAAAACTTTTTTCCACTCAGCTCATACAAAAAGTGTAAAAATGTTCCCGCCAGACTTGTAAAAGCAAATCCTCCCAAACCCCAAAGAAAATTCTCTTTTTTCATATCGCACCTCACAGCTTCTCTTTGAGAAAAGTGTATTCCGCGGCGCAAAAATTATACCTGCTTTATTGAATAGACAAAGTTTGGTATAAACTTTTTGTTTTGCTCAAAGAAAAAAGGAAGCACGATTTTTTCGTGCTTCCTTTTTGTCAATTTATGCTCTGTGAAAGAGGTACAGGGCGGGGTTTCGGTTGGAGATTTCTTTTTCAAGAACCTCGGGGGCACAAAGGGCGATGTAGCCTGCTTTGACTTCCACCTTGCCTTTTCTGCCTTCCTCCTCGTAGATGCCTTCCTCGTAAGCAGGGTCTAAAATGGCAAGTCGTCCGTCCGGCTCGATTCCGATTACCACGATATAGTGTCCCACGTGGCTGAATACGCCCGTGTAGCCCTCGCGGTCACCGCCTACGTTTGCTGCGGCAACTCCGCCGGTACGCAGACATTCAAACAGTTTTTCCATATCGGTGGTTGCTTCAAAGGTCAAGCCGTAGCGCTGTGCAAACAAAGGTCCGAATTTTGGGTAATTGGTACCGAATCTGCGATTGGCGCCGCTTTCAATGGAAATTTCCATTGCTTTTTCCAAATCAAAATCACAGTTCGGGAGAAGTCTGTCTGCGATCATTACCGCAGAGCAAAGACCGCATCCCGAGGTTTTCACCGTGGTTTTCTTTCCTTCTTCCCGTGCTTCGCCCTCCAGGTCGCATCCTGTGACGTAAAGCATATCGGGATATTGCAATTGATTAACGTACTTCATAAGAACTCCTTATTGATCTACAAAAACTTTTTTCAGTGCTTCCAAATAGCCGTAGCCGTAAAGATCATCGGGCTGAAGATAACTTCCCTCGGTCCATTCGTTCCAGGAATTTACGGTAATCAGCGGGGCGGGAAGATCGTGAGAATCCACGTATTCCTTTGCTGTGCGGAAAGCGGTTTCCAAATTTTCGGGGGTGTTGTTGGTGATGATCTTGGGCATAAACATCCGATAGCGGGGATTGGTGTCCCAACCGCAGGAAACGTGAGGGAAATAGGGGATGGAATAATCCTCGTCGATCTTTTTCCACGCCGCCTTTTCGTTTTCAAGCTGATCGAGAAAATCTCCGCCGTAGCTTACAAGCTGACCTGTCTGATAGTTTGTGATGCTGTCAGCACCAAGGCGTTCGGAAAGCTGCTTGTATGTACATTCCTCTCCCACGCGTTGGGGATTGCAATCACGGTCACCGCGAACGCAGAACTGCAAATGCACGTCGGGAAATCCTGCCGCCTTTACTTTTTCCCGAAGGTAATCCATTGCTTTTCTCGTGTTTTCAATACCGCCGAAGCCGACCACGAGATTTTCTATATCGTAGATCAATAAAACGGGCTTGGAGTCAATGGTGTAGTAATTATCCAGATGGAAATATTTTTCAATCCAGCGGTCTACGATTGCCGCGAAATCCTTCATATCCACAAAGCCGTTCCAGATAATGGTCTTTCCTTCCTCCGTTCCCGCAAGTCTGCGATCCCAAAGGTGGTTGACGTTGTGGTTTGCCCACATCAGGAAGAATTTCATCTTCTTGTTATTTTTCGCCTTTAAAAAGCCGTCGTTCAGACAGTTTTCCAGGAAAGGACGACCGTCATACCAATACCAATCGTAAATAAATACGTTTACGCCGTGGCGGGTAGCCTCCTCAATCTGCATCTCCATAACGGCATCGTTTGCCTCGTTGCAGTAGCCCCAAAGGGGTTTTCTCGGCCAGGCGTGTCCCTCAAACTTGGGCTTTGCAGCAAGAACCGTTTCCCATTCGCCGATCCCATCGGGCCAAAAAATGCGGGTGCGTAGTTCGTCCCCCGTGTAAGAGGGCCAGATATAAGCGGCAACGTCGTACTTTTTCATTGCAAACTACCGCCTTCCATTTCAAAATCCATTTGATAAATGTACCCGGAAGCATTGCTGTAAAGGCATTTTCCTTGGTAGAATTCCATCCATTCGGGTTCAATGGGGAGACCTGCATCGCACAAATCAAAATAGGCAATCTGACTTTTTTTGGCAAGGTCGATGATGCGAATGGCGGAACGGGATTTTTCGTTTTCTCCAAAGCCTTCGGTGGAGTAGATCATCCCTTTATAACAGGCGCCTCCCTGAATGAATTTGTGGTAAGGCGTGTCAAATTGATCCCGGATTTGTTCTTTCTTTAAAACCACGCGGGAGATACCGTCATCATTTTTTACACCGTCCTTGAGGGAGGGGAAAGCAAAGGCAAAATATCGGGTCAAACAGTCCTTATCCCGCATAACATAGGCGTAGAGCAAATTCTTATCCAAATCTGCCAAAAAGTTTCCGTAGGGACGAACGTCTTTTTCTTCTTCGTCTGCGGCATAGGAGCACCAAAGCAGGTCCGTGGTAAAACCGATTTCGATGATTTGAACCAGCGTCGTGGAAAATTCACCGTTTTTGCGGAACAGCCTGTACACGCAAAGCTGTCCGACCTTCCGATCATTCTCCTTGGAGTAATTGTTGTATACGTTTGCATACAGGAGAGGGAATTCGTCTGCCTCGTCATATTTTTCGTTTCCGAAAAAAACGGTATTGCAGTGGGGGCAAATAAGATCGGTCTTGTCCAGTGCAAATTCCGTATAGGGCAAAATTTCCTCGGGATCGGCAGGGTTGAAAACGTCCTGTGCAGAATAGGCGAACCCGATTCCTTTTGCGTTAAATCGAAAAAATGTGTCTCCGAAAGCAGCGCCGTCCTGACCGCTTCGTATTTTGGAAAGCTGCTCGTATTTCATCAAAGTATCTCCTTTGCTTCGCTTTTTTTCATATTAACATAGATTTTCGGTTTTCGCAAGAAAAAAAGAAAAAGCTTCGTGTGTTTTTTCGTAAGGAAAAATGGTGAAAAAAAGATGGAATTTTATCAATTCTTTGTCGAAAATACCATTGACTGCAAGAGACGTGAGGTGTATAATATCTCAGTTTCGAAAAATAAAGAAAAGAAGGCGTTTTTATGAATACGTTACTTACTGTTTCCGTAGCACTTTTAGCAGGTCTTTTGATGACCCGTCTGTTTAAAAAGTTCAAACTTCCCGCAGTTACCGCATATCTGATCGCAGGCGTTTTGATCGGACCGTACTGCCTGGGACTTTTGGGCATTGACGGCTTGGGATTTGCTTCTCACGAGGTCGTTGCAGGTCTCGGATTGGTTTCCGAGGTGGCGCTCGGCTTTATCGCTTTTGCCATCGGAAACGAATTTCGCTTGGAGGAACTGAAAAAGACCGGTAAGCAGGCACTTGTAATCGGTGTGCTGCAAGCGGTCGTTGCAATGCTTCTTGTGGATTTTTCTTTGATCGGTGTGCATTATTTGATGCCCGATAAGCTCAGCATGGCGCAAGCGTTGACCTTGGGTGCAATTGCCACTGCCACGGCTCCTGCCGCAACCTTGATGGTTGTCCGTCAGTATAAGGCAAAAGGTCCTTTGACCAAGCTTCTTCTCCCCATTGTTGCTTTGGACGATGCGGTTGGCTTGATTGCCTTTGCCGTTTCCTTTGGTATTGCAAAGACACTGGTCAGCGGAGATTTGGATCTGATTTCCATTTTTGTAAATCCCTTGATCGAGATTGCCGCATCTTTGATTCTCGGTGCGGTAATGGGATGGATCTTGACCCATCTTGAAAAACTGTTTAACTCCAATACCAACCGTCTGAATCTGACGATCGCAGTGGTATTTCTTACCACATCTCTGTCGGGACTTCATTTTGAAATCGGACCCGTTGCGGTGCATTTTTCTTCCTTGCTCGTATGTATGATGCTGGGAACCGTGTTCTGCAACATTTGTCCTCTTTCTCATGATTTGATGGATCGCTCTGATAAGTGGACCTCTCCTTTGTTTGCTTTGTTCTTCGTAATCAGCGGTGCAGAGCTTGAGCTTGATGTATTTACCGATTTTTCCATCATCCTGATCGGTATAGTTTACATTCTTTTCCGCAGTGCGGGCAAGTATTTTGGCGCCATGGCAAGTGCGAAAATGACCAAATGCTCTCCCTCTATTTGCAAGTATCTCGGAATTACGCTTCTCCCCCAGGCCGGCGTTGCTCTCGGTATGTGTACCACCGCGATGCAGCTTGGAGAACAGGGAAATCTGATCCGCAATATCACCTTGTTTGCCGTATTGATCTATGAATTGTTCGGACCTGTCTTCACCCGTATGGCACTTCAGGCAGCAGGCGAAATCGAACCTATGTCCGATGAAGTGAAGAACCGTCGTCACCATAAACTCAATCAGTTGGAAGAATCCAAAAACGCGGAAAGCAAATAAGAGGTTTATTATGGAAAAATTCTATTTGATGCCTAAATTTTTCAGTATTCTGAAAACCTATCGGAAAGATCAGTTCGTCAAAGATCTCATTGCAGGTGTGATTGTTGCCATTATTGCGCTTCCTCTCTCCATTGCTTTGGCTCTTGCTAGCGGAGTATCTCCTGCAGCAGGTATTTATACGGCAATTACCGCAGGCTTTGTAGTTTCTTTGCTTGGCGGCAGCCGCGTACAGATCGCAGGACCTACTGCGGCATTTGCTACCATCGTGGCAGGAATCGTCAACCGTGAGGGTATGAGTGGCCTGATCCTTGCAACCCTGATGGCAGGCTTGATTCTGATCATCATGGGCGTTTGCAAAGCAGGTGGCTTGATCCGTTTCGTTCCCAAAACCATCACCGTTGGCTTTACCGCAGGTATCGCGGTTACCATTCTCTTGGGACAGATCAAAGATTTCTTTGGTTTGCAGTATGCCGACGGAACCAAAGCGGTGGAAACCGTAGAAAAGATTGAGGCAAATATTGCTTCGATCTCCACGTTTTCCTGGCAGGCGCTTTTGGTGGGAGCCGTATCTCTTTTGATTTTGATTATCTACCCCAAGTTTGAGAAAAAAATTCCTCCGTCTTTGATCGCCGTTGTGGTCGGCGCTTTGCTCGTGAAACTGATTCCCGCTTTGGACGAGGGTGTTTTTACCATCGGTGAGCTTTATGAGATTCCCAAGGGCCTCCCCAAATTCGTTTTGGGCTCCGTGGATTTCAGCGTATCCAAAATGCTTTCTCTTTTGCCCGATGCCGTAACCATTGCGGTCCTTGCGGCAATCGAGTCTCTGCTTTCCTGCGTTGTGGCAGATTCCATGGTGGATTCCAAGCACAACCCCAATGCTGAGCTTGTAGCGCAGGGCGCAGGTAATATGCTCTCCGTTATGTTCGGCGGTATTCCCGCAACGGGTGCCATTGCCCGTACTGCGGCAAATGCGAAAAACGGAGGAAGAACCCCCGTTGCAGGTATGGTACACGCCATTGTTTTGCTTCTCGTATTGGTATTCTTGATGCCTCTGGCAAAACTGATTCCCATGCCCACCATCGCGGCAATTCTGTTCATCGTAGCTTACAATATGAGCGAATGGCGCAAGTTCCTTTCTCTTTTGAAAACCGAAAAGGTAACGGGCATCATCATTCTCGTGCTTACCTTTGTTTTGACGGTAGCAAAGGATTTGGTAGTTGCCATTGCCGTAGGACTTGTTCTGCACTTCATCTTCTATCTTGTAAGAAAGTTTTCCAAGAAGAATTGACGCATCCAACTCCCGAATTTTTGATTCGGGAGTTTCTTTTTAAAAAAACGATTGACGAACGTTTGATTACAAGGTAAAATGGTTTATATTGAATTGCTTGCGGGAGGTCTTATGCAAAAAGCGGAAAAATTACTTGTAAACGGAAAATTTCTTACCATGGAGGAGGAAGGTGCACAGGCATCTGCTCTTGCTATAGCAAATGGACGTATTTTGTTCGTGGGCACGGAGAAAGAAGCGCGTCGTTACGCCGATGAAGATACCGAGATCATTGATCTCGGCGGCAGACTTGCTACCCCCGGCTTCATCGACTGCCATACCCATCCGATGGGTTCGTACACGGTTCGCTTTGTTCAGTTGGATTTGCGCGGAGAAAAAACGTCTTCGCTGGAAAAGCTTCTTGCTTACCTTGGAGAAAAAGCAAAAACGACTCCCGAGGGAGAATGGATTATTGGCCGCGGCTATGACGAAAGCAAATTTTCCGAGGGCGAGATTTTGCTTACTGCGAAAATGCTCGATCAGGTTACCGACCGCCATCCCGTTTGTCTGACCCGAACCTGCGGTCACATCGGTGTTGTCAACACGTTGGCGCTGAATTTGGCAGGTCTTACGGATGAATCCCCCGACCCCGTTACGGGCGGGCATTTGTTCCGCGATGAGAATGGTCATCTGACAGGAATGCTTTCGGGGTCTGCTTTGGGAAAAATTCCTACTCCCCCCATTAAGCTTTCTCAGAAAAAAGATGCGATGATTTCAGGAGTTCAGGCAGAGTATTTCAGCAAGGGCGTTACGGCTACGGGTGAGATGGGCTCGGTAACTGCCAGCTTCCGTGCTCTGCAGAATTTGGAAAAAGAGGGCAGACTCAAGCTTCGCGTCGGTTACTACTGTGTCGGCAGACGCAGCGGAAAAGCACAGCCCATGGCACAAAGAATGATGGATATGGGACTGACCACGGGATTCGGTACCGAACACGTTCGTTTTATGGGCATTAAGTTCGTTATGGACGGCTCTACGGGCGGACATACCGCCGCATTTTCTCAGCCCTATTTGGGAGAGGACAATTGCGGTGAGCTTTACTTTGATCCCGATATTCTTCGCGAGGATCTTTTGA
>JAZOSM010000003.1:0-10374 GCA_045657125.1 Eubacteriales bacterium
GTTACTTCCGTCTGCAACGAAATCTCCGGCGGTACTATCTACAACTTCAAGGCGTCCGGTTCGACTTCCAGCAAGACCTACGCTCCCACCAACGTATATAACTATATCCACGGTACCAAGGAAGTATATCCCACCTTCCTGTGCGACTTCTACGGAACCAATAACTCCGGCGGTTACAACGTAACCAACGTTATCACAGGTTACCCTCAGTTTAACGATGGCACTACCAAGCGCTGGTTCTTCGGCGGTGCAAAGAACGGTACCGTTGACGTTGTTAAAAACTATTTCGGCGGTTTGCCCGGATTTAAGTCCATTTACGGCGGTTCTACCGGTACTGCCACTGCAAAGTCAAGCAATGCGGCAGTAACCCATCTGTACAACTACTACGCATTCGACGACGTTGCAACTTCTCCCTACACCGAAATTTACGCAGGTAACGGTTACTTCCAGATCTCCGGACGCGACGGCGCAACCAAGACTGCAAGCAACTCCTACAACTATATTAGCAAGACGTTTGAAACAAACGTTTACAGCGGTACCTACGGCACCTTCCGCAGTGAATCCGTTTCCGGTGACGATAAAGTCAACGCCGTGCTCAACATTTACGGCGGTACTTGGACGGGTAGCTATATGCCCGTAAACAGAAAACAGAACAGAACCACCACCGTTTACGCAGATAAAACCTTTACCACCAACATCTACGGCGGTACCTTCAAGGGCACGGCTTACATGGCAGGTCAGAACGAACGTCACCAGAACTTCGTTCACAACATTTACGGCGGTACCTTTAAGGGCACTTACTATGGCGGCGGCTCCGTATGGGTTAAGAGCGTCGTAAACAACATCTACAACGCTACCTTTGAAAAGAATTACTGCGGCGGCGGCAATCTGTGCGGCTCCGAGTCCATCGTGAACAACATTTACGGCGGCTCTTTCAGTGATGAAGTTGATATCATGGGCGCATACGGCATCCCCTCTGATGCTATCTTCCACAACGCAGGTACCATCGAGAACAATATCTACGGCGGTAAGCTGAACAAGGGTTGGACCTATTTGGGACACCGTAACGGTCAGGTAGATACCATCGAGAACAATATCTGCTCCGGTAAGGATAATCCCGTAAGAGATCCAGAAAACGAACTCTACAAGTACTACAACGAAGAGACCATGAACGAAGCAGGCGTGATCCTTCGTGACCAGGTTGTGTGCGGTTCCGGTTATAACGAAGAATACGTACAGTACAACACCGCAAACAGCATTACCAACAACTTCGCAGGCGGTCTTTGGCTGAAATCCAAGGGCGCAGGCGCTGATATTACCCTCCACGGCGGTATGCGTTGGGGTATCGTAGGTAACATTACCAACAACTACATCCAGGGCGACTACTACCGTGTATACGGCGGTTCCGACTACCTCTACGTTACCGGCACCATCGAAAACAACTTTGGTTCTGCTACCGTAGCGGAAGGCGAAGAAGCTCCCGAACTGAACTTTGCATACTTCGTATTCGGCGGCGGTATGGACCAGTCCAACGGTAAGTACCCCAGCGAAAAGATCGCAGAAGCCAAAGCGGCAGAAACTCCCACCGCAACCCAGACCTCTTGGATCAACCTTGCGGCAACGTACGGTGAAAATCTGAGAAACGGTGCGAAGAACATTGTAAACACCATCAACTACGGTACCTTCCATATGTTCTGCGCAGGCTCTTACGGTTCTGTTGATAAGTCGTACAGAGGATATTCCGACATCGAATCCATTACCACCACCGTCAACGGCGGTACCTTCGACAAATACACCGGTGAAAACACCGTATTTGCAGGCGGTTCTTGGCGCGACGCTACCATCGAAAAGGGTATTACCAATACCATCAACGGCGGTACCTTCAACGGTAACTACTACGGCGGCTCCGTCGGTACCGGTGCTGTTGTATGTCCCTCCATCACCAACATCATCAACGGCGGTGAAGGCTGGGCGAAAGAAAACGCAACCTTCTATCTCGGTAACGGTTCTCCCACCTACAACGGCGTCGTTATCTCTACCATCAACAACTTTACCGCGAATATGAGCTACGTCTACGCCGGTTCTGCCAGCATTCAGAATCAGCCCGAGAATGCAGAATACGCCATCGATACCACCATCAACGGCGGTTCCTTCGTAGGCTTCTGGGGTCAGGGCGGCGGTACCACCAGTGTACTTAACGGTAACATCCGTACCACCGTCAACGGCGGTAACTTCTACAGCTATGCAGAGACTGCTCATATGCGTAACGCTATTGCAGGCGGTTCCAGAAACGGCAGCACCAACGGTAACATTGAACTGATCATCAACGACGGTACCTTCAAGGGTGACGTTGTCGGCGGCGTAATTTGGGGAAGCAGAGATTCTTCTCTGAAGCTGATCGACGGTGACGTTACCACCACCATCAAGGGCGGCGCGTTTACCGAAGACGTTTACGCAGTATGCCGTGAAGAAAACGCAATTGACGTGAAGGGTACTGCAACCTTGACGGTTGAACAGACCGCAGGCAAAGCACTCAGCTTCGGCGGCGAAGGCATCTTTGATGAATTCACCTCGATCGGCGAAGAAATTCAGATCAGCGCCAATACAGACCTTGAGATTAAGAAGCTTAACGGCGAATTGAACGTTACTCAGACCGAGGGCTGGCTGGCTCACGATTACGTAATCGTTCCCGCAACTGCAGTTGTAAACCTCAACGAGGCTGAAGGCATTTACGGCGGTTACTGCATTGATACCGACGTTCCCGAAATCAAGCGCATCTACGGTTCTCCCATCTTCCCCAACGGCGCTACCATCCGTCTCTCCGAGAGACTTGGTATCCGCATCGTTTTGAGTCTGGATGAAGTCAATATGTACGGTGATGCATTCACCTACTCCGTGACCATGGGCGAAACCGTTCTGGCAAGCGGCGGCAAGGCTGACCTTGAAATCTATCAGGGCAATTACTCCATCGTATTTGACGGCATCGGTCTCGGCGACTTCGAAACCGATATTACCCTGACCGGCTCCTGCTTCGAGGATACGAAACTGAGCATCGTAGGCCTTGCAAGCGAAGCAAGTGTCATTTGGGCAGAAAAGTATCCCACCTGGGCAGAATATGCAGGCGCAATTCTCGAGTTCAACAGCGTATACAACCACGGTACCACCTGTGGAAAGACTCCCGCAGCTGTTGAAGCTCAGCCCAAGGCTGAAATGGGCGAAGCAGGCGTAGCAGACGCAAACGTTACTCTCCTGATGGGTGACGCTGCAGGTCTGAGACTGACTGCAAAGGTAAACGGCACCGTAGCAAATGCAAAACTCACCATCAACGGTGAAGAAGTGAAGGCTACCGTGACCGAGGAGACCATTCCCGCAGCAGAAGAAGGCGGCGAGGCTACCGTGGTTTCCACCATCACCGCTGACGTTTACTTCGCACACGAATTTTTGGCAGAGAACTTCGTGCTTTCCGTTGAATCCGATGCAGGCGTTCATATGACCTACACTGCTTCCATCGAAGCAATTGCGGCACAGCTTGCAAACGACGAAGCAAACGCAATGAGAAATAACGCAACCGCATTCCTGTACTACATTCAGAAGGCTGTAGCTTGCAAATAAGGGGGCGTTAAGAAATGAAGAAGACTTATATTGCGCCCCGGGCACAAGACACTGTATTTGATACAGAGAACGTTCTCTCTGTTTCCTTTAAAGGAACCGGGCCTGTATTGAAGGATTCTGAAAAGAATAACTCCACCAAGGCTCCGGCAACGGATTTCGGTACAGCTGACCTGTTCTGAAAACAGACGAAAATTCACCCGCACTGCGGGTGAATTTTTTTCTATCTAGGGGAAAACTGTGCCCTTTTCTTTACAATGGGGACGGTTTTTGATATACTGTGGGTAAAGAGTTGGCGCGATCTTTCGAGAATTCGGAAAAGCGGGAGAGGTATTGGTATGAAAAAACTGTATTACGGTGGTGTGATTCGCACCATGGACCGGGAAAATCCTGTTTGTCAGGCAGTTTTAACGGAAAACGGAAAAATTCTGTCTGTAGGCAAGCTTTCGGAATTCGAAGGCTTTGCAGGAGAAAAAGTGGATCTTGCAGGGAAAATGATGATGCCCGCTTTTGTGGACGGACACAGTCATCTGCTGACCGTGGGAATGAACCTGACCAAATACTGTGATCTGCGGGGCGCGGAGAGCATCGACGAGATTTTGGAGCGCATTGCCGCATTCCGCAGGGAAAAGGGGATCTCTCCCTTGGAGCCCATTACCTGCAAGGGGTACGATCCTGCCATTATGAAAGAGGGCAGACACCCCACCGCCGCGGATTTGGATCGCTTGGGTGGCGGGCCTGTTGCCTGCGTACATATTTCGGGGCACGTTGCCGCCTATAATACCGCCGCTATGGAAAAAGCAGGTGTCTTTGAGGAAAATTACCTTTGTCCCGCAGGTGGTTTTGCGGCACGGGATGAAAACGGAAAGCCGAACGGCTACTTCGAGGAGACAGCCCGAGGGGCGTTTGCCTCGATTTTTGCACAGAAAATCACCCTGCAGGATCGGAAAGAAGCGATCCTTGCGGCGCAGGAACATTACCTGCAGTATGGCTTTGGCACGGTGCAGGACGGAAGCAGTAACGGCGCGGAGACCTTTGCCGCCTTGGAGACGGTGGCGCAGGAGGGCAAACTGGATCTGGACGTGGTAGCATACCTGGGCGCTTCTCTTTCTTTTGCCGAAAAACGTCGGGAGATCCTTGACCGTCATGGCAGAGGGTATAAGAGTGGTCTGAAGATCGGCGGAGTGAAGCTGTTTTTGGACGGATCTCCTCAGGTGCGTACCGCTTGGCTTCGAAAGCCCTACGAGGGGGAGGAGAGCTATTGCGGCTATCCTACGCTATCCGATGAAGCGGTGGAAAAGCGTATGCGTTCTGCCGTGGCACAGGGACTACAGCCCATTGCCCATTGCAACGGAGACGCGGCGTCGGAGCAGTTTCTCTCTGCTTGGGAGAAGATCGTGGCAGAGGATGCATCCGTCAAGGCTTTGCGCCCTGTGATGATCCACGCGCAGACCGTGGGCTACGATCAGTTGGAGCGTATGGCAAAGACGGGGATGATGGCATCCTTTTTCGTGGGCCATTGTTTCTATTGGGGAGATACCCACCTGAAGAACTTGGGCGAGCGCGGAATGCGGATCAGCCCCGTAAAAAAGGCAATGGATCTGGGCGTGCCCTTTAATTTCCATCAGGATAGCCCCGTAACGGTTCCCGATATGCTTCACAGCATTTGGTGCGCGGTAAACCGCAGAACCCGAAACGGCGTTCTGATCGGGGAGGAAAACCGAATTTCGTGTGCGGATGCTTTGCGGGCGGCTACCTGCGGCGGTGCTTTCGCCTATGGAGAGGAAGAAACCAAGGGCGTTTTGAAATCCTCGGCGGCGGCAGATTTTGTGATTTTGGACCGTGACCCTGAAAGCATCCCCCCTGAAGAAATACGCAACTTGAAAGTGCTTGCCACCATCAAAGCCGATCGGGTTTTGTATCAGGCGGAAAATAATTAAAAAAGTCGAGGATAATCCTCGACTTTTTTGCTGTATAAAGAAAACCGCGCGATCGTTGCGTGATTCAAAGGGCGGGGGGGTGGACGCCGCCGATGTTTACACAAAATCACGGAAAATTTATGATAGAAAAGCTTGTTGGTGCAGAAGGCTCTGTATTAGACCCCTTTATGGGTAGTAAGCAACAATTGCATAGCCGGCATGCCAACAGGAAACGCACTTGTGCGTAGCCGTTTGTTGGGGAAGTTAAATAAGCTCCGAACGGCAAGCGCTTACCACGGCAGCGCGGAGAGAGGGTCTCTTTCCTCCGTCGGTAAACAAAGCGGCGATCTCTTTATCGGAGAGGGTGGGATTTTCCGCAATCAGATCCCGCAGCAGGTACAGGGGCTTGCGGCAATTTTCCAAAGCGGATAAAATTTCCTCCGTACCCTTGTAGCACCAGCCCTGCGGGTGGTAATCGTGGGCGGCGAAAATCTGTTCCAAGGGCAGTCCGGCGATTTTTTCCAAAGCCTGTAAGTGCAGGGTGGGGTAACTGATGTTGGCTGCCCAATCTCCGTCACCGAAAATGCCGAATAGCTGCAGACAGTCACCGCTGAGCAGGGTGTTGGAACGGGTATCCCAAAGCGCCATACTGTCCATACTGTGCCCGGGAATGGTCACTACGCGCAGTACGCCCAAAAACTCCTCTGTGTCCTCGGGCGTGTGGCATTGCAGGGGAAAAGCCTCGGCGATCTTCTTACTGCGGGTATAGATACGGGCGTTGGGAACCATCGGCGCCAGAGTGGAAAGCCCCCCTGCGTGATCCCCGTGAAAATGAGAAATGAAAATCACCTTGATTTGGTCAAGGGCGATTCCGCGCTGCTGTAAAAAGGGTAAAAGGTAATCGGTTACGTCGGTAGGATAGGTTCCCGTATCGAATACCACGACGCCTTCCTCGGTTTCTACGGTAAAAATACTGGTGAAAATGTCCTTAAAAGGAACTGTCAAACGGGAAATCATCATAAAACCTCCTTTGTGTGCCAAGCCCCTGCCGTTCCGGGGAGAGCGTGTTTATTTCATAATATAATACAGATTGTATTCATTTTCGCGGGAACGGGCGTAGCGCGAGGTACGCAGATTGTCAAAGGCGACGTCGAGATGACGGCGCTCGCGGATCTCGGTGATATTGAATTCCTTTACCTTTTCATAGAGTTTGTCGATCAGATCTTCTCGGGTAGGATCCTCCAAGGGCAGGCGCGAGGCTTTGAGATAGAGCACGGAAAGGGATTCCTTTTCCACGTACCACTTTTGCTTCGGGGTTTTAGCCGCCAAAAGAGCTTTTTCAAAGAGTTCTTCCGCTTCCCGTACCAGCTCGTCGGTGAGCATCTCGGCATCGGAGAACAGATGGATGGTCAGACTCGTTCCCTCGACTGCCTCCAAAAGCAGCTCCACGTACCGTTTCATATAGGGGAAGGCGGCATCGCCGTAAACACCGCGGAGAAATTCGTCGATCAGAGCTTCTCCGTCCTCGTCAGGATCCCACAGGAGCCGCGCGGCAAGGTAACATTCCAGATCTGCCAGAGCAGAGGTCTCGCCGTAGGCGAAGTTGCCCTGCTGCATGACGCCTGCAATGCCGAGCCTTTTATAGGTGCGCATATTTTCGGGCAGGGAACGGTAATTGGGAAAGGGAATGAGGTAATTCCAGAATTCGCAGGCGTAGTCCCAGATATACAGATGTTTACAAAGCTTTGCCCACTCTCCAATGTTTTCTATAAAGCCTGTCGCTTCCGATTCGCTTCGCTCCTTTGCCTGTCGCTCCATGGAGATATCCCAGCTGCATTCAATGTTGCAAAGGCGGACGATCACGTTGTCCGCGACCTTGAGTCCCCGAGGGGCTTTTTTTGTATATTTATAGGCAAAGGTGTGGAGAAGCACGTCGGGATAATCCTCGCGGATATCTTCTGCCAAGCGATTGACGAAGGTGATTACGGAAGCCGCAGGGGTCCCGTATTTTTCATCCAACGCCTTGCAGGCAGGGCAGGTGCAGTTATTCTGCCAGTCGTTCTGGGCAATGGAGAAAACCTTGCAATCGGGATTTTCGCGGATCCATTTCCGCAGGGTCTTTCTCGCTTCTTGGAAGGTGCCCTCGCAGGTCAGACAAAGCTGGGTACGCTCTTTCAGGCGAACGCCGTCCACCAGAGAAAAATATTCGGGATGGGCATCAAAATGCACCTCGGGCGGCACCAGATCTCCGAAGGAGTGATGAAAGTTGAAAAACTTCATTTTCCCGCCCCACTCCTTGGGAATGGGAGCCATATTGGAATTCAAGCCGTTTTTCACACAGAAGGCAGGATCAAAGGCAGAACGGAAATAGACCTCGCGGTATTCAAAGGCAGGCTCGATCTTCAAATCCAGATCCTCCACCACAAGTTTTTCCACGCGGTCGAAGGTCTCCACGTCCTTGGTAAAGCATTTGAAGCCGATGAATTTTTTCAGAAAGTAATAAACGCCGTAAACGGTTCCGCGAGGCGTTTTGCCTGCGATGACTACGTCCTCCCCTCGCGTTTGGATCAGAAATCCGTCGCTTGCGGAAATACCGCTGACGTCGGTTTCAATCCCTCTTGCCTGCCGCCCTACTTGGATCTCGGGGCTGCGGCGGGGACAACGCTCGTTATCGGAAAAAGAGGGGACCAGTGCGCCGGTGGCGCGAAACAAGTATTGATATAAAACGGACGCGGCGTACTGCTCTGCCGCATCTGCCGTACGGCTGGTTACGATGTGATAAAAGCTTTTTCCATTTTCTGTAATGATTCGTTTCATAACGGTGATCTCCATTTTCTTTGCTGCAGGATAGCACTGCAAACAAGGCGTAATTGAAACTTAATGCGCCAGGGATAAAATATAAACCTTCATAGCGCCGCTTTTTTTCAGCATACGCGCAGCCTCCCGTGCGGTGGCGCCTGTGGTTACGATGTCGTCGATGAGGAGAATTGTTTCTCCTGCAAATTCTGCGGTACTGCGAAAGGTGTTGTGAACGTTTTTCTCCCTTTGGGCGTATTTCTGTTTGTGCTGGATTTTGACGTAGCCCCGACGCCGCAAAAGATTTTCTGCGGGGAAGTCTAAAGCGCGGGAAAAAAGCAGAGTGATTTTTTCTGCCTGATCAAAGCCCATTTTGTAACGGGTGTATGGACGACGGGGCAGATAGGCGATTTTGTGAATTTTCTCGGGGAGAAGCTTCTTTTTGATGAAACGGCAGACGTATGGACGGAAAATGTCGGGAAAGTCGCGGTAATTTCTTTGTTTCCACTGATAGAGCAGGGTTTTTACCACGGGGTTTTGGTAAGTGAACAGGCAGAACATAGCGTCTGCAAAGCCGTTGCCCTCGGCGGCAATGAACTTTTTTGGTTGAAAGGCATCCTCCAAAGAAGCCGCGCATTCAGGGCAAAGTCCGTAGTAGCCTACCGTTCCGCAGGCGGCGCATTTGGGCGGATATAAAAAGAAAGAAAGTTTCTCCCGTAGGGAAACTTTCTTCTCGCGGATGGCTGTTTCTTTCATAGATTTGGCGAAATTTTTGTAACAATGATACCGATAAAGACCAAAATTCCTGCCGCAAGCAGAATCCATTTCCCTGCCCCGTAGGGTTTTTTCAATTTCAGACGGCTGACCTCCATAAAGGAGAACAGGCACAGGCATCCGGGAGCGAACAGATCCAAAGGAAATTTAAAAGCATATCCTGCCAAAAGGGCGGCGGGGAACAGGAGTGAAACGGTGGTCACGGGCAAGCCGGTATAGTGTGTTAATTTTTCAGAGCGATCACGGACGGTCTCCTGCACGTTGAAAAAGCCAAGTCGAATGACCGAGGATAAGAGTATCAGCGTGGCGCCGATGCGGGCGAACGTCGAATGCTCCGCCAAAGAAAGGGTAATGCAGGCGGGCAGGGCGCCGAATGCAATCAGATCGCACAAAGAATCGATCTGAATTCCGAACAGCTTCTCCTCCTCCGTGCGTTTGCATCGGGCGGCTACAGCTCCGTCGAACATATCACAAACACCTGAGAACATCAAAAAGAAGATCGCAGCGAATAAATTATTATCTCCGCCTTCCAATGCACGGGCAATGCCGAAGGAGGCAGAAAAAAGGCTTAAATAGGTCAAAATCACCGACGGATTATAATAGCCGAGCATAATTATCTTTCCTTTACATACAATATTTGTGACAGGGGAACTTCACAAGAAAATTTTAGCACAAAAAAGAATCGAGGTCAAGATTTCTACGGTTTTTTTGAACAAATGGAAAACATTTCATCAAAAAGGTTGACATTCCTCCTCTGCGCTGTTATAATAGTATGCGCTGGTGACAGGAACCATACGCCGTTGTGGCGGAACTGGCAGACGCAAGGGACTTAAAATCCCTCGGTGGCAACACTGTACGGGTTCGATTCCCGTCAACGGCACCATTCTATATCGCGGGGTAGAGCAGTTGGTAGCTCGTCGGGCTCATAACCCGGAGGTCGTGTGGTCCAAGTCCCACCCCCGCAACCACGAAAAAAAGGCACCCAATAGGGTGTCTTTTTTTGTGCTTATGGAGAGATCTGTACCCTGCGATTTTTGGATATGAGACCGACGAGCGTGGCTCGTTGGGGCACGTGCCGTCCCGCCGCAGAGCGGATGAAGGGACGGTGCGGGCTCCGCAGCGGTCGAAAAAGGCAAGGAAAAAGGGCGAAAGCCCGCCGCCGTCCTTTTTCGGGTTACCGCAAGGTGGTTTTCCAAGGCTTTGCCTTGGAAAAATAATCCCGGAGGTCGTGTGGTTCAAGTCCCACCCCCGCAACCAAGCATTAGTGACAGGACTC
>JAZOSM010000004.1:0-15940 GCA_045657125.1 Eubacteriales bacterium
AATGCTCAAAGCATCGTTTTTTAAAGAAAGGGCTTCGTATAAATTGATAAAAGCGGTGTTATCCTTGAACATAACCGCCGTTTCTGTCATGGTCATAAAGGCGCGGGGCATATTGTTGACACAGCAATGATTGTGAACGAATTTTGCTTGGGATTCTACGTAGAAATGACGTCCTGCGCCGCGCACCCCCCGTGCGCCCCATTTGCCGTCGCGGAAAACGCCTGCCAGAAATGCATTATAGAAGATGCGCTCGAAACGGTCTATATAAATTCCCTTGCCGGTACAGGCGAACAAATCCTTGTAAAGACGCATCAAATGAATGGAGTCGCATGGCTCGGAAATGGCGTTGATTTCTCCTGCGGCATTGGCGTACATATCGTTAAAACCTGCACTGCCGACTAGGTTTTTCTCATAGTTTTCTACGATTTCGGCGTATCCTTCGCAGGCATCCAGATATTTTTTCTCTCCCGTGATGCGATAGTATTCCGCAATACCTTCGTAGCAGGAGGTCATTTCGTAGACCTTTGCCCACAAAAAGGGATTCTCTTTCCAAAGGGAAAAAGGCTTTTGTAAAAGGGCGTTTTCGATCAATTGCGGCGTGCGGCTTTCGGGATTCTCAAATTCTTTGATGATCCTGTCGGCATAGGCGAAGAAACGCTTGTCCTCGGTGTAGCGGTACAAGATCAAAAGGGGTTTTAAAATCGAACAGGAGGGCATTCCCAAAAAAGTACCCGTGTCACCCAATGGGATGTTGCGGGAGTCCAGCTCATCGAAAAGATGAAGAACAAGGCGCGCCGCGGCATCTAAAATTTTCTGATCCTGAGAAATTTCATAGCAGGAAAGCAGACCCCACAGGGTGTACTTTCTGCACCAAACGTTCCAATTGATATATTCGGGCGTGGCAAATACGTTGAGGGAATCCTTGTAACTGCCGATATAGCCGTCCTCGCGGGCAAAGGCCATTACGTCGTACGCGCTTTGAATCAAAAAGTTTTTCAGTTCCATATCTCCGCAGGCTTTGTATACTTCGCAACCGCTGATGACCCATTTGCCCCAAAATTCGCCTTGCCAAAGGCACATAGGCTCGTCGTCGTCCGCTTGAGTTTCAAAGGCGCTGAGAGCTTCTTTATAAACTACTTCTTTGGCATAAGCGGAAAAAATGCGCTCTTCAAAGAAGCTTGACATTCTGCTGTTTGTTTTGCCGGAAATCTTTATCGAGTTGGGGAGGGGGGAGTTGATCAAATTTTCCTTTCGGTACGAAATCATCAGATAATCCTCCTTATTTTTTTCATTTTAACTCCATCGCTCTCTTTTGTAAAGAGAAAAGCCTGATTTCCTGTGTGGATTCGTGGGCAATTATCAACCTTCTTTAAGGAAAATAATAAAAATATTTGTTGACAATTTGACAAGCACACGATAATTAAGGACAGTGTGAATTTATCGCTCGACTTATTGCCGGACAGGCTGCAATAAATTGTGAGTAAGGAAAACCATTGAAAAACAAAACTGTTGACATATCAACAAGTCTGTGTTAGAATGTACGGGCGATTTGTTGAAACCTCAACAAATTTTATGGAATTTATATGCAAATATTAACCTTATGAAAAGGAGTTATCATGAATAACGATCAGTTGCACCCCAAAAAAGAATTTGACAGTATTCGTCATATTGTGGAATACGCAGCCAAAACCTACGGGAACAATACCGCCTTTTCTTACCGGATCAAGCCCACCGACAAAGAAAAGGTGTGTATCAGCTACATGGAATTTCGTGATGACGTACGGGCACTGGCAAGTGAGATGCTTTCCCGCGGAATGCAGGATAAGCACGTGGTAGTGGTTGGTAAAATGTCCTACGATTTTGCCGTAATCTATTATGCAACCCTTCTCATCGGTGCGGTACTTATTCCCCTTGACCGAGATTGGAGTTCCACGGAGCTTGCCAATACTGCCAAAAATGCAGATATTGATTATCTGTTTTGCGACGGAGATCTTGCGGATAAGAGCGAAGGGATTTCCAGAATTTGCGAATTGGAAACGTCCGTGGTCTATTTTGGCACGACGGGAGAAAACAGTTTTCAAAATATGATTGCCGAGGGCAGAAAGAAGTTTTTGGAGGATCGCAGACCCTATTTTGAAGTGAATTTTGACAACCGCAAGCTTTCGTTGATCGTATACACCTCGGGCACCACGGGAAAAGGAAAGGGCGTTATGCATTGTACCGACGCCATTATCCGTGATATGTCCGATATCTGTCACTACATTGACTTTGCTCAAAATACCGTTTCCGTGTTGCCCCCGCACCATACCTACGGATCTACCGTTATGCTGGTCGGTCACGTGATGATCGGTACCGAGGTTTACATTTCCGGGGGAATTCGATACGTGCAGAGAGAATTGCAAAGGGAAAAACCGGGCCATTTGATTTTGGTACCCCTGTATCTGGAAACCTTTTACCGCAAAATTCGTGCCAATATTCAAAATCAAGGCAAGGAAAAGCTTGTCAAAGGGATGATCGGTGTCAGCAAAGTGGCAAGAGCCGCAAGTTTCGGCGCTTTGGATTTGAGAAAGAAGCTTTTTGCACAGATCCGAAATGCTTTCGGCGGGGAAGTGAAAATGATCATTTCCGGAGGAGCTCCCATCAATCCCGATATTATTGACTTTTTTGAAAACGTAGGTATTTCCGTTTTGAACGGTTACGGAATTACCGAGTGCGCTCCTCTGATTTCCGTTAATCGAAGCCGTCACGTAGTCAAAGGAAGCGTAGGAACTGTTTTGGATATGGATGAAGTGAAAATTTCCGAGCCCAATGAAGACGGTGAAGGAGAAATTTGCGTAAAAGGTCCGAACGTCATGCTCGGCTATTATAAGGATGACCAGGCTACGCAGGAGGCAATGGACGAGGAAGGATTTTTCAAAACCGGTGATTACGGTAAAATGACCAAGGATCGCATTTTATTCATTACGGGCAGAAAAAAGAATTTGATCATTCTTTCCAACGGCAAAAACGTTTACCCCGAGGAAATTGAAAATGAATTGATCTCCGTTCCCGGTGTGCAGGATATCATCGTCTACGAGGGAAAAAGCCGCAGAGGTCCCGAGTTCAATGCCATCGTAGCGGAAATCGTTCCCGACAAGGAGTACATTACCAAAAACGGAATCGAGGATATCAAGGAGCATTTGCAGCCCTACATCAAGGAATTCAATAAAAATACCGTTCCGTACAAAAAAATCTCCGTGGTCAAGATCCGAATGGAGGATTTCCCCAAAAATACCCTGAGAAAAATATTGCGCTTTAAATTGGATATGACCATCGATTAACGGAAATCTTGACAATAAAAGCTTTTTTTGCTAAACTTTTTTCAGTAGAAAAATGAAATGTCAGAGGTTACAGATGAAGGAAAGATTTGAGATTTTTACGGTGTTTGTCAACCGAATCAGCCGTAACATTCGTAAAATTAAAAATCAGGAAATGGCAGAATATAATTTGAGAAGCGCACACGTATCTTGCCTTTACTATATTTTTCGTGCGGAAAAGATTACCGCAACGGAGCTTTGTGAGAAGTGTGAGGAGGATAAGGCAACCATTTCCCGCGCGCTGGATTATTTGGAGAAAAACGCCTTTATCGTCTGTGAATCCAAAAGTGCAAAGCGGTACAAAAGCCCCCTGCAGTTGACGGAAAAGGGAAAAGTGGTAGGAAAAAAGATTGCCGATAAAATCGACGGCGTTCTGGATGAAATCGGCGCCGCATTATCCGAGGAGGAGAGAAATGAATTTTATCGTTGTCTTTCCGTGATCAGTGACAGCCTCGAGTCAGTTGCCCAAAAAACGAAATAAAACAAAAAAGAACTGATTTTTTAAGATCAGTTCTTTTTTTATGAAAGCTTTATTATTTTGCAAAATCGTTTCCGTAAACCTCGGCAACTGCTTGGTGTGCGATCTTCTGCAGCTGATTGATTTTGCTTTGATTCAGCGGGTGCTCCATTTCACCGCCTGCGGTGGGAAAGAAGGAATTGCCCACACAGCTTTTTTGGAAGATGCCCTCGAAAAATACGCAGGCATTCAGATACTGTCCGCCGCTTTCTCCGTCGTGATAGTGATCCTCTATATGGTTTCCGTTTGTCCATCGTTCGGTCAGGTGCTGACCAAAGGAGGGATTGGCTCTTGCCAATTGCCACGCATCTCCCACGGGCAGAAGGGCAAGGTCGTTTTGCTGACAGATCAGACGGGAAGCGAGCTTGATGTTTTCGTGATTTGTTTTCTGTCTTTCCTCGGTGGTCATAAATTCCGATTCATCGTTGCTGGCAGTCCAGCCGATTTCGTAAGAGAAACCCTGATACCAGAAAAGCGCCGCTTGAGGATGCTCGTTTTTGATATAATCGTAGATGCGCTTGGCGTCGTCTACGGTATTTTTATACATAGCTTCGTAGGTATCGCATTTTCTCGGGCGCACGCTTTCGTTCATAACGATCACGTCCCAATCTGCATAAGAAATTGCGGCGGCAAGGGTAATGCTTCGCCCTACTTGTTTGCGTACTCCGTCTGCCGTTTTAAAAAATTTATAGCTGTCTTTGGCAGAATCGCCTTTATAAATTGTAAGGTTGTCCCAATGGGCGTTGACCTGATTGCCGGAGGCAAGGGAATAGTAGGCGTTGTATACGTTGACCTGAAAGCCCGCAGCACTTGCCATTCCTTCCAATTCGTCCATAAAGTAATACGCGCAGGAATTTCCGATGACCAAAATGTTTTTAACGTTTTCCTTTTTTTCGGGACGGGGAAGCGGAGTATCCGACGGTTTTACGGGGTCGGTGCTTATATATTTGGTTGTGGTGGTCATTTTTTTCGTCGTGCTTGTCGCAAAAGAGGAAGAAACCTCGGCAGGTGAGATGGTTTCCCTGTAAGCACTTTCCAAGGCGGAAGATGCGCACCCCGAAAACAACAGGGTGAAAAGCAAAGCTATTGCTGCAAAAGGAATCAAAAATCTTCTCATGCAATCAAACAAATCCTTCCTTGTGGTTTAAGAAAAGTATAGTCATCAGGAATTTTTTTGTCAACCGTTTTGTCTTTTTTGAAAAAAATTCTCTTGAAAAGAACCGTTTTTTGCAGTAGAATCGTAGTATGGAAGAAGGGAACTTTCCCGATCAAAGGAGAAGGTATGTCGAGAGGAAATTTATTTTTCAGGATGCTTTCCGCGGTGCTTCTGCTGTCCTTGCTTGTCGGTTGCACGGCGCACCCGAAGAAAGAAACGGAAAATCAGACGAATGGAGATGGGAAAATGCAGGATTTCGGCGAGATCAAAGCAGGAGATACGATCCAATTTGGCTCTTTTGACCACGATGGAAAAGAGGAAACGGCAAAAAGTCCTTTGTCCTGGCGCGTTCTTGCCGTAGAGGGGGATCAAGCCTTATTGATTGCCGTGGAGGGAGTAGATTCGCAGCAGTACAATACCCGAGCCATTGAAACCTCTTGGGAGCAATGCTCTTTGCGGAAATGGCTGAACGAGAAATTTTTCAGCGAAACCTTTACTCGGGAAGAAGCGGAACGCATTTGCGAGAAATCCGGTGATAAGCTGTTTCTTCTGAGTATTGCCGAAGCAGAAACGTATTTTTCTTCTGACCGCGACAGAACGTGCAAACCTTCGCCTAAGGCTGTTTTGCACGAGGTGTATGCCGATGAATCGACGGGCAATTGCGCTTGGTGGCTCAAGGATCAAGGCAGTGCGGCGGAATGCGCCGCTTTGGTGGATGAATTCGGCAGTATTCTCCCCGACGGTGACGGCGTTTTTTGCGAAGGCACAGCCGTTCGTCCCGCTTTGTGGATCAATCTCTTTGCGCCTTTATAAGAAAGCGCGCTTGCGATTGTTTTTTCGTTGGCAAAAATCTCTTGAATTTTGCCAAAACCTGAAGTAGAATTGTTTTTAGAAAAATGTTTTTTGAAAAAGGAGAATTCTGATGGAATTTTCTATGAACGGTGCTTTGAATTTGTGTGCGACTTGCGAGTATTGGGTGGGTCCCAGACAGCCCAATTTTTACTGTACCCACGTACTCCTTCCTCAAGAGAGCGTGAAAGGAAAATGTTTTTGTATGGAAAGTTCCATGGCGCGTGCGGATATGTACAGCAACACCAGTGTTTGTTGGCACTATAAAAGATGGTCCGTACTTAAATAGATCTATAAAAAAACAGAAGCGGCAAATCGCCGCCTCTGTTTTTACTTTTCGGAGGGGATAACGCCGCTTTCGGTTTCTACGTGTTTTCCGAAAACACCGGCGTAGCGCAGAGAGCCATAGTCCACGCGGAAGGGTGTTTTGCAGTTTCCTAAAAAGGCATTGCGAACGAAGACGTTCTCTGCGGTGAATTCCTGATCTTTTTGGTGCAGATCAAAGGCGGTAGCAAACTCGTTGTCCTCATTTTTATAGAAAACGTTCTCGATGACGATGTTTCTCATATTTGCACCGTATACGCGCTCGGTACGCAGTTCCTTGGTGGTGAAAATGTAGTCTACGTCGTTTCCTGCGTAAATATTTCCGAAGTAGCAGTTTTCCAGCGATACGTTTGCCATAATTACACAGCCGATTCCCATATGCAAATTGGTGGCGTGGATGTTGTAAAGCTCACCAAATACGCTGTCACGACCGCCGTAGCCGGGCTGACCGATACGCAGCAGGGCATAGGGGGAATTGCTTTTGCGGATGCGAACGAAGTCAAAGGGCTTGATTTTATAGCTGGGATAGTCGGGCTGCAGTTTTCCGTCCTGCGCCGCGTAGTTATCATTGCAATGAACGTTTTCGATGGTGATATCGTGGATCTTATTGCCGCCGTTGTTACGCAGGGCAATGACGGCACACTCGATGGAGGTTGCGACTACGTCGCGGATAATGATGTCGTGAATGTCGCAGTTGTGATTTTCCACGTAATGGCGGAATTTGGGCGTGTTTGTGTTGATGGCGGAAAGTGCAATCACGTCGTCACCCGTCTGACCGACGATGCGCTCGATGGTGATGTTGCTGCATCCGATTCTCAGATCAATGCCGTCTTGATTGGGGCAATGGCATTCTCCTTTAATGAGAAGATCCGAGATTCTGCCTCGTTCCGCGTGAATCAGATTGATTGCCCAATAGCGGTGCTCCCGCAGTTCTAAATTTTCAATGACAAAATCCCGCACGTTGTAAAGGAGGATCATATGATTGTGGGCGTGGTGGGGCATACCTTCCACGGTCTTATAGGTTTTCTCCGTCAAGCCGTTGTGAATACCTCCGTCCAGAATTGCTTTTCCCACACCGCGGATGATAATATCACAGCTTTGTTCCTCCAAGGTGTGACCCTCGGTTTCGGGGTTGCTGAAATTGCGGAAAATGTTGTCCATAGCACCGTCTGCCTGGCGCAGGTGACAGCCCTCCAAAACGATCTCCATGTGAGAGGGAAGAATGATGGCGCGGTCGATGTTCCAAATGTTCTCACCCGTTCTTGTGTTGTATCTCGGAACGGTAACGGAAACGGCGCCCGTCTCGTGGGCAAAGTTTACCGCGTTTTGTATGGTTTCGGAGTCGGTTGCTCCCCAAAATTTTTCATCGGAAGTATAGATGGTTCCGCACATAATTTTACTCCTTTGGCAGAAAAAGTCATTTCTTAATCAAATTATAGCAAAAAGTATTCATTTGTCAATCTTGCCGGGGACTTTCACAGGCGAAAAAATCATCGGGGCTTTTTTGGAAAAAGCTTTGCGCTTTTGATTGTCATTTCCGCAAAAAGGGCATAATAGAAAAAGATCCGCCCCCCCTCGGATCCATCATCCGATACGCGGTGTAGCCCGAAGAAAAACGACTTGAAAAATGTTCTTTGCGGTGTTACAATGGTAGCGGAAATATTCATTTTCACGGGAGACAGTGATGAAACCTTTTTTGCGTTTAACGGTACTTTTTCTGTTGATTTTCCAACTTTTGACGATGTGGTCATGCAGTGCCTCCTTAAAACCTCTTGATGCGCCTGCCGAAGTGCGGCAGGAAACCACGGCTACTCAAACGACACAGACGGATTCGGACGAAGCCGCAAAGCCCGTCTGCGCCATTCCCCCGGGAACGACGGGGAAAATTCCTTTGAAAATCGTCAGTTTCAACGTTAATACCTATTATGCCGAGCTTACGGATGAAAGAAATTGGCACAAACGAAAGGATGCCCTTTGCAAATATATGCTTTCTTTGGATGCAGACGTGATTTGTACTCAGGAGACTCCCGATTTGTATCGGGACTATTTTGCAGAGAAGCTTGGCGGCGTTTACGGGTGGGAGCATTTTAACCACAATATGGTGTTTTATCGACTGGATCGTTTTGAAAAATTGAATTTCAGCCCCTATTATTACGGAACGGATTCTACCAAAAAAGCCCCTGCCTACGATGCTTCCATGGAGCGAAATTTTACCGTCACCCATTTGCGGGAGAAAATCTGCGGTGCAGAATTTTACGTGGTGGCTACCCATTTTGATCATAAAGGACTGAAAGCGCGGATCTTTGCCGCAAAGCAGTTGGTGGAAACCCTGTCCCAAAGTACCATCCCCTACGTTCTTTGCGGTGATTTTAATTCCACCGAGGAGTCCTATGCCTATCAGGATTTGACGCAGGTGTTCCTCGATACCGCAAAGGTAGCGCAAAAAACGGATTCGGGACGCACCTTTAACAAATGGGGCGAGAACGGAGACGAGGGACTTCCCATCGATTTTATTTTCGTTTCCCCCGTCAATATCACTGTGCAAAGCTTTGAGATTTTGCGGGACCGATGGGGAGCAAACTTTTTATATTCCGACCATTATCCCGTTTGTACGGAACTTGAAATGGCGTATTAAGGAGAAAGCGTATGTTTGATTTTAAGGGCAAGATCGCAGTGGTTACGGGCGGTGCTCGCGGAATCGGAAAATGCATCCGTGAAAAATTTGAGGAAGCAGGCGCCAAGGTTTGTGTCATCGACCTTTTGGAAAATGATTTTTTTGTAGGAGATCTCTCCAAAAAGGAGATTTTGGAGCGCTTTGCGGAAAAGGTGATTGCCACACACGGCGGAATCGATTATCTCATCAATAATGCCGCCCCTGCCATGTACGGCATTGATCAGGGAGGCTACGAGGATTTTGAATACGCTCTAAAAGTGGGGGTCACCGCGCCCTTTTACCTTGCAAAGCTTTTTGCACCCCATTTTCGGACAAAGGGTGCGATCGTGAATATTTCCTCCTCCCGAGACCGTATGAGTCAGCCGCAGACCGAAAGCTATACCGCGGCAAAGGGCGGCATTGCCGCATTGACTCACGCCCTGTCGGCAAGCTTTGCAGGGCGGGTGAGGGTAAATTCTGTTTCCCCGGGATGGATCGACAATCAATATACCGTGTACAACGGATCGGATGCTGTCCAGCAGCCTGCAGGCAGAGTGGGAAACCCCGACGACGTTGCCAATATGGTGCTTTACTTATGCTCGGAGCAGGCGGGCTTTATTACAGGCGAGAACGTTTGCATCGACGGCGGAATGACCCGATTGATGATTTACCACGGAGACCACGGCTGGCGCTTGGAAAAAGATTGAATCAATCCATAAAGAAGGAATATGTTGCGGATTAAAACCGCTATGATGTTTTTGAAGAATACAGATGAGGAGGGTGTAAATATTATGAGACCTAAACTTTCAGTTACGGCAGTGGGTGACTTTTTGCCCCAGCGTCGCATCCCCGAAAATTACAAAGGATTTGAGGAGGTCGCAAACTTTATTAAGCGAGGCGATGCAAAATTTTTTAATCTCGAAACAACCTTTCCCGACGAGCATTGCTTCGGTAATCAGTTCTACGGCGGTGCGTATCTCCGCGCCGATGTAGGCGTACTTGACGATGCCAAAAAATACGGTTTTAACATACTTGCGTATGCAAACAACCACACCATGGATTATGCTTACCGCGGACTTGAACTGACCATGCAGGCACTTGCAAAGGCAGGTCTTCCTGCCGCAGGTGCGGGACGCAATCTCGATGAAGCCGCAGCCCCCGTTTATTTGGATACCCCCAATGGTTCCGTCGGCGTGATCGGTGTCGTTTCAACGATGATGAATATTGCCGCCATGGCGGGCCGTCAGTCAAGACGGGTTCCCGGCCGTCCCGGTGTAAACGGGCTTCGTGTAGACGATTACGTTGAGGTAACTGCCGAGCAATATGCCGCCATCAAGGAGGTTGTAGAACTTAGTCGGATGAACGCGCAGGCGGATATTTCCCGTGCAGAAGGATTCACCCCTCCTTTGCCCGAGGGTGTGACGGCATTCCGTCTTACCAACGTGCGTTGCGGTGAAAAGACCGCATACGTTACCCATCCCAATCCGCGCGATATGGATAGAATCACAAAGTCAATCAAAACAGCCAGAGCGCAGTGCGATTACGTTATGGTAAGTATGCATTCCCACGAGGTCGGTGGTCCGAGCAAGGAATTGCCCGCTGATTTCTATATTGAGTTTGCTCATCGGTGCATCGACGCGGGAGCTACCGCCGTTCTTGGTCACGGTCCTCATATTATCCGTCCCATTGAGATCTATAAGGGACGCCCCATTTTCTACTGTATGGGTAACTTCCTGTTCCAGGAGGAACTTACCGAATATACGGCGGAGGATCAGTTTGAAAAATACGGTCTCACCTCTGATACTCCCATGGGTGAGATGTACGATATTCGCACCCAGGGACATACACGGGGTCTGCTCTGTGACCGTCGCGTCATGGAGGCCTTTATTCCTTATTTTGAGGTGGATGACGATCGGGTCACAAAGATCGAGCTTATGCCGATCGATATGGGCGTAGGTCTTGAGTATTGGCAAATGGGTCTGCCCCGTCCGGGATTCAATATGGGTATACTTGAGCGTTTGGCTGAAATGTCAGCACCCTACGGCACAAAGATAACCATCCGCGAGGACGGTATCGGTGAAATCGAGCTTTAAGATCGGAAAGAGAAATTTCCGAGAAGCGTTTTAGGAGAACATATGAGCTACAACCATACAGAATGTGAGCTTGGTACGAACAAGCCCTACCGCGAACTTATGGATGGCTTTTTGCCGAATTTGGCAGACTATTACGAACATCCTACTAAATATAATATAGATCCCTTCCGTATTTACGGCAATCTTTATTACGTGGGCGACAAAAAGGTATGTATGCACCTTATTGATACGGGGGACGGTCTGATTTTGTTTGACACAGGCTATTCTCATAATTACGATTCGTTGATTGCTTCTATTGAGAAACTCGGATTTTCACCCTGCGATATTAAACTCGTGATTCATTCCCACGCGCATTTTGATCATTTCGGTGGGGGAGACCGCATTCGTCGGAATTATGGAGCAAAGATCTATATGAGCGCTGTGGACACAGCTCTTACCCGTGAGATGCCCGAGCGCGCGCTGATGCATCTTGCTCCGGGTAAGGACGACGAGATCTGTTATCCCGACGTTCTGATTGAGGATGGCGACGTGATCCGACTCGGCAACGCGGAGATCACTTGCGTGCTCGCTCCCGGTCATACCCCCGGTACGATGGCGTTTTTCTTCAAGGCGAACGACGGTGAGGAGGCGCTCGACGTGGGATATTTCGGAGGAGTGGGATTTCTTACTCTATATAAGGAATATCTAAAGGAATACCGTCTTGATCCCAATATGCTTGACGTATTGAAACAAACGATTGAGCACCTTTCAAAAAAACAGGTGGATATCTTTCTGGGGAACCATCCCTACCACAATTGCACGCTGGAAAAAAGACAGTATATGATCGAGCACGAGGGAGAAAATCCCTTTATCAACAGCGAGGGATGGAGCATCTTCCTCAATGCGCTTGAAAAGCGCCGCGCAGATTTTTTGCAATTGGGATATTGATCCATAAATAAAATCCAAAAAAACGGACACATCATAAAGGAAAAATCCAAAATGATGTGCCCGTTTTACTTTTTTCGGGGACAAAAAGAAAGTGAATTTATAAGCTTTCAAGAAATGAGATCAAAAGCTGTTTTTGTTTAGGAGAAAGTCGAGAAAAAGCAGGCGCAATTTCGTCTTGGATGGAATCATCGTTAAAAAAGTCCCGTAGGGAAATATTCATGGCATCACAGAGAAGCTGCAAGTGACCGACCGTAATATCCGCTTCGCCGCGTTCAATCCGACGCAAATGCGTTTGTGATACACCGGCTCGCTCTGCTAAGCCGTTTTGTGTATATCCGCAACGTTCTCTCAAACTTTTCAGGCGCGTGCTAATATCCATATCCTGACTCCTTGTTTAGTCTTATAAGAATATGTTAGCATAAAACCTCTGGAAAAAATTAGTTGTAAAAGGTTGGCTGGTTAGTTTTATAGTGATACAATGCATTTATAGTAACTCAACTTTTTCTCTTTTTTTGATACGAAATACGTACTCCTCATAAGATTTTTTCAGAAAATACTCGAAATCTGTTGAAAAAATGATGAATTGTGGTAATGTTTTTTCAATGAAAACGTCCTTTTCATGATCTCGGTTTTCTTTTACGTATGCGATCTGATTTGTGTCCTGATTTGGTGTTCCTTCCGTTTGATTATGAAAAACAAATGCTGCACCAGTTGCCGCATATTTAATTGGGATCACCTGATGATGTTTTCCCCCTTGGTATTCATCAAAGGCTTTTATCCCCTTTCCCTTTTTGCCCTTTCGCTCCTTGCTTGGAGTTTCCGAGAACTGTGCGTACCTCTCTATCCCGAGCATTTCTCCGAAATGACCAACGACGCCTTAAAATGCTTGGAATACACCGATAAGCTCTGTACCCAATATTGCCAAAAGCTAAAGAAATAAAAGAAGAAGCAAAATGAAAACCTACGAATGTATCGCTCATAGCGGAAATACCGGAAAAGAAATCGTTATCATAGTCAGAGCGTTCTCTGCTTCCGATGCAAGAATGGACGCCTTGGAACGAGCCAAGCAACAATTTGGAATAACCTGTTTGGGACATACCTAAAATTTTAGTTATCTGGGGTTGCATTAAATCTGCATCTTCGCTAACATCACGAATCCGTTTGTACATTTTTTCTCCCCGTCGCTTTTTAATCAATTCTAATTTAATCTGTTTCAGGTTATCTGCTTTCAAAGTGAAATAGGTTAAAATGAAATTAATATCTCATTCCAACGGAGGAAGCATTATGAAAAAAACACTCTCTTTTATAATGGCAGTTTTATTATGTTTGGGTCTGTGTTCCTGCAAAAAAGAGGAAAATAATACCCAAACCTTGGAAAACCAAGAAAATATAGAAACTGTATCACTAAATCAACTTTTAGCCGATACTGAAAACCTTGCAAGAAAACAACTGAACAACGGGAAAAAAACAACAGTCTACGGCTGTGTTTCAGCCATCACGGCAAAAGCTTGCACAGTAGTAACCTTCCTTAACAGTGAATTATTCTTTCGAATTGAATTGCCACTTGAGGTTTTGGCAAAAATGGAAGTTGGGTTATTCGTTGTCATAGACGCAATTCTCGTGGAAGATCAAGGTTCTTCTGCAAGTACATACATTGCTAAAGCTACAGAGTTTGAAAATCACAAAAGCGCCAATGGCCAAAAAATATTGGATCAATATATCAGAGACCTTATTTCCGAGTCTTTATCAGATTCGCCAAAATACGCAGAAGAAAATACGTTGAAAGAAAAAACAAACGCAGATTTAATTGCCTCCTATATGTACGTAAGAGATACGGAATTTCAACTGAAATCGGATGAAGAAATCAAAAATTATCTGGTTGGAGGAGTTTGGACCCTTGATGAAGGAGATGCGGTTTTTTTCGGAAATGTCGAATTCTATGCAGATCAAACTTATAATTGGCATCTTTATTTTGATGCCGATCCCATAAGTAGTTATTGGAAAGACAGTGAGAATAGTTGGTCCGTGGAAAATGGGAAAATTGATGCCATATGGCCGTATCCAATAGCAATTTACGTTGTTGACGATAATCTTTTCTACGCGCCGGGATACGGTTTCAGAGGAGGATATATCCAGCGTTCCTACAAATAGTTTGATTTTCTTCAATAAAATTTCTCAAAAGGGAGAACGCCACTTTGTGGCGTTCTCCCTTTTTTCGTGTTTCCAATGGAAATACTTGCTATTTTTGAGGGGATGCGATAGAATGAATGTGATAAAGGTGCAAAGTTTGGATCAGTCTCGAAACAAGGCGTGAATTTGCAGATAAAGAACTTTGCGAAATGGAGTCTGTGCACTGTAAATATCAAGATAATGAGGATTTTTGCGATGAAACAAAAACTGTTTGTCATTTCAATGGATGCAATGGTCAGAGAAGATATTGACTATATGCTCACAAAGCCGAATTTCCAAAAGATTTTTGGAAAGCGCGCGGAGGTAATGAAGGTTCGCTCCATATATCCTGCCAGCACCTATCCCGCCCATACCACACTGATGACCGGTTGTTATCCGCAAAAGCACGGTGTCTACAGCAATTTCCCCCTGCAGACCGTGTTCGACGGTATTTCTCATTGGCCCGTGGAAAGCAGTCGCATCTTTGCCGAGGATCTTTTTGCCGCCGCAAAGGGGGCAGGCTATACCACCGCTGCGGTTTTTTGGCCGATTACCGGGAATAATCCCAATGTTGATCACGTGATCAACGAGTACTTTTTCTATTATCCGGGTGAAGATGACCACATCGAGGAAACCTTTGCAGCCCAAGGGGCGGACGAGGTTGCCCTGCAGGCTGTTCGGGAGAATCTGCATTTGTTCCCCAAAGCCCGTGGAAAAAGAACCCCGGAGGAGGTCAATTTTGACAACTTTTTGATGGGATGCGCCTGTAGCCTCATCCGCAACGTCAAGCCCGACGTGCTTCTGGTACACAATAGCTGGCCCGATACCAACCGTCATAAAGAAGGAGTTTTCAGCAGACTGATCCCAGCGGTGCTGGATCAGGTGGATGCTTGGCTTGGCGACGTGGCTAAAGCCATGGAAGAAGCGGGTGTGTATGAAGATACCAATTTCGTTCTTCTCAGTGACCACGGTCAAAGAGATTGTTCCAAGGCGGTAAATCTTAACGTGCTTTTTGAAAAGGAAGGGCTTTTGCAACTTGCCCCCGACGGCACCATCTATACTTGGCTCGCCTATGCCCAAGCCAACGGTATGTCCACTACGGTTTACCTGTCGGACAATACCAACGAAAAACTCTACGAGCGCGTATATGCAGTCTTGAAAAAACTGCAAGAGCAGGAGGAGTACGGCATCGAGCGAATTTGGACGAGAAGGGAATTGGCAGAGCAGTATCACCAAAGCGGTCCTTTCAGCTTTATGGTTGAGGCGGTGGAAGGCACTCTCTTTACCAATTCCATTACGGGTCCCGCTTCCGAAGAAATTCCCGTTAAAGGAAGCCACGGCTATATGCCCGAAAAAGGCCCTCAGCCCATTTTTATGGGTCGCGGTCCTGCGTTTTGTGAAAATGCCTCTATCGAGCAAGCAAATCTTGTGGATGTCGCTCCCACTTTGGCTTCCATTTTGGGAGTAACCCTTTCCGAAGCCGACGGCACCGCCCTGACAGAACTTTTAAAATGAAAACGAAAAAAGAACACCCTCGGGTGTTCTTTTTTTGCAAGACGGAAACGCTAGTCGATGAATTGTCTTTTGCCGTCAAGGGTATATTTGATTTCAATCTCATTTGCGTACTTGTCATTTTGATAATGCTTAAATTCTTTCAAGATTTCAAGTAACGTTTTTTCTTCACCTGCAAATTTTTGTTTGATGACTTCCAGCCCTACAATTTCAATGCGAACAGTTTGTCCTGCCAGATCGGTAAGACAATCCCAAAAAGCATCCCAATTTGTCCGTAATAGTCGGGAAAATCCAGAGCCTTTTGAATCGTATCTTTATTATATCATATCGAAAAGAATTTTACAAAAAAATGCATTTCTGCACCACAGGGTTTACAAATTGAAA
>JAZOSM010000005.1:0-12312 GCA_045657125.1 Eubacteriales bacterium
ACTCCCACAGACCCTTTACTGCAGGGAAAGGAGGACGGGGACGGGGCATACCGCGCTGACCCTCGATGGAGTTGAGAAGTGCAGTTTCCTCACCGCATACGAATGCACCTGCACCCAGACGGATGTGTGCGCGGAAGGAGAAGTCGGTTCCCAGAATGTTGTCGCCCAGAAGACCGAGCTCTTCAGCCTGCTGGATAGCGAGCTTCAGACGGTTAACTGCGATGGGGTACTCAGCACGAACGTAGAAGTAACCGTTCTGCGCGCCGATGGCGTAGGCAGCGATTGCCATACCTTCGATAACTGCAAGGGGGTTACCCTCAAGGATGGAACGGTCCATAAATGCACCGGGGTCACCCTCGTCACCGTTACATACAACGTACTTTTCACCGTCGGGCTGGTTGTAAGCAAAGGTCCACTTCATACCGGTGGGGAATCCTCCGCCGCCTCTGCCACGCAGACCGGATGCCAGAATCTCGTCGATAACAGCCTTGCGATCCATCTTCAGAGCCTTGGCAAGACCCATGAATGCTTCTGCACCGAGAGCCTCGTTGATGTCCTCGGGGTTGATGGAGCCACAGCCGTGGAGAGCAACTCTCACCTGCTTCTTGTAGAAGGTGATGTCCTCCTGCTTAGCGATCTTTTCCTGAGTGATGGGGTCGATGTAGAGGAGTCTCTCGATGGTCTCGCCGCCGATCAGGTCCTTTTCTACAATCTCCTCTACGTCCTCGAGCTGAACGAGTCTGTAAAGGGTATCTTCGGGGTAGATCTTAACGAAGGGGCCCTGAGAGCAGAAACCGAAGCAACCAACCTGGTTTACGGTAACCTTATCGGACAGACCCTTCTCCTGAATCAAGTCAACAAACTTTTGCTGGATCTCGGCAGAGTTGGAGGACAGACAGCCGGTACCACCGCAAAGTACGACGGAACGCTTGCCGCTTTCGCCCTTGAACTTGCCTTCCATGCACTTGGCACACTGTGCCTGTTTTGCTTCCAGTTCTTCAAAGTTCTTAATCATGCGTTTGCACCTCCCTCAGCGCGCAGTTCCTCGACGATGCCGGGAATTGCATTGATTTCTACTTTGGGGTAAACCTTACCGTTAATGGATACTGCGGGAGCGATACCGCAGGCGCCGATGCAACGAAGTGCATCAATGGTGAACAAACCGTCCTCGGTGGTTTCTCCGGGAGCGATATTCAAAATCTCGGAGAATTTGTCAATAACCTGCTGAGCACCTTTTACGTAGCATGCGGTTCCCAAGCATACACCGATGATGTATTTTCCCTTGGGTTTGAGAGAGAAGAAGGAGTAGAAAGTAACTACGCCGTAAATCTCGGCCACGCTGACTCCGGTTTTCTCGGAGACCAGTTCCTGAACTTCCAACGGAATATAGCCGTATTCCTTCTGGATATCACTCAGGATCATCATCAAGGGTGTTCTTTCGTCGGCATAGCGGTCACAGATGTTCGTGATTTTTGCTACTGCCGCTTCGCTTAAATGAGCCATGATAGCCCTCCTTATGTTTTTTTCCGCACCGATTGGGCGATGCGGGAAATTTGATAGTGAGTACCCAATCAACCATATCACAAAAAATATGGCCGTACCTTATAGATTATATAACTAAAAAGGGGGGAAGTCAAGGAAATTTTGATGGAAAAGATGGAATTTTCTGTGAACAAAGAATATTTTGACAAGCCTCGCCACGTAAAAAACACAACCCGAAAAATTCGGGTTGTGTTTTTATCAGAATCGATTGCGTTTTCCTAAAATCAAGATCATTCCCGTGCCGCATAAAACCAGTGTGATCACGCCTATTACGATCAGTGTAATCTCTTTTCTGCGCTCCTGCTCCAGAAGGTCTACGGTAGTGGTTGCGGGGGAGGAAGAAGTTTGTGCGGCGGTCGTGCCTGTTGGAGTTACCGTGGCTTCCGGTGCATCCGTGCGGGCGACCAAAGCAAAAACAATGTCGTTGTAGGTGAATTCCACCGTGTTTTTGTTGAGCTCAAATTTGGGCTGCAGGGCGCCGTTTTCCACGAAAGCGTAAAGAACCAGACCGGAAGAAAAGTCGGATTCGGATTTCAGCTGAACGGTACATTCTCTGGAGGGAATGTATTTTTCACCGTTTTTGGTAAATCGGATGCGGAAGCAGTAGAACATATCCTCTCCGAGGGTATCCAAGGCAGCCTTTCCTTCTTCGGTTCCGTATAAATTTTCCACGCGAACCTCAACTACGTCGTCGTTGGTAAATTCTCCTGCAGACAGGCTGACAACGACGCGGTCATCGGCACTTTTTACAGAGGGAAGCAGGGGGTGCATGGTGGTGTTGCCGCAAGTGGGACAGGTTTCTTTGATGACACCCTCTTTTTCAAAGGTGGCCTCCTGCTCCAAGGTTCTTTTGGAATTTTCGTGAGGGCATCCGAGGGTAAATTTAAAGGCGGCAAGGTCGAAGGGGATGGCGTCGCCTCGGCTGTTTTGTGCATCGTATATTGCTTCGGAAACGGAAGGGGATACGGTGCTGTCACCGTAAATTGCGTTTTCTTTGGCGCGAAAGCTTACTTTTGCAACGGTTCCGCCCCCCGTTTGATCCTTGTCTGCGTTCCAACGAAGCAGAACGTGGTCGGAAGCAGTTTCGTAGCTGAAGCCGCTGAGCGCATTGGTACCTTCCGCCAAAACGAATTCCAATACGTTGGGATCAAAATTCAGGGTGCAACGCAGGGTTTTGATACCGGGGTTGCGGTTTAGCTCTACGTTAAGCACCAACGAATCGCCCCGCTTCAGCGTGGTAGTTGTGCCGCTGACGGTGATCTTTCCCTTTTCCGCTGCTGTTGAACTCAAGGTGAGAAAGGTGCAGAAGATCAGACAAAGGGAAAAAATGGTGAGAAGTTTTTTCATTTGGTTTCCTCGCTTTCGTAAGGGGAAAGGCTTTTTCTGGCAAGATCGCAGAACTCCTTTTGTACCCATTCGGGGGATAAGATTTTTACGTTTCCGCCGAAGCCCATGAGAAAAGAGTAAAAGAGGGGACTTACCATCAGACGGTGAGAGGAAATAAAGCCGTCGTTTTCTTTTCGAACGGCAATCTCTTTTCCGAAACGGTCGTAAAAGACACCGCTGAGAGAATTGTGCCACCAAAGGGTGACGCGCTCCTCTTTTCCTCCGTACATACCGAAGGTGCGGTTTTCGTAATCGGCAGGGGAAATCCCGACAAACTGCTCCTGTCCCGTTCGGGGAAGGTCAAGTTCTTCCAAAGAAAGCATTTTGTCTACGCGGAAATGACGTTTTTCACCGGTTTTTTCTTCCAGACCGATGAGGTAATAGTTTTCGTTGTCCCAAATCAAAAAGAAGGGGGAAACCGTGTAAGGCTCGCCGTCGCGGCGAAGTCTCTTTTCGCCTTCGGGAGACCATTCGAAATAGCGGAAACGGATTTTGTGATTTCCCTCGATGGCGTTACCGATGGCGTCTACGTTTCGGTAAATGCTCTCGTTCATGGTTTTGATTCGTCCCGCAACGGAGACCGTGTGGCTTAGAGCAGAGGACTGATGGCGGGAGGTGAGAGAGCGAAGCTTTTTGATCAATTCCTCACTCTTTTTGCGGGTGAGAAAACGGGAGGACTGAACGGCATCCACCAAAAGGCGTACCTCCGGCAACTGAAAATTCCGTTCGCCCAAAAAGTATCCGCCGCTTCTGCCGCGGAGGGTTACGATGTCAAACCCGAACAGACTCAGCTCCTCCAGATCGGAATAAATGCTTTTTCGCTCGGCTTCGATTCCTGCGCGGGAAAGGTATGCGAGGATATCCGACATGGTTGCAGGATGCTCCTGGTCGGTCTCCTCCATAAAGAATTTTGCAAGGTATAAAATTTTTTGTTTTTGACGGGATGATTTCGGCATAGTGATCACTCCTTCTTGATCTTTATTGTACCATAAACCGTACAACATTTCAAGAGGTATTTTTTGCCGAGATGCTTGACACTGCATTTTCTGTTTTATATAATGGGGGAAGAATATTTGGAGGTTTTGATTATGACGCTGAATCAAGCGAGAGCCTATATCAATGAAAATCAATGCGGGGAAATTTTTGCAAAGCTTTACGGTGACGGTGCAGAGGCACAGAAAGCGCGGTATTTGCGTGCTCTGGACTCCTTTGAGGCGCTGTTTGGCAGTGATAAGCAGATCGCGATTTTTTCTGCACCCGGCAGAACGGAAATCGGAGGAAACCATACCGATCACAATGGCGGCAGAGTGCTCGCAGGCAGTGTGGATTACGACGTGATCGCCGTGGTGGCAAAAGAAGAATCCGACGTGGTGCACGTTCATTCCGAGGGATTTTCTCCCGATACGGTATCCCTGTCCGATCTTGCCGCAAATGAAAAGAATTTCGGCAAAAGCTCCGCTTTGATCCGCGGTGTTGCAAAGGGCTTTTTGGACCGCGGCTTTGCAGTGGGCGGCTTTACCGCTTATACCGAGAGCAACGTGCCCAAGGGAAGCGGCGTTTCCTCGTCTGCGGCATTTGAGGTACTTTTGGGAACGATCTTCAACCATCTTTACAACGACGGCGGAGTGGATGCCGTTGAAATCGCCAAGATTTCTCAATTTGCCGAGCGTGAATATTTTGGTAAGCCCTGCGGTCTGATGGACCAGGCGGCTTGTGCCGTGGGCGGCATCAGTATGATGAATTTTGCCGATGAAAAATCTCCCGTTATTGAACCGATCCCCTTTTCTTTTGCTGAATCGGGTCATAAACTTTGCTTGGTAAAGCTGGGCGGAGATCATGCAAATCTTACCCATTTATATGCGGCGATCCCTACGCGTATGAAACAGGTTGCCGCGTTGTTCGGCAAGGAAAAACTGTGTCAGATCTCCTTTGACGAGCTTCTTGCTGATTTGCCACGCGTCCGTCGTGAGGCGGGAGACGAGGCTGCTTTGGCGGCGATCCATTTTTGTTTGGATACCGATCGGGTGACGGAACAGGCTGTCGCTTTGAAAAACGGTGATTTTGACCGATTCCTTGCCCTTGTTAACCGTTCCGGCCACTCCTCCTTTGAAGCCCTTGGAAACGTTTGGATTCCCATGGAGGGAGCAGATCAGGGCGCGGCGATTGCCCTCAATCTTGCTTCGAAGGTTTTGGACGGCGCAGGCGCTTGCCGTATTCACGGCGGCGGCTTTGGCGGTACCACCCAGAATTTCGTTCCCAATGAAAAGGTTGAAGAATTTCGTTCGGTGATAGAGGGTGTATTCGGCGAGGGCGCTTGTATGGTTCTTTCCATTCGCCCCGTAGGCCCCGTGAAGGTGCTGTAAAGCGTATGTTACGAATCAAGATCGGCCGGGCAAGTCGCGACGTTTCCACAAACGAGCTCTTTCCTCCCGAGGCGGGAGAGATTCCGGTGGAAGAATCCTTGAAAGCTCTTGAAAAAATGCAATGAACGACAAAAAACGACAGACTCGAAAGTCTGTCGTTTTTCTTTATCCGTTAAAGTAGTTGAGAATCAGACGGGCTGTAATGCGCAGTCCGATGGGGAGGGAGTCGATCTCGACCCATTCACCCAAGGTGTGAGCACCGCCGCCCTGATAGGTGCCTACGCAAACTGCGGGGATGCCCATGGACATGGGAATGTTGCAGTCGGTGGAGCCGGACTTGGAAACACATTCCATACCGGTTTCTTCGGTGCAGATGGTTTTGACCAAGGATACCATTTCATTCAGAGCGTTCTCGTCGATCTCGCCTTGACAAGGACGGATGCCGACTACCTCTACGGAAATTTCACCGTAGTTCCGTGCTTTTGCGGCGGCAATCTTCTCGTGGAAGGCTTTTTCCACAATGGCAAGACATTCAGCATCGTCGGAGCGATACTCAAAGAGCATTTTTGCTTGCTGTGCAATGGTATTGACGGAGGTGCCGCCTTCGATCATACCTACGTTGTAGGTGGTTTTGGTACCTTCCTTCACGGGAACGGAAATGGTGTAAAGGTCGGCAATGAGACGGGACAGTGCGGTAATGGCATTGGCATTTCCAAAGGCGTTAAAGGAATGACCGCCCTCGGTGGTGCATTCAATGGCATAGCGGTGAGAACCCACGCAGTGATCGTTGATATAGACGTATCTTGCGTCGAAGGTGTAGAATCTTCCGATTCTGCCTTCATAATCACGGAAAAGCTGACGGGTTCCCTTCAGGTTGCCCAGACCCTCCTCACAGGAGTTTGCTACGAATAAGACACCGCCTGCGGGACGGATTTTGTTTTGGATGATATAGCGGATGACCAGCATCATCATTACAAGACAAATGGTATCGTCGCATACGGAAGGACAGTAGAATTTTTTCTCGTCGCGAATGAATTCCAGCTTTGTTTCTGCGGGGAATACCGTGTCGGTATGGGCGGCAAAAACGGTAATATCCTTTTTGCCCTCGCAGTTTACGGGGAAAATCACGTTTTTCGCTTCGTCCATGTAAACGCCCCGAGCACCGCAGCTTTCCAGCCAATCTTTTACAAAAGCGGCGCGCTCGTCTTCAAATCCGCTGGGGGCGGGAATGAGACAAATTTTTTCCAGAAGGGCGTGCATCTCTTGGGTGCAACTCTCCAAATAGGCGAGAAGATTTTTGTTCAGTTCTGCCATAAAGTCTCCTTACCAAGTGCAGACGGCTACGCCGTTTTCCATCTTGATGTTTACGCCGTAGGGCTTGGAGAGACCTGCCAATTTTTCAATGAATGCCAGATCCTTGGAGGGCTGGGGAAGTCCTTCCAGGTGCTTGCCTTCACGCAGGCTTGCGGTAACGGGCATCAGAACCAGCTTGGTCAGGTTCTTGTTCTCGTCGGTTTCCCAATAGGGAACGACGGATTCGCGCATCTTCAAATCTTCCATCAAACCGCAGGAGAAGTCGCGGCTTCTCTTTTTAAGCAGTTCGATTACGGCGGAATCTGAATTCATACCGTAGCTCTTGTAGAAATCTTCGGGAGCGATGGGGAGCTGATACAGCTGAATGAGGAAGTCGCCCAAGGAATAGAAAATGGGCTTTTCTTTGTAAACTTCGATGGCACGAACCAGGTGAGGACCGTGTCCTACGATGGCGTCAGCGCCTGCATCGATAAGGGTGTGGCAGAGCTCTTCCAAAATTGCGGGAACGGTGTGCTTGTCGGAACCGACGATCTGATGTGCGTGGAGGGAGATCATAACGTAATCTGCCTGCATTTCTGCTTCTCGGATGGCATCGGTAACGCGCTTCATATCTGCCTTGTTCAGTTCGTTGACGATCTTGAATTCCTCGCCGAGAACAAAGTTCATTTCGCCAAGCTCAGCGGTGCCTTCCTCGGGCCAGGGGAAGTAACCCTCGGCACGGGTGATGTTCTTGGGATCGTTGATGTGGGTCTTTTCGCCGATTTCCTTTACGGTTTCAAAAGCTTCCTTGGGAAGCATCAGCTTCTGGTTGATGCGGATACCGTTGACACCGGGACGACCGGGGATTCTGCGGCTTTGTTCACCTGCCATCATCGGGGGCTTGAAGCTGGTGCTGATACCGATGAGAGCAATTCTGCCGTTTTTGGTTTCAAGATAAGCGGGGGCAGCTGCCTGATGCAGGTTCATACCGACACCGGACTGAATGATGCCCATATCCTCTACGTATTCGATGGATTTGATCACACCGTCGTGTGCAAAGTCCATTGCGTGGTTGTTGTTGATGTTGGTCATATTAAAGCCGTAGTCCAGCATATCCTCGGCAACTTCGGGAGTGCAACGTACCCAAGTACCGCCGGAAAACTGGTTGGCATAAACCTCGCCCTCGTAGTTGAGCGTGGTTTCCAAGTTAAAGAATCTTCCGTCGCCCTGCATAATAAAGTCGCGGATTTCAGCAAAGCCTTCGTAATCCTTGGGAAGTCTTCTTTGGCAAAGAGCGTCTCCTGCTGCAGTAAATTTCATTTTTTTATTCTCCTTATATCAAAGTTTGTAATTTTATGCTTCAAACAATTTGTTCAGTTCGGTCAAGGTCTTGCGGACCAGAAGGTCACCGCCCTCGTGGCCGGCAAAGCCGGAAGAAACGTAGGCGGAATAGTGGCTGCCTTCCTCCGCCTTTTTGGTGGGAAGATATCCCCAGGAGCCGCAGCAAAGCTGAATCAGGAAGGTCTGACGGGCGGGGCTTCTGGCGCGGATCTTGTTACCGTAGTCCAAAAAGAGCTCGTAGGGGTTGGTAGCAAAGGCGATGTTGCCCAGCTTCAAGAAATGCAGTTCGTTGGGGAAGGTATCAACCTCCTGCTGCAATTTGTAGCGGTTCAGGGTACCTGCGTGAATGTGCATTCTTGCCTTGTCTACAAAATTGATGGTTTTTCCGTCGTTTTCTTCTCCAAAGCGGCGGATCGCCTCTGCAGCAGATTCCATTTGGGCAACGGTAACTCTGCGAAGCGGTACGTCCAGCATACAGACGGTGTGGTCGAGGGTGGTGTCGGAAACGTACTCGCTAACCTCCTCCAAAGCGTAGACGATTTCGTCTTTAATGCGGCGGGCAACCTTTTTGCAGCCTGAAAGATCGAACATGGAGGGGTCTGCACCGCGTTCCACGGGATTGTTTCTTATGATGTTAGGGTCGTTGATGGGAGTTTCGGGCTGAACCCAACGGATCATATCGCGGGGGCACTGGTCGCCTGCGGCAGAGCAAAGTCCCAGAAGGAAGATTTCCTCGCCGTATTTTTCTCTCAGAAGTTTTTTCACCTTGCCCCAGTAGTCGGAGGAAATGAAATTGCGGTGCTCCAATACCTGCGCGGGGCAGGCTACGTTTGCAATCACGCCCGTCAGGGTCTTGTCGGTGTTGTAGGTAAAGATCAATTCAATGCCGCTGTCGTTGCCTGCTTCCAGGGTCTCGAAATTGGCAAAGGAGGTGTCACCCCACATTTTGGCAGAGCCGTCGTCGTAGCAGACTCTGCGGCACATACCGACGGCTGCTCTTCCGAATCCGGTGGCGTACATTCCTTCCTTGCGGTTGTCCCAAGCCAAAACGACTGCCTTAGCAATGCGAGTGGCCAAAAAGTCGTGGGCTTCTTCACCCTGAAACAGATCATCACCCTCATACTTTGCCAAACGCTCGTATTTTACGTTGGGCAAAAGATCGGTAAGAGCCTCGAGTCCTCCACGGGTTTTTCCCTTAACGGAATCGGATCGACGAGCGTAGCCGGGGCCTGTGTGGGTATGAATGGCACTGACGATCACCTTATCTGCGGGGATATCGGGTCTGTCCTTCAGCTTTTCGCGGACGCTAAGAAGAAGCTGTCTTCCGGTGGAAACCAAGTCACAGCTGCAGAAAATGGCGGCGTCCTCTCCGCATTCCATAGCCAGTGCGGTGACGGTGATCTCATCCTCCACCACGTCGGTGATACGTTCGTAGAATTGTCCTGCGAGATCTACTTTTTTTCCTTTCGGCAAAAGATTTACTTCGCCCCATCCAAATTTGATCTGACTCATAGGTGCTTTCCTTTCGAAAAAAGAAGTGTTCAAATTTTTTTCTTGAGTTTACTAAATTTTATTGTACCTTTCCGACTGAAAAAAGTCAAGGGATTGAAAGGAATCCGAGAGGAAATAAATCTGAAAATACATCAAAAAATGCTTATTGCTTCCGCGGGAATTTCCGAAATTGCATCGGCGTATTGAAGAATGATAAAAACTGTGGTAAAATAATCGAAAGAGGTGAAATCAATGAAAATTTGTGCCTGTGAATGGAAAAGTGTTTGCGGAGAGGATTTGTCCTTTTCCGAAATTGAAAAGATGGGAGAGATTTCCTACCACGGAAAGCCCGCCCCTGAGGATTTGGCCCGTGTGATCGGGGACAGCGAGGTATTGCTTTGCAGTAAGGTTCAGGTTACGGCAGAACTTTTGGATGCCTGTCCGAATTTAAAATACGTGGGACTGATGGCAACCGGCTATAACAACGTTGATACGGAGGCTTGCCGTGCCCGTGGCGTGACGGTGACGAACATTCCCGATTATTCCGCCGATGCGGTTGCGCAGATGACGCTGACGTATATCTTAACGTTTGCTACCAGCTTCGGCGCGTATACCGCTTCTACCGCACGGGGAGATTGGACTCGCTCGGAACTGTTTTGCTATTATCCCTATCCTTTGACGGAGCTGAACGGGAAAACCCTGGGTCTTGTGGGAATGGGAAGCATCGGCGAAAAAGTGGCGGGTCTGGCAGAGGCATTCGGTATGCGGGTAATTTACCATACGCGAAACAGAAAGGATACTCCTCGGGAGTACGTTTCTTTGGATACCCTTTTGACCGAAAGTGATTTCGTGTCCCTGCACTTGCCCCTGTCGGAAGAAACACAGCGAATGATTGACGAAAAGAGTCTTTCAAAAATGAAAAAGACCGCGTTTCTGATCAATACCGCCCGCGGCGGCTTGGTGGATGAGGCGGCTTTGCGACGCGCTTTGGACCGAGGAGAGATTGCAGGCTTTGCGGGGGACGTTTTAACCGTAGAGCCACAGCAAGCGGATTGTCCCTTGATCGGTGCGAAGAACTGCGTTCTGACGCCGCACATTGCCTGGGCTCCTTTCGAGACCCGCCGTCGATTGGTAGGAATTTTGACCGAAAATCTTGCCGCGTGGCTTCGAGGCGAAGCGAAAAACGTAGTGAATGGATAAAATTGTATGGTTTTAAGGTCTGTCCTGCGGGGCTTTTTTCTTGACACGACTGAGAAAAAACGATATAATATGTAAGAATTCAATTTTCGCGTAATAAATACAGAAATGAAGGAGAACGATAATGAGATTATCTCGAAAAATGACGGCGTTCCTTTTGGCATTTCTTTTGATGCTGAGTCCCTGGATCGGTGTGCCTTTTGCTACCGAGGGCTTTGCTACGGAAGAATTGGTTCTGAAAACGAGCGTTTCTCCCCAAACTTTTTCCAAAGGTGATACAATTACCGTCACCGTGACCTTGATGGGCTCCGTGGAATCCCAAGGCTTTGGATTGGATCATTCTGCCGCTTACGACCACGAGGTATTTGAGTGGGTTTCGGGTGATTGGAGTGCTTCTATCAAATCTCAATCCATGCTTGCCATTCCCATGCAGGGTACCGGTCAGGCAGCTTTCGTTGCTACGGCTCCCATTGGCATTTCAGGCGAAGTCTTTTCCTTTACCGTAAAGGCTGTGGGCGAGGTTTCCTGCGATGCATCCTTTGAATTTAAGGTTGTTACCAACAACCTGCTGACGACCACCCCCCTGGGAGAAACCCTGAAAGCGGCACACGCTTATGACAACGCTTGCGATGCCGACTGCGGCATTTGCGGACAGGTTCGCGAAGACGTTCACGAGTATACCGTGAAAAGCGGTAACGGCAGAACACATTGGACTCAGTGTGCTCTTTGCAATACCGTTGACGAAGCTTCTCGCGGTGTGCATACTTACGACAACGTTCGTGATACCTCTTGTAACGACTGCGGATACGTTCGTCCTTTGCCTACCTACGTAAAAGCGCTGCATCGCGGTGATCAAGTGACGATCAACGTTTCTCTCACCGGCACGGAAGAAATTTTGACCCGTGGCTTTGGCTTGGATTTTGCAGATGCCTACGATACGTCCATTTTTGAATGGGTTTCCGGATCTTGGAGTCAGGCAATTCTTGACAAGGCTTTGCTTCAGCAGGTTAATCCCGGCGGAGAAGCGGTTTTTGCCGCGAAGGATCAATTCGCTCTTATCGGTGAGATCTTCACTATGGTTCTGCAGGTAAAGGCAGACGCTCCTTTTGCAGAGTACGACGTTGTTCTGGACACCCGCGGAATTGAAGGAATTCAGCTTTCCACCACCACCGTCATCGTTCACGAATGCAAAGCTTCGGAAACGGTGCAGGGTGATGCCGACGGACATTGGTATACTTGTGAAACCGAGGGTTGTACCGCAAAGCTCAACGAAGCCGAGCACAAGTATGACAACGCTTGCGATCCCTCTTGTAACGTCTGCGGACAGATTCGTACCATTACCCACGATTACAGCGTACAGGACAAGAATGACGAAAGCCACTGGATGAAGTGCTCCGTTTGCGGTACCATCGACGAGACCACTCGCGCGGCACACGTTCACGACAATGCTTGTGATGCTGACTGTAACACCTGCGGACAGGTTCGCCAGGTTCCCGATCACGTTTACGACAATGCTTGTGATACCGATTGTAACGTCTGCGGACAACTTCGCACCATTACCCACGATTACAGCGTACAGGACAAGAACGACGAAAGTCACTGGATGAAGTGCTCCGTCTGCGGTACCATCGACGAGACCACCCGCGCGGCACACAATCACGACAATGCTTGTGATACCGACTGTAACACCTGCGGACAG
>JAZOSM010000006.1:0-13611 GCA_045657125.1 Eubacteriales bacterium
TTGAGAACGTAATTGCCTCCGCAAAGGCAAAGTTTGACGAAACCATCGAGCTTCACGTTCGTCTCGGTGTTGACTCCCGTCACGCTGACCAGCAGGTTCGTGGTGCAGTAGTTCTCCCCAACGGTACCGGTAAGAAGGTTCGTACCCTCGTATTCGCTAAGGGCGACAACGCCAAGGCTGCTGAGGAAGCAGGCTCCGATTACGTAGGTGCAGAAGATCTGGTTGCCAGAATCCAGAACGAGAACTGGTTTGAGTTCGACGTAGATATCGCTACTCCCGACATGATGGGCGTTATCGGCCGTCTCGGTAAGGTGCTCGGTCCTAAGGGTCTGATGCCCAACCCCAAGGCTGGTACCGTAACCCCCAACGTTGCTAAAGCAGTTCAGGATGCAAAAGCAGGTAAGATCGAGTACAGACTTGACAAGACCAACATCATCCACTGCCCCATCGGTAAGGCTTCCTTCGGCAAAGAAAAGCTGGTTGAGAACTTCGACGCTCTCATGGGCGCAATCATCAAAGCTAAGCCCGCTGCAGCAAAAGGTCAGTACATTAAGAGCTGCGTTGTTGCTTCTACCATGGGCCCCGGCGTTAAAGTAAACGCTGCAAAGCTCGGCTAAAAAAACACTTGACAAACGCACAAGTTCGTGCTATAATTCACTAGTTCCTAAGACAACAGGTGAAGGATTTCCTTCTGAAAGTGCAAACGCCTGTCGAGGATGCGCTACATTTGTATTTTACAAAGGGCATTTCTTCGGCAGAAGGAATGCCCTTTTTGTCTTAAAATCTTAAATGGAGGTAGAAAGATGCCCAGCGCAAAGATTCTTGAAAAGAAACAGGCAGAGTGTGCCGAACTTACCGAGAAGATTCAGAATGCTACTGCAGGCGTGCTTGTTAGCTACACCGGTATTACCGTTGAGCAGGACACCCAGCTCCGCAAAGCACTTCGTGAGGCAGGCGTAGATTACAAGGTTTACAAGAATTCCATGACCGGAAGAGCTTGTGAGGCTTGCGGCTACGGCGAAATCAAGTCTTATCTCGAGGGTATGAACGCTCTCGCAATTTCCGCTGAAGATCCCATCGCTCCCGCAAAGATTCTGAAAGAGTATGCCGATAAGATCGAGACCTTCCAGATCAAAGCAGGTTTTATCGATGGCGGTGTGATCGACGCAGCAGCTGTTAATGAACTGGCAAGCACTCCTTCCAAGGAAGAAATGCTCTGCAAGATCATGGGCAGCATGATGGGTCCCCTTTACGGACTCGCTTACGTTCTTCAGGCGAAGATCGACAAGGAAGAAGCCGGCGAAGCTACGGAAGCTTAATTACGGTTATTCCATCATTCTACAAAATTAAAATTAATTATTATTCGGAGGTATATTAAAATGGCTACTGAAAAGACCACCCAGATTCTTGAAGAAATCAAAGCACTTACCATTCTCGAAATGAAAGATCTCGTTTCCGCACTCCAAGAAGAGTTCGGCGTTTCCGCTGCTCCCGTTGCAGTTGCAGGCGCTGCAGCTCCCGCTGCTGCTGCTGCAGAAGCTGAGAAGAGCGAGTACGACGTTGTTATGACCAGCTTCGGCGATAAGAAGCTCGACGTAATCAAGGTTGTTCGTGAGATCACCGGTATGGGTCTGAAGGATGCTAAGGACCTGGTTGAAGGCGTTCCTTCCAAGATTAAGGAAGCTGTTTCCAAGTCTGACGCTGAAGAAATTCAGAAGAAGCTCCAGGAAGCTGGCGCTACCGCAGAACTGAAGTAAGATCGAATCAGAATCTTATGAAAGAGAGAAGCAATCGCTTCTCTCTTTTTCTTTTTAACAAAAAATTCTATTGCAAAATTTGATCATTTGTTGTATAGTAATTGTAGCAATCAAATTTCTTTGGAATTACAAGGAGGCAATATGAAACGCTTATTCTGCTTACTTTTTGCCGGCGCAGTCCTCTTTGCTCTGTGCGCCTGTACCGGGAGAGATAACGAAACCCCGAATACACTTACAGAAACCGCAACACAAAGTGACAATACAGATACAGCCGTTTCCGATCAAACCCCGGGCGAAACGTCGACTACCACCACTGCAGGAAGCACGGAAAATCAGATTGATACCGGAAGCATCACTGCTCCCACATCATCCAGCACGACTGCGACGTCCACGACGTCTACTACGTCCACAACTACGACAACGACCGCTACCACAACGACAAAGGCTACCACGACAACCACAAAAGCACCCACTACTACAACAAAGACAACCACAACCACTACGAAGACTACTACTTCAACCACTACAAAACCCACTACCACAACCACCAAAGGGTCCAACCCCATCATCAACGGCGGTTCAGGTTCTTCCACAGCCACCGATTTCGGCAAAAAAGACCTGTTTTAACCTGAAAATAGCAATCATTATGAGAGAAGCAAACGCTTCTCTCGTTTTTTTCAATGCACCAAAGGCTGAAATTACAAAAAAATTTAAAAAAAGAATCGCTTTGACAAGAATTTCTATTGCAATTTGCAAAAAACTATAGTATAATAATGCTAGTTTGGTATAAGTAGTTTTATACGTATATTCAAGGAGATTCCAATGAAGCGATTATTTTGTTTGCTCCTGTCGGTAATCACTCTGTTTGCTTTATGTGCATGCGCCGACAAAAAAGAAGACGAGCCAAAAACCACAAACATTGACACGGAGCAGGTTGAAACACAGACCAATCAGACAGAAGCAGAAACCAAAGAACCTGATCTTTTGGTAACTGACCCCGACAAGGATGATACCCCCGAGGAAATCGGAACCCTTCCCATTATTTTCGGAAACGATACGCCTACTTCTTCCACCTCGGCACCTGCTTCTTCTACTACAAAGAAGCCCGGTACATCCACCCAAGCTCCCACAACCACAACGAAGAAAAATACCGGCGACAATCCCGACGATCCTCCTTTATTCGGTGGAAACAGCGGAAACGTTGTAGAGACCCCCATTATCCCCTTTAATTAAGATTTTGTTGAAACGAGGTATATTGATATGAAACGTTTGCTTCTCCCCTTAATTCTTGTAATTCTCATTACCGCTGTTGTATTTGTTTCCTGTTCTAAGGAAGAAACTCCCGCCACCACCGTTGAAACCGAAACCGTTGAGGAAGCAACTTCAACCACTACTACCACTGCAAAGCCTTTCATCCCCACCTTTAAGACCGCAGCACCCACCAGCTCTACCGAGTTCAAGGGTACTCCCGTTATTTATTCTACCACCAGTGTTACCACCACTACCACCAAGGCAACCACTACTGCCAAGCCAACCACTACCACGACTCAGTTGACTACTGCAAGCTCTACCCCCACTACTACCACCAACCCCGGTAACAAGGATTTTGACGAAGAAGATAAGGTTGTAACCCCCTTCCTTCCTATGGATTCTACCGGTGCAGATAACACCACTTCCTTCATCGGTCTCTTGACCGAAGTACTCGGCTAAACGAAAAGTATAAAAAGAAACCCTCCTACGGTAACGATACCGTGGGAGGGTATTTTTGTGCCCATTTGAGGGGGAATCTTTTTCTTATAAAACCTTGGAAAGAAAGTCTTTGAGTCGGGGGTGCTTGGGGTTTCCGAAGAATTCCTCGGGCGCTGCTTCTTCTGCAACTACACCTTCGTGAATGAACATAATGCGGCTGCCTACTTCACGGGCAAAGCCCATTTCATGGGTGACGACAACCATGGTCATTCCGCTGTTTGCCAAATCCTTCATTACCTGCAGTACCTCGCCAACCATTTCGGGGTCAAGGGCGCTGGTAGGCTCGTCAAAAAGCATTACCTCGGGCTCCATTGCCAAAGCACGAACAATGGCAACTCGCTGCTTCTGACCGCCCGACAACTGACTGGGATAGGAATTTGCACGGTCCTCCAAGCCTACTCTGCGAAGCAATTCCATTGCTTTCTCGCGGGCTTCTGCCTTACTCTTTTTCAAGAGCTTGATGGGACCTAAGGTCAAATTCTCCAAAATGGTCTTATGGGGGAACAGATTAAACTGTTGGAACACCATACCCATTTTCTGACGGTGCAGATTGATATTGGTTTTGGGATTGGTAATATCCACGTCTCCCAAGAAAATCTTACCTGCGGTAGGAAGTTCCAAAAGGTTCAACGTGCGCAGGAACGTAGATTTACCCGAACCGGAAGCGCCGATAATTACAACGACTTCGCCTTTATGAATCTCGGTATCAATACCTTTCAGTACCTCCAGAGATCCAAAGTTTTTACATAATCCTTCAACACGGATCAAAGCATTCTTATCGGTCACTCTTACGCAGCCTCCTTTCCAGATTTCCTACAAGCTTTGTAAAGATCATAACGATCAAAAAGTAAATCAACGCTACTGCGATCAAGGGCATAAATGCAGAAAACGTGCGTCCGCGGATCAAGTCGCCCGCTTTCGTCAAGTCTGCAATACCAACGTAGCCCGCAACGGCAGTTTCCTTCAACAGAACGATAAATTCGTTGCAAAGGGTAGGAAGCACGTTCTTAAACATCTGCGGAATCACAATGTAGATCATCGTTTGAATGTAGTTGAAGCCGATGCTTCTTCCCGCCTCAAACTGACCGTGGTCCACAGACATAATACCGCCTCGGAAAATTTCCGCAACGTATGCACCCGAGTTTACACCAAAAGCGATGATGGCAACCATAATACCGTTGGTAGACGACTCGAAGATAATAAAGTACATAATCAATAGCTGTACAACTACGGGAGTACCGCGAATTACCGCAAGGTAAACTTTGCACACAGCATCGAAAAATGCAAGAACCCATCTTCCGATACCGCTTTTTTTCTGCTTCATTTCCTCGTAATTCTTGTCGTAGGTAGAGCGAATCAAAGCAATCACAATACCGATGGCAATACCGAGCAAAACGGCAAAAAAGGTAATATACAGCGTATTCAAAAGACCCTGGATCAATGAAAGCCAACGGTCCTCGCGAATAAAGTTTCGATCGAACTCATAAATGAATTCCTGCAACCAATTGGCAGAATCCATATCAAAGGTATCGACCTGATTTTGCCACCAAGTTCCGAAAGAAGCAAACAGTCTCGGAAGCATCGCAGCAAAGATTGCGAAGTGATGCATAATCATCTTCCTTTCTAAACAATGGGAAATATACCGCAAGAAACGGATAACCCAAAAAGGTTACCCGTTTCTATCGATTTTCAGATCTTCTTATTTGCTGGGGATGTACTTCTCAATGATTTCGTCGATCTTACCCTCTGCCTTCAATTCAGCAAGAGCAGTGTTGATCTTGTCAAGAAGAGTGGTGTTATTCTTTGCAATTGCAATTGCATAATCTTCTTCTACGTAAGTAGCATCCATAATCTTCAGACCCTTGTTACCTTCAACAAAGCTCTTTGCGGGCTCGTTGTCGATGATAACTGCAGTAACCTTGCCGCTGATGAGTGCCTGAACTGCATCTGCGCCGGTCTTGTAACGGATTACGTTGTCAGAACCGAAGCCCCAGTTTTCGGGATCATCGGAAGAATAGATATCACCGGTGGTATCCTGCTGAACGCCGATCTTGATACCTTCCTTTACGCCTTGGGGAGTGTCATCCTTGATTTCGGTGTAGAAATCTTCGAAAGAAGCATATTCGCAATCTTCCTTAACGATAACTACCTGAACGCCCTTAGCGTAGGTATCGGTGAAGTTAACCTTTTCCTTACGCTCGTCGGTAACGGTCATACCCGCCATACCCATATCGTACTTGCCACTGTCAACACCTGCGATGATGGAACCGAATTCAACGTCGTGAATCTTGAGCTCCATACCCAGCTTTTCAGCGATCAAAGTAGCGATCTCGATGTCAATACCTTTGAATTCCTCGCCATCCTTGAACTCGTAGGGAGGGAATGCAGCATTGGTAGCCATATCCAAAGTATCAGCCTTCTCACCGCAAGAAGTGAGAAGAAGTGCACCGCTTACCAACATCATAGCTGCGAGAACTAAAGCAACAATCTTTTTCATAACAATTTCTCCTTCGATATTTTTTATATTTGCCTAGTCTAATTATAATACACCCCTTTTCACCGCCCGTCAAGTTTTTTTTGTAAATTGTTCTGAAACCGCCATATTATTCATAAAATATACAGAGACAAAAGGGTTTTACGCACATTATTCATTATTTTAAAATAGAAAGGGATTATTATGAAAAAAATCTTTACAAGCGCGCTCTCCCTTTTTTTGGTCCTTGCCATACTGCCGTTTCCTGTATTTGCCGAGAACATTTCCCTAGTAAAAGAAAACACCGAGGTGGAGTTAAAGCTTTCTTGCAGAAGCGCCATTTTAATGGAACAAACCACGGGGCAAGTCCTGTATTCCCTCAATCCCGACGAGCAATTGCCCATTGCCAGCGTGACGAAAATTATGACCCTGCTTCTTACCATGGAAGCACTGAAAAGCGGAAGAATCTCTCTGGACGAGCCGGTACCCATCAGCGAATACGCCGCCTCTATGGGAGGCAGTCAGGTATTTTTGGAGCCGGGCGAAGAAATTACCCTTCACGAGATTTTAAAAGCCGTTTTCGTTTCCAGTGCCAACGACGGCGCAGTAGCCCTTGCCGAACTGGTTTACGGAAGCGTGGACGCCTTCGTCCTTGCCATGAATGAAAAAGCAAAAGAACTTGGCATGAAAAACTCCTTCTTCTGTAACCCGACGGGTCTGGATGATGGAGAAGGGGGATATTCCAGCGCACGTGACGTAGCGCTGATGTCCAACGCTTTACTTGCATACGAAGAAATTTACCCCTACACCACCATTTGGATCGATTCCATTCGAAACGGTGCATTCGGACTTTCCAACACCAACAAGCTCATTCGTTTTTACAGCGGTGCAACGGGACTGAAAACAGGCTCCACAGCCAAGGCGAAATACTGTCTCTCTGCTTCTGCAGAACGAAACGGTCTCAAATTATGCGCGGTCGTTTTGGCAGGCGAAACTAGTGCCGATCGTTTTTCCGCCGCAAAAACCTTACTGGATTTCGGATTTGCTTCCTATCATTATTATACGCCCGAAATCCCCGAGCTTCCCGAGGCGAGTGTCAAGAACGGACTTGAGGAAACCGTAAAGGTAGTTTGTCCTGCGGGAGGAGTGCTTCTGGCAAAGGGAGACGGTGTCGGAATCTCCCCCAAGGTCGAACTTGAAAAAGAAGTACAAGCACCTGTTACCAAAGGGCAGAATCTGGGTAAAATATCCTATCAAAAGGACGGCAAAACCATCTTTGAACTTCCCATCGTAGCAAACGAAGACGTGCCTGTGATGCAGTTCCGAGATTTTTTGCGGCTGTTATTGCGTATTTATTTGACGGGCAGCAAATAATTTTCTTGTCTTTTTCCCGTTTCTGTGTTATCATTGTCGCAGAAATGCAAAAGGAGAAAGACAATGAAGCAAACCCAATGGAAAATCATTTACAGCAGCGAAGGAAAAACCGCCCTTCGCGCCTTGAGACTTTTATCCAAAGAAGCAGGCAAACACCTGATTCGCGAAAACGGAGTCTATCGCATTTACGTTCTTCCTTGTGAAAAGGATGGCGCAGAAATTTCGAAAAACGCCTTTCTTTTAGGTCTGTACAAGGACAGCGCAACGATTCAAAAATACGTCTCGGCAGAGGAAGTTCCCGCCAATGGCTTTGCCGTCAAGGTTGTAGAAAACCCCTTAGATCCCGAAGAGGGCCGTATCGTTGTTCTTACCGCCCATTCTGAGCAGGAGCTTTTCTATGCAGCGGTACACTTTCTCGACGACTACGTTCCCAAATACGCTCCTCTGCATGGATCGAATCCCATGCCCGACCTCATTTTCGATTCTCCCATGCCCTTGTATTTCTACAAAGAAGAAGCCGACCACAAAACCCGCAGTATTTTCTCCTGGGGTCACACCATCGGCAATTACCGCGACTACATCGACAATATGGCGCGTATGAAGTTCAACGAACTGATTCTGTGGAATGATTTCGTGCCCGTTAATATCCGGGACGTAATGGATTACGCTCATTCCTACGGAATTCGCGTAGTTCTGGGCTATGCCTGGGGATGGAAGCCCAATTGCAGAGGAATCCAGGAATTAACAGACCAAGACCTTCAGAAAATCAAAAGCGGTATTGTTGAAACCTATCGCACCACCTATCTTCCTCTTTCCCCCGACGGTATTTACTTCCAATCATTTACGGAAATGAAGCGCGATACCATCGGAAATCGCAGTATCGCCCAAACAGTTGTAAATTTGGTCAATGAAGCATCTGCAGAGCTTTGGAAAATCAATCCCGACTTGCGTCTGATTTTCGGTCTGCACGCAAGCTCCGTTAAAGATCAATTGGATGAGATTGGCAAGGTAGATCCTCGCATCGAAATTTTATGGGAAGACTGCGGTGATTTCCCCTATCATTACCGTCCCTTTGTAAAGAATCGCGAAAAGTATCAGGATTCCTTCGACTTCATTCGCAAGCTTCTCGCGCTCCGTGGCGGCGAGAAGGTGGGTCTTGTTTTCAAGGGTATGATGGTTATGGATTGGAAAAAATTCGTTTCTCAATCAGGCCCCTATCTTATGGGAGAAAATTCCCCCTATGTTACCGACCACGATACCGGAATCCGCAGAAACAGTTGGCGCATTTTTTCCGCATCTTGGATGGAGAGCGCGCCAGACGCCCTTCGTATGATGAAATTTATCAACGAAAACCAATTGAGTGACGTTACCATGAACGTTGCCGTAAACGCAGATGGCGGCGCATATTTCCCCTTGGCGCTGTGTGGGCAGATGTTCCGCAAAGAGCCTGAATCTGCAGGGGCGCTTTTGAAAATGGTAGCCGCCCGCAATTTCATAGAATTAGGATAAAACAAAAGAGCCGAAAACGATTTGTTTTCGGCTCTTTTTATAAGAAAATCCGCCCCGGTGAGGGCGGATTTTGTATTTTACAGTGCCTGTGCCTTTTCCATATAAGCGAGGAGTGCGCGGGAAACGGGAGCGAATTCGCCATCTGCTTCAATGTAAGCCGCACAGTTGTATGCTACACTGTTGGAGCAGGTAGCAAGAGCGTTGCCCTGTGCATCCTTAGCAGTGAGGGTAAATACCTCATCCATGGAAGCAACGTCAAGTCTCAGAGAGATTACAACGTTGTAGAAGGAGTTACCTGCAAAGGGAGTTACAACCACTCGGGAATCAGACAAAACGCCGTTTGCACTTTCTGCAGTAAAGATCAAGCCTTCAACGTCTTCTGCCTGGAGGTAGAAGTTCAAAGAAACCTCTTTGCCGAGAGAAAGGCTGGTACCTGCAAAGCTGTAACCGCTTGCTAAGGAAGAACCGCTTGCTTTTCCGCTATAGGTTCCGGTATAGGTGATTTCGTCGTAAAAATCAGTAACGGAAGCTTCACCGAAGCGGAGCTTTTCAGCTTCTACACCGTAGTTGTAAATTGCCTTCAGAAGGGCAACAAGATCAGCATCGTCAGCGGAGTTTGCAATACCGTCTTGCAGCAGCTGGTAAACGTCAACGTCTGCCTGGAATCCGGAGAAGTCAAGGGAGATGATCTGTGCGTAGTTGTAAGCATAAACCTCAAATTCAGTCTTGATCTTCACGTAGGAGCCAACCACTTCAGCCTCGGAAATGTCATTGATGACACCGTCTGCGATGGTCTCGCCGTTGCAGGTGATCTTGTAAGTGAAAGTACCTGCGCTTGCAAGGTAGTTTTCAAGATCGGTCTTGTTTACGTAGTAATTGATGTTCAGGTTGTTATCCAGAACGAAGTTGATTGCAGCAAGTTCGGGAACGGTAATTACGTCAACATCTGCTGCGGAATCAGAACCAACCAAAGCAACACAGGAAACGCTGGTCTTACCTTCTCTGGAGTCGTTTTCGTTATCGAGACCAACCTTCATGGATTCGATCTCAGCAGAACCCGTTACGCCGTCGTTGAAATTCACAAGCTTGATCATATCAAGATTTTTTCCGCTGGGAACGGTAACGTAAACCTCGCCGTCTACCCATTTCTCGGTCTGTACGAAGGTAACTTCACCGAGAATTTCGTCAAAGTTCAGGAAAGAGTTGGCTGCAATGTGAATCGGTTTCTTTGCAGCGTGGAGAGTAACGGTATCCTTGGGTCTCTTCTTGAGGTTCTCAAGACCGTAGCTCCAGTATACCTTAGCTCCCTCTACGCCGTAATCGGTATAGTGAGCGCCCAGGTAAAGAAGTTCGCTGCTTTCGTCGGGCTTAATGTCCAAAGTAACCTCGGAACAGTTCTTACTAGCACTATCCTGATACATGGAGGGGGAGAGTCTGTCGCCGTTGAATACACCGCCGGAAATGACGGAATTGATCTTGCCTACCGAGGCAATTCGACCGCCGAGATATACTCGGTGCTCGAAAATACCACCGGAAATGTTGTTGGTTATGGATGCAGTCTTTTCGCCCTGACCGGAAAGGTTGGAGTGAGTTGCTGCATAGTCACCGCCGTAGAAGCTGGTACGACCTGCCTCAGAGTGAAGCGCTTCCTTATGGCTTGCTACGAAGTGACCGCCGGAAACGTTGTTGGTAATGGTGCGACGTTCGCTATTGGCAGAACCGCCGCAGAACCAACCCAAAAAGTCGCCGCCGTAAATGTTGTTTACCGCATTCATGTGATTGTAGTTTACGTAGTTGCCATCGGCATCGGTGTTATAATCACGGGAGTTGGAAACACCGTAAACGAAGTAATTAAAGGTACCGCCGTAGAAGTTGTTGTAAATAGTTCCTTCACCCTTTACAGCGCCTGCGCCGATCAACTGGGATTTGAAGGTGCCGCCGTAGAAGTTGTTGGTGATGTCACCCTTTACTTCGTAGGTGTAGTTCTGTTTGCTGGTAAATTCGGTAGAACCGTAAACGTAACCTGAAAACAAACCGCCGTAGAAGTTGTTGGTAATAGGACCGGAACCACCTCTCTGTCCGCCACACATAACACGGCTGTTAAAGGTAGCGCCGTCATAGAAGTTGTTAACAACCTCTGCGGTAATTACGTTACCCTTAGAACCAACAGTACCCCAAACGTACTTGGCAAAATTACCGCCCTTGAACTCATTTTGTACAAGTTCTTCAATCTGAACGTTGGTCTGCGTTCCGTCTGCACAATAAAGTACGCCGTTGACTTTTACGTCACCCTCAAAGGTGTTGTAAAGTTTACCGATGTTATACAGCCCGGTAGTCAAGCTACCGCCACGAGGTCCAAGGTAGGAAGTACCGTTCAAGGTTGTGAAGGTACCGTCGGGACCGTTCTTAAATACGTTGTGTACTTCGGGAGCAACCACCTGAAGACCGGATGCTACGAAGGTGCCTGCAAAGGTACCGCCCATAAAGGTGTTGTAGATACCGCCTTTAACCGTCTGACCACGAGGACCGCCCCAGAAGGTGCTTGCATAGGTACCGCCGTAAACGTTGGTGATCAGTTTGCCTTCGATATAGTTTTTGCCTGCGGTGTTATCGCCGTAACCACCGCCCATGTAAATTTCAACTTTTGCTACAGTACCGCCGTAGATGTTGTTGATAACGTCACCCATAATCGCGCCGGCGCGGCTTGCGAAGTAGGAGGTACCGGCAGTAAGATTGAATCCGTCGTAGAAATTGTTATAAATAGAACCGTTAAGTGTTCCGCCTGCTCTGCCGAGACCGCAGTACAGACCCTTGTTAAAGGTACCTGCTTTAAACTCGTTGTAAATGTTACCGTTGAAAGAAGGAACGGAAGACGAAATGCTCTTGTTCTTATCCGAACCGGTACAGAGCGCATTGTTGAAAGTACCGCCCTCGACGTTTACGTGGAGGTCACCGTTCATCACAGGAGGAGCAAGGTAAATGATGGTTTCACTGTTGGAGTCTGCCGTAGTAGCGGAAATGCTGCAGTTGTCACGGAAATTGTAAGTCAGGTCACCGTGATAGTTACCGGTGCTGCTGGAGTTTGCCATACAAGCAACCCAGTTCTTAACAACGGTATCACCCTCGAACGTAGCGGTTACACCGTAGGTTACGCCAACGTTACCGCGGCCCATGGGGTTGAAGCTGGATACGGTGGCATCAACGAAGTGACAGTCAATGCTCTTTGCATTGTTCGTAGTACCTGCATCAGTATCTGCCATTGCATAAACGGTACCAACCGAAGCATTTTCTACGTAAAGAGACAGATCCCACAAAGGAGTAACCTGGTCCTGTACGTAAACGGTACAGTTGGAATAGTCACCGTTGAGCAGAGTCAGAGAGGACTCGCCCTCCACCGAGCTGGCTTCATAGTTGTCGCAGAACAAAACCCAAGCTTCACAGCTGCTTCCCTTGTCGGCAATGTTGGAAGTGATTTCGCAGGAATCGAACGTGATCTTGTTCTTACCTACGTGGAGATTACGGGTACGGAACAACTTAGAATAGTCGATCGGCTCGATCAAGGGAGCATTGCCCTCATAATAGTTCTGCGCCTCTGCACTGATGATAATGTTCTTGAACGTAATATCGTTGGAGAAGAACACTTTCTCATAAGAGGTAGAACCGGAAGAGTTGAACGAGTGGTGAGCGATGGTGGAATACTCATCTACACTTCCTGTATTTTGAGAGGTAATGGTAATCGGCACCCTATTACCGCTGGTATCCAATACCGTGTGTTCGTCAAGATTTCTCGTTTCCACCAAAACCTTGCCGATAACGATAATCTTCACTTCACTACCGGGAGCAAGTTTTTTCTCATTTGCTGCCGCGGTAGCCGCACCAAAGGTATTGAAAGCGGTTGCCGCATCCTTTCCCGTCGTATTTTTTCCTTCAGCGGAAACGTAATAGACTACAGTTTCGCCCGCAGCATCAGCCTGCAGCTTCAGTGCAAGACCGGCGCCTGCCACAAGCACGAGAGCCAGAGCAAGGACGATACCTTTCATCATTTTAGAGTTCTTAAACATTGCAGAACCTCCTAGTGGTTTGTAAAAGGGTAGACTTCTACCCATAATAACTTAGAATCATTATACTGTTTTTTTTCTGTTTTTGCAAGAGGAAATTGTTTCTCTGCCCCTATTTTTTTCGTTTTTTTAAAAATTCGGCATTTTGATGAAATTTGTTAACTTTGTTTGTGCAAATTGCAAAACGTTTTATACCAAAATTTCACCAAATAATGAAATCACCCCAAAAAATACAATCAAAATCCCCTGCAATAAAAACACTGTGGTGACGGGTGCTTTCTTACGGAAGAAGACGAAAAGAAACACAATCAAGCTTGCGCCGAGAATCTTTGACAAATCCCCCATTTCCATGGGCGCAGAGGCGCCCTTTGCCATAAACTCCACAAGTTCGGGAAACGTAGCGGAAAGTTGCAAGAAAAGCGAAGAAACAACGTCGGGAAGAATAGGAATCGCGCACGCTCCCAAAAGAGCCAGAATCAGGCTCAGCTGAAACAGCGGCACCAGCAAGATCGAATAAACGGGCGCAAAGGGTGAAACCGTTCCGAACAGGATCAATTGAACGGGCACGGTAAATACAAACGACACCACCGAAATCGCAAAAGAAAGAATCAAGCTCTGCAGCCATTTGAAAATCGGGTGCATCCCCTTACGTGTAAAACGCCGGCTCATAAATTCACACAAAGGAATTCCG
>JAZOSM010000007.1:0-7183 GCA_045657125.1 Eubacteriales bacterium
TGACCAAAGACGGAAAACTGGTTCTCATTCACGATGCACCCGTTGACCGTACCACCTACGGCACGGGTAACGTAGAGGATAACACCTTGGAAGAACTGCAGAAATTGGATGCAGGGGAAGGTACTAAGATTCCTACCCTGATCGATCTGATGGAGCTTGTAAAGGATTATCCCACCTTGACCCTTGACCTTGAGCTGAAGGAATATCCCACCGAGGGCAGAGTAGAACTTTCTCACAAGGTTTGTGACGAGGTGATCAAGATCGTTGAAGAATACGGCTTCGGGGACCGCGTGGTAATCAATTCCTTCCACGGCGACCTTCTGGAGTACGTGGCTGACACTTACGAAAATAAGTACAGACTGCATACCTTCTATCCGCCCCGTTACGTAAGACAGCCCAACCGTGATCCCTATCCCGGTGCATATTGCGCTTGCGTATTCGGCGTGAATAAGGGTGAGGTAAGCCTTGAGGAAGCAAAGGAATTCAGCAAGAAGTACGACGTTCGCGTTTGGGCAGGCTCTTATGCCAAGGACGAGGAGAATATTGATCTTGCCATCGGTATGGGCGCAGAGCTGATCACCTGTGACAATCCCGACGAGGTTCTTGCCATTCTGAGAAAGAAAGGCCTCCACAAATAAAAAATCGGCGGGGAAACTCCACCGCCTGTATAAAAAAGAAGCGTAGAATTTCTACGCTTCTTTTTTTAGTTTTGTTCTTTAAATTCTTCGTCTGCCAAGGCGCAGTATTTCCGAATCAGTTCGATTTCTCTCGGATCGTAAGGACGGTGAGAGGGGCGGTACAGATCGTGTACCCACTTGGTAAAGTCTACGTAGTCGGGCAAACTGCCGTTTTCGTATTTTTGCCAAGTGCTCTCTTTGATCTCATAGGTCTGGTATTTACCTGCCACAAAGCCCCAGTTGATGCATCCGATCTTCTCTTTGCAGAAAAGAGGGAAGCAGGAAAACACGTCGTTGCCGAAGGCGCGATCCAGCCACTCGGTATTGATGATGGGTCGTTCTTCTTTTTTCAAACGCTCAATTACCTTGATATGTTCTTCTAAAGGCTTGTAGCAGTGGTAGGTGATGATATCGGAATTGTCCAACGCAAATTGCTCCACCGGGGAGAAGGGGTCGCGCTTGGTTCTCCATACGCAGGCAGTCAGAGGCTGTGAGGGATTGATTTTGCGAACGATTTCAAACAAACGCTTTAAATTGGGCAGGGTCATTTCGTTTCGCCGGCTGTTGCCCGCCTCGTTGTAAAGATCCCAAAGGCAGATGCGCTCATCGTCCTTGTACCGTTCCACGATCTCACGCACCATTTGAAAATATCTCTCGCGGCTTTCCTCCTGATCTAAATAAAAGTGCGGCGCAGTTTGGGAATGCAGACCGTGTTGGGAATGCTTTCTGCCCCCGTGATAGCCCCAATCGTAGTGCTGGATGCCAATGTCGGGCATTTTCCAAAGCTCGGTTTTCGGAGGCATACAATCGTTTGCCAAAACGATCATACAGGAGATGCCGTATTTGTCGCAAAGGGCAATATATCGCTCGAAACGCTCCATAAAGGAGTCGTGCTCTTTCTCCCATACCACGTATTCCAAAATCAATCGGACGGTATTAAAGCCCGTTTCCTGCATCAGCTTCAGCTCGGCTTCGGTGGTTTCAAAGCGCTCCTCAAAGCCAAGGGATTGCCATTGATCCACGCGGTTGGCACAGTCTGCGCTCATATAGTTGCAACCGCGGATCCACGGGCGGGCGTTGTACCAGCTCCACGCTTTTTCTTTGCTCCATCTCATATTTTCACCTTATTGTCAAAGTCTCGGAAGAAGTTTTTCAGCACCCGTTCGTATTCGGATTTGCTGTAGTAATAGCACATTCCGTGATCGGCGCCGGGAACCACAAGCAGACGCTTGGGTGCAGCACAGGCTTTATAGTTTTCATAGGTCATTTCGACGGGAACAAAGTGATCGTCCGTTCCGTGAATAAAAAGAACGGGGATTTTATTTTCTTTCAGGGCATCCAGCGTGGAAAAATCGCGGCTTCCCACTTGGATGGTTTTACGGCACATATCGTCGGCAATGCGCCCGATGATGCCGTAGGACATTCGCAGATTGCTCTCGATCACGTGCTTCCAAATGGCGTGGGGAGAAGTAAAGGCGCAGTCGGAAATAATGCCGTGCACGTAGGGGTCAATGCCCAAATTTGAAGCCATCAAAACCGTAGCGGCGCCCATGGAAATTCCTGCCAGGTAAATGGGGGTGTCGGGATATTTTTCGTGCATCAGCATCACCCATTTTGCACAGTCGTGGCGCTCGATTAAGCCGAATCCCATATAGTCTCCGCCGGAAAGTCCCTGTCCGCGCTGGTCGCAGAACAAAATACTGCATCCCAAACTGTGCCAAAATTTGGCGATGGGACCGAAATCCTGCCCCCAAGAAGAACGCCAGCCGTGCATGGCAATGACGATGCGCTTGGGATTTTCCACGGGGAAATAATGGGCAGTGAGAGGGATGGAATCATAGCTTTCCAAAGTAAGCGTTTCGGAATTTGCTTTTTCCAAATACGCTTTTCCGTCATGAATGGCTTGCAGATAGTCCTCGGGCTCGGCATAACCGCGAAGCTGATTCTTTTTCTTCTCGTTTTCAGGGGTATCTTTTGCGGCGTTCCGTTCCAATGCGATTTGTACCAGTTTTTTGGACATAAGATAGGAGGACGCGGCAAAGCCAAGAGCACCGACCGTGGCAATTCCTGCGGCGATGAGTAAGCGTTTTTCACGTTTTTTCAATGGATGTACCTCCGATTTTGAATAAGATTAGTATGTGTAGCTTCAGCCTAAAAATACGTCAAAAAACAGCATCAGGCAAAAGCCCGCCAGCAGAGCCCAAGTAGCACCGCGCTCACTTCCGTGGGCGTGGGTTTCGGGAATCATTTCATCACTGATGACGTAGAGCATGGTTCCCCCTGCAAAGGCAAGAGCAAAGGGGAGAATTCCGCTGGAAATGGATACGGCAAAAAAGCCAAGAAAGGTACCTACGACCTCCACCACACCGGTCATTGCCGCAATCAGGAAGGTCTTGCCGGGCTTCATTCCCGCCGCCAGCATCGGTCCGATGATGACCATACCTTCGGGAACGTTTTGCAGAGCAATACCTAGGGCAATGGTCATCGCCTCGGCATCGTTTCCCGTTCCGAAACCTACGCCCGCCGCAATACCCTCGGGCAAATTGTGAATTCCGATGGCGAGAACGAACAGCAGCACCTTGTTCAGTCGTGCCTGTGCCGCGGGATGACATTCTTCGCCGTCGCATTCCGAAATGCCGTGAAGATGGGGGACCAGTTTGTCAATCAAATTCAGACACAACGCACCTGCAAAAATACCGATGACGGTAACGAGAAGATTGTTGTTTGAATGCTCCAAAGAAGGCAAAATCAAGCCGATCACTGCCGCTGCAAGCATTACCCCTGCCGCAAAGGACAGCGTAATATCACTGAAGCGATGGGTTGTTTTTTTGAAAAGAAAGCCCAAAATTGAGCCAAGCAGTGTAGCGCCTCCTACACCGAGTGCAGTTAATAATACAACTTCCATAAAATCACTCCTTTTCTATTATTGTAGCATAAAGGAAGATTTTGGACAATGAAAAATCGAAAAAAATGCGACGGTATTTGACTTTTTGGGAAAAATGACATATAATAAACCCTAGTAAAAGACAGAAAAGGAGAGTTCCATGCAACTTTCGATTGTTGTTCCTTGCTACGACGAGGAAAAAAACGTAGGTTCTTTTTTTGATGTGGCTTGTCAATGTTTGGAGGGAATCCTGAATCACGTGGAGTTTGTGTTCGTGGATGACGGAAGTCGTGACGGCACCTTAAAAGAATTGAAAAAGATCTGTGATTCCGGAAAAGCTCACGTGCGGGTCCTTTCTTTTTCGCGCAATTTCGGCAAAGAGGCGGGACTGCTTGCAGGACTGCGTGCCGCCGCGGGAGACTACGTTGCCATCATCGACGCAGACCTTCAACAGCATCCAAGATATATTGTGGAAATGCTCGGCATTTTAAATGAACATCCCGCGTACGATTGCGTTGCCGCATATCAAAAGGAACGCCGAGAGGGAAAGGTGCTCAGCTTTTTCAAGGGCACGTTTTACAAGCTGATCAATCGTATTACCGACGTGGAGTTTTACCGTTCCGCCAGTGATTTTCGACTGCTTTCCCGTAAAATGGTGGATGCCATTATCTCCCTTCCCGAGCGTTGCCGCTTCTCCAAGGGAATTTTTTCTTGGGTAGGGTTTAAAACTTATTATATGCCTTATCAGGTGGAACAGCGTACCCAGGGAAAGAGCAAATGGAACTTCTGGTCTTTGGCTTCTTACGCTTTGGACGGAATCACATCTTTTTCCGATAAGCCCTTGGTAATCTCCTCCATCCTTGGTGTGCTCCTTTTTATGATCTCCATTATTATGATGCTTGTCGTGGTGGTCAAGACCATTCTCTTCGGCGATCCCGTGGCAGGCTTTCCCACCCTTTGCTCTCTGATCCTCTTGCTTTCGGGCATTCAGCTTCTTTGTATCGGTATCGTGGGACAGTATCTAGCCAAAATGTATGAGGAAATCAAAGACAGACCCGTCTATATCATCAAAGAGGAATATGACAATCAAAAATAAAAAAGAATCTCCTGCAGTAGCAGGAGATTCTTTTTATGCCATGGTTTTCAGCATTTCAAGGGTTACCTCGTAACGGGTGGGCTTGCCTGCCAGGACGGCTGCAGCTTCCTCCAGCATATATTCGGTCATTCGGCGGACCTCGTTTCCTTCGCTTCCTGCGATATGAGGGGTGAGGATCACGTTGGGGAGGGTATAAAACGCGCTGCCTTCTTCGGGAGGCTCGGGGAAGGTTACGTCCAGCACCGCGGTCAGATCCTCACGCTCTTTCAATACGGCGATCAGATCTTCCTCTACCACCTGAGCTCCTCTGCCCGTGTTGAGAAAGGTGGCGTAGGGAAGCATTGCGGAAAAATGCTCCTTTTTCAGCATCCCCTTCGTTGCCTCGTTGTTGGCAAGGTGATTGGATACCACGTGGCAAGAGGAGAAAACGGTTGCAAGATCTACCTTCTCCACGCCAAGCTCCTTTGCCTTTTCATCGGGCAAAAAAGGATCGAAAACCAGAACTCTTACGTTTAAAGCGCGCAGCTTTTCGATGACCAGCTTTCCGATCATTCCCGCGCCGAGCAGTCCGACGACGGAATCGTAATTTCCGGGATAACGGAGAAAGCATTCCCTTGCCGCCTTGCGGCCCTTTTCCTTGAAGATGCGGGAGGATTGATAAAAGCCCTTCATTCCCAGTGTGATCTGAGCAAAAGTGTATTCGGCAACGGGGATCCCGTTTGCCGCCCATGCGCTGAATACACGAATCCCAAGCTCCAGAAAAGGGCGGGCAAATCTCTGTACTGAGCCTGCTGCGTAAAAGACGGCTTCCAGCGCGGGGAAGATCGCGCGGATCTCTTCCTTTTCGAATTCGGGCATTCCCCAGGTGGAGAAGATAAAACGAACTTGGTCAAAGCGGCCCTTTTCCTTTAGAACGTCGTCTTTCGAGTAGACGCGGTTCGGGATCTCCACAAGCTGCGAAAGACGGGCAAAAAGCGGTTCCGTATAGACCTTGCGAGTGGCTACCTCGCTTTTGTTGGTTAAAAGAATGGCGTTCATTTCAGTTCCTCCAATATGCCTCTCAGGGTGTTTGCCTCGTTTTGCAGAGTGTCAAGTCTTCCGTCGGGCATAAATTCCAGCAGCAAAGTCTCGGCTCCGCGAAAGCGGTTCAAATACTGCTGCCAAATTTCCTTCCCCTGTGCCAAGGGGAACTTTTCTTTTCCGATCCAGTGGAATACGTGTACGTTTTCGGTGTAAGGCGCAAGCGCTTCGGCGGAAGCAAGATTGTAAGCGGTATCGCAGAATTGATTGGGCTGCCAATAGGTGCGAAAGTGGGGGGAGTCCACTGCACGCATCAATTCCAATGCGCTTTCGTAGCGATTGGTGTAGGTTTTGTTATGGCATTCCGTGCAAAGGACGATTCCTTCGCGGCGGGCGATCTCTGCCAAAAGGCGGCATTGAGCAAAAAAGTCCTTCTTTTCCGTCTCTGTGAGATCCTCGGAATTCTTTTCTCCCGCCCAAATGCGCAGGATGCTTGTTCCGAGGCGCTTTGCCGCGTGAACGTAAGAAGTCAGTTCGTCGGCAGAATGCACGCCGACCTTGAAATAGGTGCCGTAAGAGGAGCAGGTAACGCCGTGCTCTTTTTGCATTTTTACAAGGGACAAAAGGCGGTCTTTGTCATCGGCGGGCGCGTGAAGATCGCTGCCCCATTCAATGCGGTCGAGTCCCGCCCTTTGCATGGCTTCCAAAATTTCTTTCGGGGTATGCTTTCGAAAGGAAACGGAACAAAGTCCTGTGGAAAATCGTTTCATCGTTTTTCTCCCATCGTGATCGTTACCTCGTCGCACTGTACGCGGAATATACGGTAGATCCCGCTGCGGTTTTGATAGATTCCCGCTTCCTCCGCCTTACCCAAAAAGCGATAACGGGCGTGATGCTCTCGAAACAAAACGGAAAAACCGTCCTTTTCCCAGAAAACGCTGCCTTCCTCTTCTCCGTCCGTTACAATGGCGGGGAGGAGAAAACCGTCCGCACCCTCTTGGCTTAGGGTCACCCCGTTAGGGGTCACGGTGACGTTTTCGCGAACAAGGCTTTCGTCTGCCAGCTTGATCCGAAGCTCGGCAAGAGCTTCTTTTTCCGTGGCTTCGCATTTTGTCAGAGTAGCTTCGGCTTCGGGATCACATTCGGAAAGATTTTTTCCGTTGCAGTTTTTCCAAATGCCGATGGCGCAGTTTGCCGGATTGACCCCGTTTATAACGTATTTCGGCTCTTGGGGAAAGGGGAAAGAGAGAAGCAGGGGAGAAGGGCATCCCTTTTTATGGATTCGTCCGATACCCGTGGCATCCTGCTTCGCCTGCCCTGCTGTATCACCCTGAAGAAAGTAATCTCCTGCCTGCAAAAAATAGCGATGAAAATGGTTTGAAGTGGCAAAAGCAGAGGGTTCCTCGGAAAGGTTTCCGACGGGAATTGCTTCATCCGCGTACAAAAGGGGAGTCATCAGCCAAATATTAACCGTGATCATATATTTGTTGAAATATCCGTATTTTT
>JAZOSM010000008.1:0-4415 GCA_045657125.1 Eubacteriales bacterium
GTCGGTTTTTTTGGCGGAGACGGCGAGATTCGAACTCGCGGGGGATTGCTCCCTAACTGATTTCGAGTCAGCCCCGTTATGACCACTTCGATACGTCTCCGTATATGTTAAACTCTGATTAGAGTATAACGAACTATTCAATTTTTACCGAACGGGGCGCCCCGTTATGTCCTGCTGCGGTACCCGAAATTTTTTATGCACTACCGTGCAAAAATTTCGACCGCGGCCACTCCTTTTTGCTCGCTTCTTCTGCCACCGGCAGCGCTCGCAAACGTCCCCACTTCGATACGTCTCCGTATGTGTTAAACTCCGTTTCGGAGCTTAACCGTCTATTTTGTTTTTGCTCATGGGAAACACGGCTGTCACCCCTTGAATGCTCGAATAGTGTATCACAGAATAGCGGCTTTGTCAAATGTTTTTAATGGGAGAATAAAAAATGTTTTATCCGAAATTATTTTTGTTTTTTTGATAAAAATAGAATTTTTTTCGGTATAAATCAGCGTTTTTTAGCAATAGAGAAAAAAAATCGTATTTTTTTCGGTTTTTTCTTGACGGATTTTCATCTTTTTGTTATACTTTGCTTGAAAAATTCGGAAGGGAAAATACGACGATGCATCTCGATTCCATTGACATCCAAATTTTAGCCAAGCTCAAGCAAAATGCCCGAATCAAAGCATCCCAAATCAGTGACGAAGTGGGGCTGAGTGTGTCCTCCGTCACCGAACGAATCCGAAAGCTGGAGAAAAACGGCGTCATTACCGCTTACACGGTTCTGGTGGATCAAAAATCCATTGGAAACGATTCCATTGCTTTGATGGAAGTTTCCCTGGAGCATCCGAAATATTACGACTCCTTTGCCGATATGATCGCCCAAACCAAAAACATCGCTTCCTGTTACTACATCTCGGGCGACTTTGACTTTATGCTGAAAATTGTGGCCCCCTCTGAAAACCTGGAAGAAATTCACCGCAAGATCAAAAGCTTTCACGGTGTTTCCGGAACGAGAACCAACGTGGTGCTTCGCTCCATGAAAAACGAAACCACCCTTCTGCCGGAAGATTGACAAAACAATAACCACGAAAAAAAGATGCCCGAGGGCATCTTTTTTGTGTCCTTTTTATGGTACACCTAATGCGTTAGAATATGGTTGTAAAACAAAAATACCAATCATCAAACAGGAGGGTGTAACCATGACGAGAAACTTAACAAGAGAAATGATTCAAAGAGAAATGCTCCGCAAATTGCAGCGCGAAAAAAGAGTCCTCATCATTCAAAAAGAGGCGCTGATCGTCCTTGTCGTGGCGCTTTGTACAATTTTAGGGCTCGTATTGGTCAATTTTTAAAAATCCAGGCGGTGATAAAGCTGTCCGTCCAAGGTTTTCCAGGAAAATCCGTCATCATCCAAAATCATATATCCGCGGGAAGAACCTGCCTTGGGAATGGTGACGGAACCCGGATTCAAAACGAAAATTCCGCCGTGCTCCTCCCAAATCGGAATATGGGTATGGCCGTGCAAAACAACGTCGCCCTCTTTCAAAGGGGGGAGATTTTCTGCATTGAACTTATGTCCGTGGGTTGCAAATACCGTTTTCTTTCCCACGGGGATCAAGGCGTAATCTGCCAGGATGGGAAATTCCAGCACCATCTGATCCACCTCGGTATCGCAATTTCCGCGAACACACAAAAGGCTGTCCTTTCTTTCATTCAAAAGGGCGATAACCGCCTTGGGCGCATATTCCTCGGGCAAATCGTTGCGGGGACCGTGATACAAAAGGTCTCCCAAAAACAAAAGTCTGTCCGCGTCCTCTCGGTCAAATGCGTCAAACAAAGCGCGACAAGTCAAAGCCGAACCGTGCAGGTCCGATGCAATCATCCATTTCATAGTCTTTTTCCTCACTTATAAAATAAAATCCACTGACATTATACCCCAAAGCAAATTCCCTTGCAAGATTTTTTCTTATTTTTCACAAGGAATATGAACTTGAGAAAAAAACTTGAAAAGCGCTTGGTATTGTGTTACAATCAAACCGTTGGTACAAAATACAATAACGAAGGAATTTTTTATGAACATTATCATTGTGGGCTGCGGAAAAATCGGCTCCACCATTTTGGAAAACCTTACGTCGGAGCATCACGACATTGTCGCCATTGATTCCGATTCCAAATGTATTTCCGAAATCTCCAATTTGTACGATATTATGTGTCTTTGCGGAAACGGTGTAGATTGGGAAACCCTGGTCGAAGCAGGCGCAGAAAAAGCAAATTTGCTCATCGCCGTTACCGGTTCGGATGAGTGCAATATGCTAATTTGCTATATGGCAAAAAAAATCGGTGTTCCCTACACCATCGCCCGCATTCAAACACCCGAATATAACGATAAAAGCCTTGGCTTTATCAAGCAGGCACTCGACATCTCCTTTGTCATCAATCCCAATGCAGTGGCAGCAAAGGAAATCTTCAACCTGCTTCAATTCCCCGGCGCAGAAAGCATCGAAACATTTTCCCGACGCAATTTCGAATTGATCGAGCTTGTGCTGAAGCCGGATTCCATTCTCCACGGAATGACTCTGATGGAAATGAAAAAGAAATACCCTGCCTCTTATCTGGTGGGAATTGTTCAGCGAGACGACGAGGTCATAATTCCGGGAGGCTCCTTTGAACTGCGAAGCGGTGACCGTATCGGTATTACCGCCTCTGCTTCCGAAATTGAAAAGCTGTTCAAAATGCTCGGCACGATGAAGGACCGTGCAAAAACCGCAATGATCGTCGGAGCCGGAAAATACGCCTACTACCTGACACGCAGTCTGATCAACAACGGAACCTCCGTAACCGTTATCGACAAGGATGAAGCCTCCTGCAAACGGTTTGCCGAGGCAATCCCCGAAGCGGTCGTGATCCGCGGAAACGCCACAAACAAGGAACTTTTGATGGAAGAAGGTCTGAATACGACCGACGCTTTCATCACCTTAACGGGACAGGATGAAGAAAACATTCTTATTTCCTATTTGGCGGCATCCAAGGGTGTAAAAAAGGTTATCACCAAAATCAACCGTGATGAATTCCGTCCCATGGCGGAAAAGCTCGGTCTCGAGTGTTTGGTTTCGCCCAAGCATATGATCAGTGACATCATTACCCGTTATGCCAGAGCTTTGGCAAACTCCGAGGGAAGCCAGGTGGAAACCCTTTATAATCTGATGGGCGGAAAAGCCGAAGCCATCGAATTTATCGTTCGGGAAGATTTCACCCATCGCGGCATCCCGTTAAAAGATCTGAAATTGAAAAAGAATACGCTGGTTGCGGGAATCATCCGCGGCAAAAAAATCATTATCCCCGCAGGTTTGGATACCATCGAAACCGGTGATCACGTCGTCATTCTTTCCTCGTCCAAGCGTTTTTCCGAGCTTGGAGATATTTTGGAGTAATCAATGAATCGCAGAATGGTTTGTCACACGGTGGGATTGATCGTTCTTTTGGAGGCGGTACTGCTGCTCCCATCCTTGATCGTTTCCATCATTTATCGAAACAGCTGTACCATGGCTTTTATTTGGAGTATTCTCACCGCACTGCTTTTAGGCGGTTCCATGGTAGCAATTGCCCGTCCCCGCACGAAGGTAATTTATGCCAAAGAGGGATTTACCATTACCACCTTGGCTTGGCTCTTCGTTTCGCTGGTAGGCGCACTTCCCTTTTTCTTTTCCCGTCAGATCCCCAATTTCATTGATGCTTTTTTTGAAACGGTCAGCGGCTTTACCACAACGGGCGCATCCATTTTAAAAGACGTTGCCGCATTGGAAAAAGGCCTGCTCTTTTGGCGCAGCTTTACTCATTGGGTCGGCGGAATGGGCGTACTGGTCTTTTTAATGGTTTTCCTGGGCGGACTTTCCGACCGTTCCATTCACATTATGCGCGCCGAAATGCCCGGCCCCATCGTTGGTAAAATCGTGCCCCGCGTAAAAGACACCTCGAAGATCCTGTATATCATTTATTTGGGCTTGACCATCGCTCTGGTCATTGTCCTGCTGATTTGCAAAATGGATCTGTTCGACAGTTTGATCTATGCATTCGGCACGGCAGGCACGGGTGGTTTTGGCATTACTGCGGACAGTGCCGCATCTCTGACAAATACCCAGCAATGGGTAATCGGCGTTGCCATGCTTCTGTTCGGCATCAACTTCAACCTCTATTATCTGATTTTGATTCGCAATTTCCGTTCCGCAATTCGCTCTACGGAGCTGTGGGTTTATCTCGGCGTTGTATTCACTGCCACAGCCCTTTGTTTTATCAATCTTCTGGGCGTATACGAAAACACCTCGGAACTGCTTCGCCACAGCTTTTTCCAGGTTTCTTCCATCATTACAACCTCAGGCTTTTCCACGGTGGATTTCAATCTTTGGCCTTCCTTCTCCAAAACGATT
>JAZOSM010000009.1:0-48601 GCA_045657125.1 Eubacteriales bacterium
CGCAGAAGGGAAGCATAGCCATAGGATCGTGACGAACAACACCTACTGCACCTGCAGCAGCTGCGGTGGTCTCGGAAGCCATGGTAGCACCTACGAATACACCGTTCTTCCAATCCTTGGACTGGTAAACCAGGGGAGCCAGTTTAGCACGTCTGCCGCCGAATACGATTGCAGAGATGGGTACGCCTGCACCCTTGTCAAACTCCTCGGAAATGCAGGGGCAGTTCACAGCGGGAGCAGTGAAACGGGAGTTGGGGTGAGCAGCGCAGGTGGACTTGTCTTCCTTGTTGAACTTGGAAGCATCCCAGGGGTTGCCCTTCCAGTCGATTGCATTCTCGGGGAGGTTCTTGTTGAGGCCTTCCCACCAAACGGTGTTGTCGTTGAGATCGAGAGCCACGTTGGTGAAGATGGTGTTCTTCTTGGTGGACTCGAGAGCGTTGAAGTTGGACTTCTCATTGGTACCGGGAGCTACGCCGAAGAAGCCGTTTTCGGGGTTGATGGCATAGAGTCTGCCGTCAGCGCCGATTCTCATCCAAGCGATGTCGTCACCAACGGTCCATACCTTGTAGCCCTTCTTCTGCAGATACTTGGGAGGAATGAGCATTGCCAGGTTGGTCTTACCGCAAGCGGAGGGGAATGCAGCGGCGATGTACTTAACTTCGCCCTTGGGATTCTCGAGACCGAGGATGAGCATGTGCTCTGCCATCCAGCCTTCTTTCCAACCCTGATAGGAAGCGATACGCAGTGCGAAGCACTTCTTACCGAGCAGTACGTTTCCGCCGTAAGCGGAGTTAACGGAAATGATGGTGTTATCTTCGGGGAACTGGCAGATGTAACGGTTTTCGGGGTTAACGTCACACTTTGCGTGCAAGCCGCGTACCCAGTCATTGGAGTCGCCGAGAACTTCCAGAACCTTGGTACCAACACGGGTCATAATTGCCATGTTGAGAACAACGTAGATGGAGTCGGTAACTTCGATACCTGCTTTTGCAAGAGGAGAACCGATGGGACCCATAGAGAAGGGGATTACGTACATGGTTCTGCCCTGGTAGGTGCCGCGAGCGATGTTGTAGAGCTTCTCATACATCTCTGCGGGAGCACACCAGTTGTTGGTGGGGCCTGCATCTTCCTTAATGGAGGTGCAGATGAAGGTTCTGTCCTCAACGCGAGCTACGTCGTTCTGACGAGTTCTGTGGAGGTAGCAGCCGGGAAGCTTTTCTTCGTTGAGCTTCAAGAGTTCGCCGCTCTCGCAAGCTTCCTTGCGGAGTGCTTCCAGCTGAGCTTCCTCGCCGGTGATCCAGACGATCTGGTCGGGATTCAGAAGAGCTTTCATCTCTTCGATCCACTTGGTTACGGTTGCATTGGTGGTCATGATTTGAGTTCCTTTCTCTCAATTTTGTTCATATTGAGTCTATTATACTAAAATATACAACTTTGTGCAAGAGGTGAAAGGGAGAAAAATGAAAAAAAACGGTTTTTATTTCAAAACTTACGAAAAACAACAAATTCTATTGATGAAATTGTGTTTTTTCTGAAAAAACGAGAGTTTTCGAAAGAAAAATAAGAGAAAAAGGACTTGCTTTTTTCTGCGTTTTTGCACGGATGATTCCCAAAAGATAAAAGAAAATGCATTTAGAGAGGAAAAATATGCCTTTTTCACAAAAAAATCACAAAAAGGTTTGAAAAGGTACAGAATATATAGTATAATATAAGATAGAATGCTACGCGAATAGCAGAAAGGACGAACTATGAATCAACAAAAGCCGGAGCGAATGGATCTTTTCCCCGGGGTTCATTTGAACTTTGTGGAGAACGATCGATATAAAACCAATTTTATCACGTTTAATTTCGTGACGAAACTGGATCGTGTAACCGCTTCTTACAATACCGTGTTGTCTCGTGTTTTGACCCGCGGTTGTGAAAAATATCCCACCCAGATGACGCTGAACCGTGCCCTTGACGATCTGTATGATGCAGCGCTTTCTTCGGACTCGCTTAAGGTGGGTGACTGGCATACGCTTTCCGTAGACCTTGCTTTGCTGGATGAATCCTTTGCTTTGTCTACCCCCGACCTGTCTTTGAAGGGGCTTTCCCTTATGGAAGAAGTAATGTTCCATCCCTACCTGGAAAACGGTGCTTTTTGCGAGGAATACGTAAAAGGGGAAAAGAAGCAGGCACTTCTGGAAATCGAATCCCTTGTGAACAACAAGGCAAAATATGCCAAGGGCAGAATGATTGAGCATATGTGCAAATTGGATCCATATTCCACCTGTGCCATCGGTCATCGCTCAGAGATCGGAAAGATTACCGCACAAAGCCTTGCGGCCTATTATCACGATCTGCTGAAGACCGCCCGCATCGAGATCTTTTTCGTAGGACGATTTGATCGGACGAGGGTGAAAGAACAGGTTGAAAAGATGTTGGCACCCTTGCAGAGAGCGTATGCTCCTTTGCCTGCAATTTCCATTCGTACCAAAGCGCGCGCGGTGAAGGAAATCACCGAGACGATGGATATTACCCAGGCAAATCTGGTGCTCGGTTTCCGTACCGCCTGCACCATTTATGATCCCTCCTGGCGCGCAATGAGCTTGTACAATGCGGTGCTCGGCGGTTCTTTGACCTCTAAACTGTTTTGCGTTCTGAGAGAAAAAATGAGCCTTTGCTACTCGATTTCATCTTCCCCTGATGCGCTGAAGGGAATCATGACCATTTACGCGGGCATTGCTCCCGAAAATCGTCAGGTTGCCATTACCGAGGCGCTGAATCAGATGGACGAGATCAAAAAAGGAAATATCACCCCCGAGGAACTGGAAAGTGCACGCGGCGCTTTGATCCATTCTTTGCGTGGGCTGCAGGATATTCCCGAGGCTTTGGCAGATTGGTATTTGCCCCGTGTTCTGACCGATACCTTCCAAACCCCCGATCAGATTATCGAGGAGCTGAAGGCTTTAACGGTAGAGGACGTTATCAAGGTTTCTGAAAATATCACCTTGGATACGGTTTATACTTTGACCGAAAAGGAGGAAAAGTGATGCGTTTTTATACCACGGAAAATCAGCGACTGCGTGAAAAATGTTACCGCGGTAAGCATTCCTCCGGTTTGGAGGTCGTCATTATTCCGAAGGCGCATAAGAAAGCCTTTGCCTTATTCGGTACCCGCTACGGCTCGGTGCATCGCACCTTCAAAACCCAGGCCGACGCGGATTTCCTGACGGTTCCCGACGGAATTGCTCATTTTTTGGAGCATAAGCTTTTCGAAAACGAGGACGGAAGCGATACCTTTGCCCGCTTTGCTTCTTTGGGCGCCAGCTGTAATGCTTTCACTTCTACGGAAATGACGGCGTATTTGTTCTCTGCGACGGATCGTTATTATGAAAATCTTTCCGTTTTGTTGGAGTTTGTGACGCAGCCGTATTTTACACCCGAGACGGTGGAAAAGGAAATGGGCATCATCGGGCAGGAGATTCGTATGTGCCACGACGAGCCTTTTCACCAACTGTACTACGGACTTTTGGACGCGCTTTTCGTAAATCACAACGTAAAGGTAGACATCGCGGGTACGGAGGAAACCATTTCTCACATTACCAGTGACATTCTTTACCGTTGCTACAATACGTTTTACAACCTGAACAATATGCTTTTGGTTCTTTGCGGTCCTTGGGACAAGGCAAAGGTGAAGGCGGTTTTGGATGCCACGCTGAAAAAGAGTGAGCCCTGCCGCATCGAGACCCGTTTCCCCACGGAGCCGAAGCGAATCAATAAGAAAAAGGTGATCAAGGAATTTCCCGTGGGGATCCCCCTGTTTGCGGTGGGAATGAAAGAGGATGACCTGAAAAAACGCAGAAAGCCGCACGAGACGCTGAAACAGCAAGCGGAGCACGAGATTTTGTCCGATATGCTGTTCGGAAAATCGGGAGCCTTGTATAACGAGCTTTACGATCAGAGCTTGATCGGCGACCGTTTTTCACTGGAATACAATCTGTCCAAAAGCTACGGATACCTTTTGATTTTCGGCGAGAGCAGACGTCCCGAGACGGTTTACAGAAGAATTCGCGAAACGGTGAAAAACGCCGCGAATTTGGTAACGGAGGAAGATTTTGAAAGAAGCCGCAAGGTGGTTTATTCCCGTGCGGTGCAGGATTGGAATTCAACCCGTGAAATTTCCGAAAACTTTATGGATTTTGCATTCTCCGATACGGATATGCTTTCCTACAGCGATACGGTTGCGGCGGTAACCTTTGAGGATATTAAAAACCGTATTGCCGCTTCGTATCATCCCGCCCGACTGGTTTTGTCGGTGGTAAAAAAGCCTAAGGAGGAAAAAACATGCTGACCGCAAGTTCAACAACCATTATCTCCTTCCCTGAATTGGGATGGGGTCCCTGGACCATCAACCGTTTTTTGGTGGAGGATCTGTTTGGAAAAATCAGTATTGCCTGGTACGGCGTTATCATCTGTATTGCAATGATCGTTGCCTGTTCAATTATTTTGCGCAACGCGGTGAAAAAGGAAGGCGCAAATGCGGATTCCTTCCTAGATTACTTTATTTTCACCATTCCCATCGGAGTTGTAGGTGCCAGAACCATGTACGTTTTGGCTGAATTGGACCAGTACAAGAGCTTCGGCGAAGCAATTGCAATCTGGAATGGCGGACTTGCCATTTACGGCGGTGTCATTGCAGGCGTTATCACGGTTTTTGTGATTTCAAAAATCAAGAAATTTAATCCTCTCACCGTGTTTGACTGCATTATTCCCGGACTTTTATTGGCGCAGTCCATAGGACGCTGGGGTAACTTTATCAACGGTGAAGCATACGGCGATCCTCAAATTGGGTGCAACCTCCCCTGGGCAATGGTGGTAGGCGGCGAAGCACCCGTACATCCTACGTTTTTGTACGAATCCATCGTGACCTTTACCGGATTTTTGCTTGCACAGTTCGTTGTGTACCGCTTGAAAAAGTCCGACGGACAAGTTTTCGCTTTTTATTTGGTATGGTACGGACTGGGCAGAACCTTTATCGAGGGACTGCGTGTTGACTCCCTGATGATCGGTTCTCTCCGTCTGGCGCAATGCATCGGTCTTGCTTCCGTTTTGGCAGGTATTGCCCTGTTTGTGATTTTGGGATTGTACGGCAAGCCCAGAGAAGCGTTCCCCTTGAGAAAAGAGAAGGGGGAAAAGGGGGAAGGCGAAGCTATCGCGGAAGAATCCGAAAAGAAAGAAGACGAAAAAGAAGAAAAGAAAGAAGAAGCCTCCGACGAGAAAAAGGAAGCGGCTGAACCCGAGGCAAAGGAGGAAGAAAATGGCAACGAGAATTGATGGAAAAGCAACCTCCGCAAAACGCAGAGAAGCTATTTTGCAGGAAACGCAGAAATTGATCGCCGAAACAGGCGTTCGTCCCGGTCTTGCGGTAATTTTGGTGGGAGATGACCCCGCGTCCGCAATTTACGTAAGAAACAAGAAAAAAGGCTGTGAGGATATGGGATTTTTGTCCCGTGAGTATCGCTTGCCCGCAGAAACCTCCGAGGAAGAATTGCTTTCTTTGATCGACCGCTTGAACCGAGACGATGAAATCCACGGTATTTTGGTGCAGCTTCCCGTACCGAAGCACATTGACGATAAAAAGGTCATTGCCGCCATCGCGCCCGAAAAGGACGTAGATGCATTCGGCTACGAAAACGTCGGCAGAATTATGACGGGAGATTTTGATTTCGTTCCCTGTACTCCCGCAGGAATTATGGTTCTTTTGGAAGAATACGGTATTGATCCCGCAGGCAAACGCGCGGTGGTGATCGGACGAAGCAATATTGTAGGCAAGCCTATGGCGATGCTTTTGCTTCACAAAAATGCTACGGTAACGGTTTGCCATTCCAGAACGCAGAATTTGGCTGAGATTTGCCGCGAAGCAGATATTTTGGTTGCGGCAGTAGGTAAAGCGAATTTTGTAACGGCAGATATGGTAAAACCCGGCGCGGTGGTAATCGACGTGGGAATGAACCGTGACGAAAACGGACTTTGCGGCGACGTGGCTTTTGCCCAGGTAGAGCCCAAGGCGTCCTATATTACCCCCGTTCCCGGCGGTGTTGGTCCCATGACCATTACCATGCTTTTGCAAAATACCCTTACCGGTGCCTGTAAAGCGGCACAGTCAAAATAAAGGAGTGCCGATGAAGACAATTAAAGGAATTGTTGCTCTTGCGCTTGCATTCGGAATGCTTTTGAGTTTATCTTGCGGAAAGTCGCAAAGCACTGAAACCACCGCTACTGCGGAGGAAACCTATGAAGAAAAGGACGAGCAGGGATTAACCGCATCGGACCGTGCTTTTTTGGATCGGTATCTTGCCGATTACGAGAAAGGAAAATTTATCGGGGAAAAGCTTTTTGATTACGAGCGCTTTGATGAATTCGTAAAGGATTTTGAATACAAGGGCTTGAAATATCCTGCTGATCCCATGATCGAGATTGAAGTGACCGACGAGGACGTGGATTCTTATCTGACGCTCTTTTTGCTGGCTTCCTCCGTGTCCGACGATCAGTATGAAAATATTACCGACGGCACCGTTCAGAAATACGACGTAGTGGTAGTTGATTTCCGTGGCTTGGTGGACGGCAAGGAATCCGACGGTACCACAGCAACCGATCAGTCTCTTGTAATCGGAAGCGATACCTACATTGACGGCTTTGAAAGCGGACTTGTGGGAAAAAAGGTTGGGGAAGAAGTTCGTTTGGATCTGAAATTCTCCCCCTATTATCAATCTGCCGAGGTTGCAGGCAAGGACGTTGTTTTCTACGTTACCATCAAAGAAATCCAAAGACCTGCCATTCCCGAACTGACGGTGGACGTTCTGAACGAATACTACCAAACCGAATTTAAAACGGTAGAAGAAGCCAAGGAATGGTTTAAGCAGGCTTTGGCGAGCAATGAGAAAAGCCAGGTGTATTCCACCTTGTCCGCCTATTTGCAGAACAAGATTCTGGACAGCATGGAGGTTGTTCAGTACCCCGAAAAAGAGTTAGGACACTATAGTGATCACTTTATGAAGTACCACGAAGAAATGAAGGGTGATCAGGATTGGGGAACGTATTGTGCGGAAACCCTTGGTTCTTCCTATGAGGAACTGCAGGAAGAAGCAGAACTCTATGCAACGGAGCAGATCAAATCCCTTCTGATGGCGCACTGCATTGCGCTGAAGGAAGAACTTACCTGCACCACCGACCAGATCCGTGCTTTTATCGAAGGTTTTTATATTACTCAAAATTCCGACGGATACTATTCCGATTTGCAGTCTATGGTAGAGGAATGTTCCGAGCTTTACGGTGCTGACTATTTCGAAAGTCAGGTAATCGGAGCGATGGTATCGGAAAAGATTATTGAATACGCAGTAAAAGAGGCTATATGAAAAACGTGAAAAAGATTCCGATTCTTGTAATTTTTTTGCTTTGCGTGGTTTTGGTTTCCCTGTACGTTTCCAAGGTTTTTGCCGACCCGACGAAAAAAGGTGAGGGGGATGGAGAACAGACAAGTTCCACCGACACAGCGCAAAAAGATACCGAGAAAGAAAAAGATCAGGAAAACGAGTCGGCAGAGCTTTATGACTACGACCTTTCCGAATATCTGACCTTGGGTGAAGTTTCGCCTGTAAAAGCGGAATTTGACGATCCTTCGGTTTGCACGGAGGAGGAAGTGGATAAGGCGGTATTTCAGATTCTGCTGAAGAACGCTTCTTTCGAGGAGAAAGGGGAATCGGGAAAGGCTGAGCTGTATAACCGTGTAACGGTGGACTTTTCCGTTCTTCAAAACGGAAAGGAGCTTGAGGACCGCACGAAAAATGATTATGAAATCGTCATCGGTTTGCAAACGGACTCTGAGGAGGATTTGGTAATCGGCGGTGCTTTGGTAGGTGCCGAAGTGGGAGAACAGCGCAAGGCAACGCATCGTTATCCCGATGAACTGAACGGAGACGTTCTTGCGGGACAGAAGGTGCAGCTTGTTGCTACGGTCAAGAAAATCGAACGGCATATCATTCCCACGTTGATTGACGAAAACGTTGGTGAGATTACGGGAGATACATTCTCAACCGTTCAGGAATTTCGTGAATCGGTAAAACAAGACATTCTCAACGAAAAGAAATTGGCAAAGGGGCAGGCGGTGTGGCTTGCAATCAAAAACGACGCCGAAGTGAAAAAATTCCCCGAACGTGAATTGCAGGATACGATCGATTTGTATCGTAAAAACTACGAGGAACTTGCTGCGAAATTTGAACTGACTCTGGAAGAATTGGTTGAGACCTATCTGGAATCGGATATGGAAACCTTTGAGGCGGATGCGAGAACGTATGCCGAGGAAAAGGTGAAAAACGATATGATTATGACGCAGTTGGTTCGTTCGCTGAACATTACGCTTTCCGACGAGGAGTATAAAGACGGCGTGAAAGCATACTACGAAGCGGAAGAAGGCGAATTTTCCTCTTTGGAAGCGTTCGTTGAATTTTACACAGAAGAAAATTTGCGCCGCAATCTTTTGTGGGATAAGGCTTTGAAAACTGCAGAAGAACAGGCAATACCGAAAAAATAACGAGGAACGAAACGATGAAAAAAATTCTTGGAACCGCAAGCCTTTTGCTTTTGGTGTCCCTTTTGCTTTGCGCTTGTGCAGAGACGGATGTGGTGCGCTACGATTATCCCCTGGAGGAGTACGTGGAATTGGCGCAGGTGGAAACCATTCGCGCGCCTTTTGCCAACCCTTCTTTGTGCACGGAAGAAGAAATTGACTACTCCATTCACCAAATTATGTTGACTTATGCAGAGTACGCCGTAAAAGAAGGGGACTCTGTGGTAGTGGAGCAATACGACAAGGCAGTTGTCGATTATAAAATTTTCCAAGACAGCACCGAACTTGAGGAGTACAGTCAGCCCGAATACGGCATCGTGATCGGCTACGACGGAAACGGCGATATTGATGACGCCCTTTCCAAAGAGCTTCTCGGAAAAAAGGTAGGGGACACTTGCAAAATTACTTATACGTTTCCCTCCAATGACATATCTCTCGGATCTTGGGCAGGTGTTACCGTAGAGTGTAGCGGTACCATCAAGGGCATTTATTCTTCCATGGTGCCCGAATGCACCGACGAATTTGTGCAGCAGGTGGGAGAACAGGGCTTTCCCGACGTTCAGTCCTTCCGCGATCAGATCCGCATCGATATTATGGATCAAAAAATGGAAGCAAAGCGTCAGCTTGTTCTGAATGCCTTCGTGGAAGGGGTTACGGTGAAAAAGTATCCCGATGCCGAGGTGAAGACCTATATGAACAGATACCTTTCCGAAATGAAAGATATGGCGGACGAGCTTGGAATGGAATATGCAGACTATCTTTCCGAATATATGCAGGTTACCGAGGATGAGGTCAACAAAATGGCCCTTGAGGACTCCCGCAACCGCGTGAAAAACGATATGGCGTGTATTCACGCGACCCGACTTCTCAAAATAACGCTGACGGAAGAAGAATATCGCGAAGGTCTGGAGCGTTACTATCTGCAGAGCCAGGAGGAGTTTGATTCTATAGAAGCATTTGAGGAAAACTATACCCGTCCCTTTATGGAGGACTGTATTCGCTGGGATAAAGCGTTTGAACAAATGGTAGAGAACGCAGTATCCACCCTGGAGGAATAAAAAGCGATTCGGTTTCCGTGGGAATTTTAAAAGGATAAAAAAGAAAAGGCCCCACGAAAGTGGGGCGAAAGAATTATAACTTATCTTTGCAAAGGGCGAGAAAATTTTTCATCGCTTTGGAGTGGAAACTGTTTTTCATGGTTACGATGGCGCGCTGCGTGGTTAAAATTTCATCCTCGATAACCTTGTAAGCAAGCTCCTTATGACAGTAGGAAAGACTGTTTTCCGGGACGATGGCAATGCCAAGCCCCGCCTCTGCCCATTTCAGGCAAAGAGTGAGCTGTTTGTTACGGGCGCGAATGTTTGGCTGGAACAGCATTCGGTCACAAAGATTACGGAACAAAGGCTCGTAACGGCGGATGATGAGAATGGGTTTGTCCTCCAAATCGTGGAGAGAAATGACCGCCTCCTCTTTGTCGAAGGAGAAAACATTGGGGTCGTAAGCGCAGACCAGCCGTTCGTCACTGATGTAAAATACGTCCATTTCGGGACTGATGGGGCAAGGCGTACTGACCACCCCGATTTCGGCAACGCCGTCTTCCAGCATACGAAGAATGTCCTCGGACTCTTTTTCAATAATGTCAAAGGTGATTTGCGGATACTGCTTGGAGAACAGCGGAATAATTTCTTGAAGCAGGTTGATCTCGCCGGACTGAATGGTGGCGATTTTCAAACAACCGACGTCGCCCGTGCGCGTATCGGAGATTTCACTGATCATGGCATTTTCCAAAAGGATGATGCTTTTTGCCCGTTCGTAAAAGAGCTTGCCCGCATCCGTTAATTTTTGGTGACGGGAATTGCGTTCGATGAGCGTGGTATTGACCTCCTTTTCCAGAGCCTTGAGCTGATTGGAAAGGGCGGGCTGCGCAATAAAAAGGGTTCTGGATGCGGCAGTGAGAGAACCTGCATCCACGATTTCCACAAAATTGCGTAGTGTTTTGATGTCCATATCATCCACCTATTTCTTAAAGTTATAGAAAATCTAAAATCAAGCAAAAACCATTATAGATTCAGTATATACTACAAATTTCGAAAAATCAAGTCTGTTTTGATAAAAGAGGGAAATATGAAGCAAAAAAACAAGTGGTATTCTTACGTGGTAATTTTGGCTATGGCTTGTCTGATGGCGCTGAATTACAGAATTCTGATTTTGGAAAATTCTTTTGCGCCTGCCGGACTGAACGGCATTGCCACTATGATACAGTACAAATTGAATTTCAGTGTGGGATATATGAGCCTTTTGATCAACATCCCTCTTTGTATTATGGCGTTTTTTGCGGTAGATCGGGATTACGCCTTGAAAAGCTTAACCTTTTCTCTTGGCTTTTCTCTGTTTTTGCTTTTGTTCCAATACGGCATTGATCTGGAACGTTTTACATATAAAACGGCCAGCAGTACCATTCTTGCACCCTTGACCGCAGGCGTAATCAACGGCTACATCTACGGAAATGTGATTCGATCCAACGGTTCTACGGGCGGCACGGATATCGTAGCTGCTTGCGTACACGAGAAAAAGCCGGAAATGAATTTGGTCTGGATTATTTTCGCCATAAACTGCGCGGTAGCAGGTGCTTCGTATTTTGTATACGACCATAAGCTGGAGCCTGTTATTTTATGTATTTTGTATTCGTTTCTCACAAGTAAGGTCAGTGATTCCATTTTGCGCGGCGGCAAGGAGCAATTGAAGTTTGAGATTATTACGAACCGCCACGAGGAAATGAGCCGTGAGATTATTGAAAAGCTTCGCCACGGTGTTACGGTGCTTCCTGCCAAGGGAATGTATTCGGGTAATGATTTGTATATGGTGGTTTGCATTATCAATAAGCATCAGATCGCAAAGCTTCGCGCGATCATTGATGCCTACCCGGGTTCTTTTGCCAACGTAACCCAGGCCAATGAAATTTTTGGTAACTTTAAAACTGTAAAATAAATCAGCAGAAAGGGAAAAAACATGATACTGATCAAAAACGGACACATCAAAACCATGACCGGAGAGGAATATGAAAACGGTTGTATTCTTCTTGGCTCTGACGGCAAGATTGCCGAAATCGCTGAAAATATTGAAGCTCCCGAAGGTACATACGTAATTGATGCAGAGGGAAAGCTTGTAACCCCCGGCTGCGTGGAAGCACACTGTCACATCGGTCTCCACGAGGAGGCAATGAGATGGGAAGGCGCGGACATCAATGAGAAGGGAGATCCCATTACTCCCCAAATGCGCGCCATTGATGCGATTCGTCCTCACGACGAGGCTTTTGAAAATGCCATTTCCCACGGTGTTACCTGCGCGGTAACGGGTCCCGGCTCTGCCAACGTGATCGGCGGAACCTTTGCTGCCATTAAGCTGTGGGGCGAGAGCGTAGACGAAATGATCGTGAAGCACCCCGTTGCCATGAAATGCGCCTTTGGTGAAAACCCCAAGGGAGCGTACGGAAACACCTTGAAAAAACTTCCCGTTACCCGTATGGGTACGGCGGCAATGCTGCGCGAAACTTTGTTTAAGGCAAAGGAGTATATGGAAGCAAAGGATTCCGGCAAGGCACCGAAATTCGATATGAAAATGGAAGCGATGCTTCCCGTTATGAGAAAAGAGATTCCTTTGAAGGCACACGCTCACAGAGCAGACGATATTCTCACCTCCATCCGCATTGCAAAGGAATTTGATTTGGATTTGACGATGGATCACTGCACCGAGGGCTGGCTTGTGGCTGACCATTTGGGAAAAGAAAACTATCCTGCTTTCTGCGGTCCTACCTTCGGTTCCAAGAGCAAGATCGAGCTTTCCGGTAAGAGCTTTCGCACGGCAGGCGTTCTTCACGAAGCAGGGGTGAAGGTCAGCATTATTACCGACGCTCCCGTAACGCCTCTCCAATATCTGCCTTTGTGTGCAGGTCTTAACGTTGCGGCAGGTCTGCCCTACGAGGAGGCTTGGAAAGCGATCACCATCAATCCCGCAGAGTCTTGCGGCATTGCCGACCGTGTGGGAAGTCTTGAGGTTGGCAAGGATGCCGACGTAGTAATCTGGACTGCTGATCCCATGACGGTAGTCGGTGCACAGGCATACGTTACCATCATCAGCGGCGAGATCGTATATCAGTAAATCTATGAAAAGATTTTTTGCTTTTTGTTTGACGCTGACGCTCCTTTTGTCGGGATGCTCCCGAATTGAGCCTATGACGGAGGAGGTTGATACGAAAGCTGAAGATGAAAAGGAAATTGTTTCTTCCGAGGAAAGCAGTGTAAAGAACTGTTACGGTGTGCCCATCCACATCAACGAGAACGAATATCAGGTGATTGCCGATTCGGATCCGTCGGAAATTATGGGCAGACGTCTGACCCGGGAGAACATCAATTCGTTTCCCATCAAGAGTGCGGATATGACTACTGACGAGCTCAGAGCGCTGTGCGTTGATTTTTTGCAATTTTCCAAAACAGCCCTTTGGATTCCCGACGAGGATTTTGATTATATCCGCAACAAAAACGGTTCCCGCGATAAAATGTCTGCAGGTGAAATCTACGGCGGTTTGCCCTATATCGGTATGGCTACGGGGAATATTTACCGTTTGATGGATTATATGGACGAAGCCCGTGGCGTTGTGGATATGAGCGAGGCATCGAAGAATTCCAAGTTTTTCGGCAATCAATGCTCCGTCGGCGCTTATTGGGGTTGGGCAAGAGTGGTCAACTCCGCCGATTACAACTGGACTTACAACATGGTGGCATCCCGCGGCTTTATCCCTGTGGGTCCCTATACGTATAATACGGCGATTTCCTCTTTGAAAGAGCAAGGCAGTGACGATATTTGTTCTGCAAACGGGGAACAGATTATGTACCAAAGCTATGCCCAAATGCTTCCCGCGGATGGAATGATTGCGTATCATCCTACGGGCGGTCACGTGATTATGTGTTCGAAAGCGCCCCACGTAGAGTATCTTCCCGATGGAACCATTGACGGGGAAAACAGTTATCTCTATATTACCGATCAACACCAAAAATGGGTTGAGCAGGAAAGCGCCGCAGGTGTAACTTATCAGCACAAAAACTACATTAACAGGAAGTTTACCTTCCGCAAACTGTTCAAGGCCTACTACATTCCCTTTACCTTTGGTGAATTTTTGGGAACCGATCCTGTTGAGGAAACGGTTTGCACGGTCAATCTTGAGGGAAGTCATATTACCGTGACCCAACTTAAAAATGCCGTGGTAAAGGCAAACTACGGTATTTCCGACGTCTATGTATATTTGAAGAATCCCGCCGGCGAGATCCTTTTTTACAAGGCGGCGCGCGTGGTTCGCGCAGGGGAGACGGAATTAGGGCTTTCTGAAACGGTATACGGGGCAACCTTTGATCGATATGCCGATGGAAAGCATACCGTTGAGGTGGTATGCCAATTGGGTACCGGGGAGAGGCTGTCTCTTTATGACGGCACCCTTTTGGGAAAATAGAAGTATTTTTTGATATGAAATCAGGAGTGCGTTTATGATGAAACGGTATTTTGTGGTTCTTTTATGTGTAAGCTTGCTTCTTACGGGATGTTCCGTCGGGCTTACTCTGGAGGAAGAAAGCGTGGTGCAAACCACGGAGGCAAAGAAGAATGCTCCCTCAAAGCAAGAGAAATATAATGCAGAAAACCCTTACGGTGCACCGATCTATATCAATGAGAATGAGTATCAGGTGATTGCCGATGCGGATCAGTCGGAAATTATGGGCAGACGTCTGACCTGGGAGAACATCAATTCGTTTCCCATCAAGAGCGCAGATATGACTACGGACGAGCTCAGAGCGCTTTGCGTTGACTTCTTCCAATTTTCCAAGACTGCCCTTTGGATTCCCGACGACGATTTCAGTTATATTCGCAACAAAAAAGGTACCCGTGATAAAATGTCTGCCGGTGAGATCTACGGAGGACTTCCGTATATCGGCAGTGCGACGGGTAATATTTACCGACTGATGGACTACATGGATGAGGATCGGGGCGTTGTGGATATGAGCGAGGCATCGAAGTATCCCAAGCTTTTTGGAAATCAGTGCTCGGTGGGCTCCTATTGGGGCTGGGCACGAGTGATCAATTCCGCAGACTACGACTGGACTTTTAATATGGTCGCATCCCGCGGCTTTATCCCCGTAGGACCTATGACCTATAACAAAGAGATTACGTCCTTCAATGAGTACAGCACCGTGCAGATCTGTTTTGATAACGGCGAACAGACCATGTTCAAAAGTTATGCCAACATGCTTCCTGCAGACGGACTGACCTCCAACGATCCTTCCGTCGGACACGTAATTATGTGTTCGAAAGCGCCCCACGTGGAGTATCTTCCCGATGGAACCATTGACGGCGAAAAGAGCTATATCTATATTACCGACCAGCATCAGGGATGGGTGGAAAAAGAAAATTCTGCAGGAACCGTTTACGAGCACAAAAATTATATCAACCTGAAGAAAACCTTCTCAAAGCTTTTCAAGGCAAATTACGTACCCTTTACCTTCGGAGAATTTCACGGGACCGATCCCGTTGAGGAAACGGTGTGCACCTTCGGACACGAGGGAAGTGAAATTACCGTAAATCAGCTGAAAACTGCCCCCGTTACCGCAAACTACGGCATTTCCGACATCTACGTTTATCTGCGGAATGAAGAAGGCGAAATCCTGTTTTACAAAGTAAAACGCGCCAACACCGCAGGAAAGAAGACCATGGATTTTTCGGAAACGGTATACGGAACCTCCTTTGATAAATACGCCGACGGAAAGCATACCGTCGAGGTAGTTTGTCAGCTTGGAACGGGAGAACGTCCTACAATTTATACGGGAACTCTGGTAAAAAATTAGAACGCTCTTTGAGTTTAGAGAGGAGGATATTTGTAGTGAAGCAAAGATTTGCTATTCTCTTATGCGTGTCCGTCCTTTTGACCGGCTGCGCTCGACTTGAGCCGGCTATCGAGGAAAAGGTTGAAACGGAAACGAAGACGGTGCAGGCAAATACCTCGAAGTCCTCTGTGAAAAAGGTGCAGTACAATGCGGTCAACTGCTACGGCGCGCCCATTTATATCGAGGAGGGGGAGTATCCGATCATCGCGGGCGCTCCTTCTACGGAAATTACGGGAAGAAGCCTGACCTTGGAGAATCTGGACTCCTTTCCCATTAAGAGCGAGGATATGACTCTGATGGAACGTAGAATGCTCTGCGTGGAGTTTTTCCAGTTTGCGAAAACCGCTCTGTGGATTTCCGACGATGATTTTAGCTACGAGCGCAACAAAAAGGGAACGGTGGATAAGATGACCGCCGGTACGATCTACGGTGGTGTTCCTTACATCGGCTACGCTACGGGTAACGTTTACCGCGTGATGGACTATATGGATTCCGAGACGGGAGTTGTGGATATGAGTGAATTATCCAGATATCCGCTGCTGTTCGGAAATCAATGCTCCGTCGGCTCTTATTGGGGCTGGGCGAGAGTGGTCAATTCTGCCGATTACGACTGGACGTATAATATGGTGGCTTCCCGCGGCTTTATCCCCGTAGGACCTATGACCTATAACAAAGAGATTACGTCCTTCAATGAGTACAGCACCGTGCAGATCTGTTTTGATAACGGCGAACAAACCATGTTCAAAAGCTATGCCAATATGCTTCCCGCGGACGGACTGATCTCCAACGACCCCTCCGTAGGACACGTGGTGATGTGCACCGCGGTACCTACCGTGGTGTACAAGGCGGACGACGGAACCATCGACGGCGCCAACAGTTTCCTCTGCTTCACCGATCAGAATCAAGGATGGATCGAGGAAGAAAACGCCGCGGGAACCGTTTATCAGCACAAAAAGTTTATCAATAAAAAAATAAGCTTTGCATCGCTTCTTAAGTCCAGCTACGTTCCCTTTACCTTTGGAGAATTTTTGGGTACGGATCCCGTTGAAGAAACCGTTTGCACCACCAACCTTACGGGAGAAACGGTTACCGTGCAACAATTGAGCAATGCGGTGGTAACGGCTAACTACGGCATTTCCGATATTTACATATATGTGAAGAATGCCGAGGAAGAAGTGCTCTTTTACAGAGTGAAGCGCGCCGATATCGCAGGCAAAATGCAAATGGATTTCTCCGACGTGGTGTACGATTTTACCTTTGGCAAATATACCGACGGAAAGCATACCGTCGAGGTGGTTTGTCAGCTTGGAACGGGAGAACGGCCTACGATTTATACGGGAACTCTGGTAAAATAAAAACAAAAAGAACTGACCGATTCGGTCAGTTCTTTTTTCGTTGCAGCCTTTGTTTTTCCGTGGACGGTATAGGGCAAAATGCAGAATGACCGACGAGCGCCGTCCGTCGGATGGCTCCTTATCATTCCAAGAAAACTCCGTCCGGTGTATAATGGAAAAAACGAATAAAAAAGAGACCTCCCTTGATAGAAAGACTACTTTGGGAGGTTTTTGCAGTTAAATGGGGGAAACTTTTTAATAATACAATTTTGCAATGCGGTCTCTGCACGTAGCGGAATCTGCACCGCAGGGGATGGATGGGTCGTAAAGCAATTTTAAAATCAACCAGTCCATATCACTTAAAGAGGTGTTGTCGTCGGAATACTGATAGACGATGCTGTCTTCCCGCAAAACGGTATCGGTAATGCCCAGTCCGTTGATGACCTCCTCGATCAAAACAGAGTTTCTGACGGATTGGGAAATATCCGTACGGTATCCGATGTTAGCCGTATAAATATTGTTGGTGGCAGTATAGTACCAGTATTGAACGGCGCCCGTGGCGTTTGACCCTGCAATGTGGGAAAAGGCGTAGTTGAAATCCTTTTTGCTCAAAAAACGCAGTTCCAAATTGGGTGCGTTGTCATCCGATGCGGGATAAATTCCGGGGAAGCCTTTGACCTGATTGAGCCGGGTGAAAAGATTTTTCAAAACGTCGAGGTCTTCTGCAGTTGGCTTTCCGTAGATCGCGTAATAGATCGGTTCGTCCCACTTTTGAACCAAAGAGGTATTTCCTTCTCCGTCGCTGTATTCCGCGTGCAGAACGACCTCCTCGAAATATTCGATGACCTGCTCGGGCGTATATTTTGGCAGATAAAGTTCAGAATGCAAGGGCTTGATTTCGTGGCTTTGGCTTTTGCATGCCGGCAGGGGATAGGTTTCGGGAAAGTTTGCATAGAACAGCAGATAAATGGCATCGTCGATGCCCACGGTGTCATCCTGATTGATGTCTGCTACGAGGTTGTCGCAGAGAGGGTATGCTTCGGGAAAGTTTGCGTGGAACAGAAGGTAAATGGCGTCGTCAATATCAACGCTTCCGCTTTGATCCATATCCGAAATGGCGATGCATCCCGTGCAGAGGGTGGGAAGTGCGGCGCTGTTGACGGAAAAGCTCGCTCCCCAAAGCGGCAGGAGAAGTGCAGAAAGCAAAAAAAGCGAAATAAATTTTTTCATAACGGATTTTAGAAAAGCTCTACGTCTTTGTCACGCATAATGTGGATGCAAATGGGATTTTCGGAGGAGGTGACGTTGCAAAGGCGTTCCATTTCCAAACGGTTGTTAAGAATTTCTCTGCCGTGGTGGGTAAAGCGGAGGTTGGGGATTTTATTTTCTACGGCAAAGTCCAGAACGTCTTTGACCTTGTGATGGCCCGTTTCCATAATCAGCATATCACAGCCGCCCTCCATCAAGGGAAGCATTTCCTCGGGGTGTCTGATATCACCCGAGAATACGATGCGTTTGCCCTCGGCTTCAATGAGATAAGAAAAGGCGTGCCAGCCGTTGGATCCGTCTTCCTTCAGGTGGGCGTTGTGCAGGGTAGTAACACGGATGTTCTCATCCTCAAACATTACGCCGTCGCACATTTGGTGCTCTACGAATGTGTAAGGGAATTTATTGGAAACGTCCTGAAACGCGACGGTTTTTACCGCCTCCAAAAGATTTTTATTGGGGAAGAAAAATTCCAAGGTGTCGTTGCGCACCAAGGTTTTTCCGTAGTGGTTGTGGTATTTTCTGATGCAGGAAAGCAGATTTGCCAGTCCGCCGTAGTGGTCGATATGGCCGTGGGAAATGAACAGCGCAACGGTGTTCATAACGTCAAGTCCCATTTCGGTTGCCGCGTGGAAGCAGTTTTCACCTGCCTCAAACCAATAATTGACACCGCCGATCTCCAAAACGAAAGAGGAATGATGCATACCGGGGATGGGCTCCGTGCCGGAGCAAGTTCCCAAAAAATGAAATTTCATATGGTACTCCTTAAATTTTTTTCTACCATTAATCATATCACGGCTCTCTTTTTTTTGCAAGAAAAAAAGGAGCTTTTTTTAAGTTGTCATTGCGTGTCAGTACTGCTTTCGTATATCATTCGCTCAACGAAAACAAGCAAGGAGGCAATATGAAAAACAAACAATCGGAATTTCTCACGGAGGATTTTGTCCTTTTGGAAAAGGGGCGCGAATACAACCGTCGTATTTCTCTTTACGATACGGTGAACCGAAACGAACGCTTTTACCGAGGGGACCAATGGCACGGCGTGGAGAAAGGAGACCTTCCTACTCCCGTATTCAATTTGTTTAAGCGCGTGATCAATTACTTTATTTCCACCATTATGAGCCAAAAAATGTCGATTCATTATGCGGCGGAGGGAATGGAGATTTTTCACGACAAGGACAAATGCCTGCGCGTGGAAGAAGCGTGCAAGCTTCTCAGCCGCTACGCCAATTACCGTTTGGATCGGGATAAGGTGGACGAGCTTTTGACCAGAGGTCTTTTGGACGCGGCAGTAACGGGAGATATGTTCCTGTACGTATATTGGGATCCCGGAAAAAAGACCTCCCAGGGTTTTGCGGGAGATTTTGTTACCACGCTGGTGGACAGCACCCAGGTGTTTTTCGGTGACGTGAATACCCCCGAGGTGGAGGCACAGCCGTACATCCTTCTCACGGGAAGGGAATTGGTTTCCAAGCTTCGTCAGGAAGCATTGGCTTGCGGGGCAACCCCGGAAGAAGTTTTGCGCATCGTGCCTGACGGCGATACCGAAACACAAAGCGGTGATTACGGCAAAAAGGAACTTGAGGGTACAAAGGCAAGCTACGTGATTTGTATGTATAAAAAGGACGGCACGGTGCGTTTTCGCAAAAGCTGTCGCGGACTTGTGATCGTGCCCGAACGCGATACGGGGCTGAATCTTTACCCCATTGTTCTGATGAACTGGGAGAGGGTGAAAAATTCCTATCACGGACAGGCAGCTGCCACAAGCCTTGTGGACAATCAGCTTTACATCAACAAAGCCTTTGCCATGGTAATGAAGCACATGATGGACGTGTCCTTCTCCAAGGTGATTTACAATGCAAATCTGATTGACGAATGGACGGGCGAGATCGGGGAAGCCATTGCGGTGAACGGCCCTGTGGAAAATGCGGCAGACCGATTGGATCCGGGCAGTATGCAGGCAGGATTTTTGGACGTGATTCAGATGACAATGGGAATTACCAAGGAGCTGATGGGCGCTACCGATGCGGCACTCGGAAACGTTGCTCCCGACAATACCAGCGCCATCATTGCCCTGCAGCAAAGCTCCGCCGTACCCTTGGAACTGCAGAGAAAGGCGCTTTATACGGCGCTGGAGCGTTTGGGTATGATCTGGCTTGACTTTATTCTGGAATTTTACGATTCGGACCGTATTATGCTTTTCCGCGAGAAGGGAGAGCTTCTCGGAGGAACCATTTTGCCCGACGAAATGAAAAACATTTTGTTCTCATGCACTACGCAGGCAGGTGCTTCCAGCCATTGGAGCGAGATTGCACAGATCACCACGCTGGACCATCTGCTGAACGCGGGAAAAATTCGCTTTTCTCAATATCTTGAGCGAATTCCCGACGGCTATATTCCCCAGCGCGAGGAGCTTCTTGAGGAAGCCAAAAAAGAGGAACGCGCACAGGAAGCCCAAATGGATTTTCCGGCGAACGCCTGAAAATAAATATTAAATAAAAAGGAGGAAAAACATGAAAAAGAAGAAAGAAAAGGAAGTTTCCGAAGAAATGCTTCCTGCCGAAGCTTTGTTTTCCGAAGAAAGCGAAGCGCAGTCTCCCGGTGACAAGATGGAGGAGGATATCGAACTGTTCCGACAGCTCTTTCCCGAGGTAAAGGGAGAGGATATCCCTCAGGAGGTATGGGATCGCGTGGAGCAGGGAGAAAGTCTCGCGGCAAGCTACGCGCTTTTCGCGGTAAAAAAATACCGCGAAGAAGAACGCTTCAAGAGCATCAACGAAGCCAACGGCAAAAAGGCACCGCCTCCCATTGATGGGACAGGAAGCGAGGAGGATTACTTTTCCCCTGAAGCGGTGAAGAATATGAGCCGCAGCGAAATTCGCAAAAACTACAACAAAATTTTGTCTTCCATGGAAAAATGGAACTAAAGAAAGGATGAACGATTATGGCAATTCAGAATTTTATTCCCACACTTTGGAGTGAAACACTTTACACGGAACTGGAAAAGGACTACGTGGGAGTCCGACTTTGTTCCCGTGACTTTGAGGGCGAGATCCGCGGCGAGGGCGATCGCGTAAAAATTTGCGGTGTCGGCCCCGTGACGGTTTTTGATTACCACAAAAACCAGGATATGCCTGCGGCAGAGGTGCTTTCCGATACGGAGAGAACCTTGGTGATTGATCAGGCAAAGGGATTCAATTTCTTTTTGGATTCCATCGACCTTGCCCAGTCCAAAAATGGCTTGATGCAGGCGGCAATGAAAGAGGCGTCCGGGGCACTTTCCGACGTGGCGGATCGTTTTATTTACTCTTTGACCGATGAAAACGTGGCGGAGCTTGAGAATTCTTCTGCTACCAGTACCAACATTATCAGCACCATTGCCGAGGCGAGAAAGATTTTGATGGAGAACAACGTTCCCAACTCTGCCAAGGTATCTCTGGAGGTTCCCCCTGCCATTGAGCAGAAATTGGTTCTTGCCAAGGTGCTTCGTTCTACCGATAACGTAGAGGCGCTGGGCAGAGGTTACATCGGCTCTTTTATGGGCTTTGATATTTACGTGACCAACAACATTACCCCCGATGCAGAGGGCTCTTACCGCTGTATCGCAAGAACCGGCAGAGCCATCGCATTTGCCGAGCAGGTATCTGCGGTGAAGGCTTACGAGCCCGAGCTGAGACACGGTGATGCGGTGAAGGGACTTCATTTGTACGGCGCAAAGATCGTTTACCCCAAGGAAATGGTGTTTTTGCACCTGACTCCCGGGGACGAAGAAATGATCTGAGCAATTTTGCATCAGGAAAGGGGGGCAGACCATGAAACGTGCAGACGAGGTATTTCGTAAAAGTCTTGCTTTGATCGGCGAAACTCCCGGGGAGGAAAACGCGGCGATGCGCGAGAGGGCGGTTGCCATCATCAACGTGCTTTTGTCACAGCTTTTCGAATTGGAATATGATCTGCGGGGCGAGATTCGCCCTGCAGGAAAGGTGATTCCGCAGATTCTGACTCTGGATGAAATCATTCCCTTTGCAGAGCCGATCATTTATACGGTGATCCCTCTGGGACTGGCGGGCTTTTTGCTGATGGAAGAAGAACCTGACCGTGGGCGATTTTTCCTGCAGTTGTATCACACCGAGGTGGAAATTTTGCGCGGAAGGGGTCGCCGCGGAACCCGCCACAAAATCAGAAGGGGTGTATAAGCATGGCGCAGGAGTTTACTTTCAATCTGGATACGTTTACGGGAGTGCGTTTTTCTGCAGACAATACGGCGGATCTTTCCCCGAGCGATGGCTCCGAAATGATCAATTTCCGTATTACGCAGGCAAACAAACTGAAACGCAGAGACGGTTTTTACCGCGTGTTTGCGGCTCCCGCGGCAACAAGAGGAATCTTTTGCGGTTTGGTGCAGGGGTCTTTAAAATATTTTGCCGTTTGCGGGGAAAGGCTGTACGTTTCTTCGGAGGGGTTCGACCGTCTGGAGCCTGTGGAGACGGCAGTGCCGGGCAGCGAAAAGGTTTTCTTTTTTCCCTTTCATTCGGAGCTTTTTCTGTTGACGGGGGAGGAAATCTACCGCTACGACGGTACGACGCTGAAGGCAATCGAGCCGTACATTCCCTTGATTATGATTTGTACGACGCCCGACGGAGCAGGAGTCGTGTACGAAGACGTGAATTTGCTGACGAAAAAAGTGCGTCAGAGATTCTCTCCCGACGGGCACAGCGTGGCTTTTCCCGCAGCCGTAGAGAATATTTACGGAATTGATTGGGTGAAGATCAACAACGTTTTGCAGGAGGAGGATACGTACTGGTTCGATTATGACACCAGATCCTTTGAGTTTGTCGGTGCTCCCTTGGGGGGTGTCGATGCCATCGAGATCCAGTATCAGCTTCTGGGCGAGGACGTGTCGGACCGAATCAGAAAGTGCCGTTTCGCATCTGCGTTCGGCGGCGCCAATGATACCAGAGCCTTTCTGTACGGCAATCCCGAAACACCCGCCGTGCTTTACCGTAGCGGAATCGTAGACGGAAAGCCCTCCTTTTCCTACTTTCCCGAAACCGCTTTTTCCCTGGTGGGAACGGGAGAACCCATTACTGCGGTTTGCCGTCACTATGACCGTCAGTTGATTTTTACCACTGACGCCGCCTATTATTCCTATCTGGAATATATGGAGGGGATGGAGCAGAGACTGGTAACGGGTTTTCCCGTCCTGCCGCTGAACGGAGAACGGGGGTGTATTGCACCGGGGCAGGCGCTTCTGGTGGAAAATACTCCCATAACCCTTGCCGAGGGCGGTCTTTTTCAATGGATTTCAACCAATATACGGGACGAACGAAACGCAAACTGCATATCCGAGCCCATCGATCAAGCCTTGCAGAGAGAAAATCTGTCACAGGGGATTCTCTACAACCGCAAGGAAACTTCGGAATTGTATTTGTGCGTGGGTGAAAGCTGTTACGTGTATAACTATCGGTTGAAGCTGTTTTATCGGTATCAGACGCCGCGGATTCAGGGATTTTGCCATGAAGACAGGCTGTATTTCTACACGGCGGAGGGCATTTTTGCCGTGGGTGGGAATACGGATGACGGAGAGGCGATTTCGGCATTGTGGAAATCCAAGCTTTTGAATTTTTCGCAAAAAGGGAAGAAGAAAAAACTGTTTACCGCTACGTTGATCGCCTGCGGCGGTGCGGGCGGAGAACTGGCAATTTCTTTTCGGGGTGAAAACGATACGGAAAAGATTACGAAGCGGGTACGCTTTTCCGGGAAGCCCGAGGGAGAGCGCTTCTTTCTTCGCACGTACAAACGACGGTTCGACGCGGTGGAACTATCCTTTGAAACAGACAGTGAAGAAGAAATACGGATTTTATCCATTTCTTTAAAGGGAAGAATTACGGATGCAGAATAGGAAGGAGGAAAATGTATGGCACAGTCAAGCACGATCAAACAGCTTTTGAAACGCCTGGAAGACGGCACGGCAGCCATTCGTGCTCGGTATGAAAGTCTCGCCAAGGCAAGCGATGCCGAATATCGCGCAAAGCTTTCGGATCTGGAGGCGGATTACGTCCGTGACGTAAATGCGGCTTCGGCACAAGCTCAGATCAATCTGAAAAACAATCTGGAAAAGATGGCGGACGCAGGATATATGCGTTCGGGAGAGACGGTGCAGGCAACCATTGCGGCGGGCTCTGATCGGGCAAAAATGCTCTCTGCCTTGGCAACTCAAAAAGCCAAGGACAAAAAAGCGTACGAAAGCGAAATGGCTTCCGCCCGCGCAGGAATTGTTCTGGAGGGAGAAAAGCATGCTTCGGATTATGAAAATCAGATCTCGCAGATGATCCTGGATCAGGAGAATGCCGACCGAGAATATGCCGCCGCCGAGCGTCAGCGAGCCTTTGACAATCAGATCAAGCAGCAGACCCTGGAGCGCAGCGGGAAAGAAGCCGAAACAAATAAAGAAACGGGAATCGTCCCGAAAAAAAGTCCCTACGAATACGTGCAGGAGATCGTCAGTCAAAACAGTAAGTATAATAAGAAAAAAGGTTATACGGTAATTGACCGAAAGGCGATTTTGCTGGCAATTTCTTCGGTGGTGAAGGACAAGACCCTGTCCTATCAGTACCGCTATGAAATGTACCTGTACGGAAAAAGTTTGGGATATATCCAGTAACAAAAAAAGAGCCGCGAGGCTCTTTTTTTCATTTAGCGAAAAGATCAAGGAGGAACACAATGATATTCGGTTACGTGAGGGTGTCCAGTATGGATCAGAATGAAGAACGGCAGTTGGCATCTATGAGGGAAAAGCAGATCCCGTGGCAGAACGTTTTTATAGATAAGCAGTCGGGCAAGGATTTTGAGAGACCGCAGTACAAAAAAATGGTAGAAAAAATGCGGGCGGGAGATTTACTATACGTACATAGCATCGACCGACTGGGGCGCAATTACGAGGAAATTCAGAGACAATGGCGGATTTTAACCAAGGAGATCGGCATCGACGTATGCGTGATGGATATGCCGCTGTTGGATACCAGAAACGGCAAGGATCTGATGGGAACTTTTATTGCGGATCTTGTTTTGCAGATTCTCTCTTTCGTGGCGCAAAGCGAACGGGAAAATATCAAAAAAAGGCAGGCAGAGGGAATCGCCGCCGCCAAAGCGCGAGGGGTAAAATTCGGCAGACCGGAAACTCCGTTCCCGGAGGATTTCGGCAGGATCGTGCAGCTGTGGGAGCAGAAGAAAATTTCTCTTGCGGAGGTACAGAGGCGTTGCAACGTCAGCGAAGCTACTTTTTACCGCCGCTTGCGGGAATATCGACTGGCAGAACAACAAAAAAAAGCTGTCAAAAAGTAAACCTTTTGACAGCAAAAACATTTTAACATTCATATAGAAAAAAAGCAAGGATTTCCATGAAAAACAACAAATATTATACATAATTACCAAGTATTAATTTCATATTTCAAAGAAAGAAACGATTGTCAAAAGGTTTACTTTTTGATAAATATCCTCCGTTTTTCGAACATTTTATATTTGCTTTGAGCGCGAATTGAAAATATTCGGAGGAAACGGTTGATTAAAAAAGGAGAAGTATTATGAAAAAGAAAATTTTATCTTTGATTCTGGCGATAGTAATGGTACTGCCTTTGTGTCCCGTGTTTGAGGTGCCTTTATTGGGCACGTCCGCTTTTGCGGCGGGATCCGACGCGGCGATTTCTTACGTTAGAGATCCTACCAAAGCAAAAGGAAGTGATTATACATCTAATACGAAGTTAGCCCAAGTATTGAATGAAGTATTTGCTGGAGATGTTGATGCTTTTTCGGATAGCAAGTGTACGAATGAAATTAAAATGCCTATTGGTGGCAAATTTAGTACAACCGCAGGTGACCCTATTCAAAAGGACGTCTCCTATTACATAAAAAGCAAAACAACTGGCACAGTTATTTCAGGCAAACAATGTTATATATACGCTAACGCGGTATATAACAAATTGTATCACGAGTGGGTTGGCAATGGTGCTTCACTTTCGCATTCCTACAAGGTGTTTTCTGGCGGGGGACAAACTCTAAGCTATGAAATGTTTCGGGATGCACAAGTAAAAACAGGAGCAATGCTTCGAACTACGAATGATAAAAATGGAAAATATAGTGGTAATAATGGACATAATATAATAGTTTTGTCATATGACACAGAAAAAATATCTTATCTAGAGGGCAATGCAGAACAAAGCCGTTATATCCAAATAACGACACAAAGTTGGGATAATTTTAACTACGATAAGTTTAAAGATACGAATGACGGAGACCGTTATATTAGCTTTCTAATCCAGCCTATTGACGATAAATATTATGAATTATATTCCTCCTGTACTCACCCTAGCTACGACGATAAAGGTATTTGTACTAATGCTGAGTGCAAGTATCAATTCCCATATGATAACAAAAGAGACACCTCATTTGCCGGAACCTATAAGGTGAAGTCAGGTGCAACAGCCTATATCCGTACAGGGCCTTATCAAGGGTGTACAGAGGTTACACGTGTTACAAGTGGTACTTTTTCTGTAGATGCAAGAGTATACAACTGCAAAGGCAACTATTGGTATGAGTTGTTGTATAATGGGAAGATTTGCTACATTGTTTCCGGCAATCTTGAACCTACGGGACATATCCATAATTATAGTGCGGCTACCTGCACGTCTCCAAAAAAATGTACGATATGCGGAGCTACCACAGGCAGTGCTTTGGGACATACCTACGACAATGCTTGCGATGCTACTTGTAATCGTTGCGGAGCAACCCGCACGCCTGCTGCTCACGTTTATACCAACGCTTGTGATGAATATTGCAACGTTTGCTTTGCACTTCGTTCAGTGCCAGGCCATTCCTACGACAATAACTGCGACACCACGTGTAACATTTGTGGACATACCCGAACTCCCTCAGCCCACGTTTACACCAATGCTTGCGATGAATATTGCAACGTTTGTTTTGCGCTTCGTTCCGTTCCAGGACATTCCTACGACAATAACTGCGACACCACGTGTAATATCTGCGGACATACCCGAACGATCACCCACTCCTATACGACCGTTGGCTATGACGATACCCATCCACACAAGGAATACAAAAAATGTTCCTGTGGTGCGATCCAATACACCGGTGCAGAGCGAAATGCGTGGGACGAAGCATTGCATTACGATGAAGCCCATCCGCACTATGTTTACCAGCTTTGCATCCCTTGCGGATGGAAAGAATACAACGGAAGAATCGAGACGGCGACGGTAAGCACTTGTGTGGATTGTAATCCGGTAGGTGCAGCCACAATTTCCCTTTCTGCTACAAAGGTTGCAGTTGGCGAAAAAGTTACGGTGTCTTGGTCTGCTGTCAGCAATGCCAAGGAATATAACGTAAAGTATTACGATAGCAACAATGAATACCATTTGATCTGTACTACGACAGAGCTCTCGGCGGAGATTTCTTTTGATACGGTAGGAACGTACACGATCTACGTGGACAGCGTCGGAAAAAATGGAGATTACAAAAAAAGCAACGAGATTTCCTTGACGGTATCTAAGCTTTACGTGGTTACATATGATCTGAATGGCGGTACGGGAGATTTTCCTTCTACTACCTCCGAAAGCAGTACCATTCAACTTACAAATCGCATTCCTGAAAAAGAAGGATTTCGTTTCGTCGGTTGGTCTTTTGAACCGAATGATGCCTCCATTATGACCGTTGGTAGTACTTACTATCTGGTTGCAGGACAAAGCACAAGTTACACGGTAATTGCTCAATGGGAATGCTCACCACATACCTACGACAACGCTTGTGACACAGATTGTAACGTTTGTGGAGAAACGCGTAACGTAACACACACCTTTAGCAATGCTTGTGATGCCGACTGTAACGTTTGCGGTGAGACTCGTACCCCTGCTGCTCACGTATACGACGATGAAAATGACAAAACCTGCAACGTTTGCGGTGCTTTTTCCGGATTATCCGGCATCACGGGTGAATGCACTTGGACTTTAGAAGGTACCAAACTCACCATCTCCGGCAACGGTGCGATGGGTGATTATAATAATTCCTCAACTCCATGGGGAACCTCTGTTGAAAAAGTAATTATTGAAAACGGTGTTACCTCCATCGGAAATGACACTTTTAAAAACTGTGGTAGAATTACCGGTATTATCATCCCCGATAGCGTGAAGTCGATTGGTGATCGAGCGTTTTGGAATTGTAAAGCTCTGAAAAACATATCCTTTGGAGGCGGCATCACGAATATAGGTGATTATACTTTCGGCTACTGCTCTGCATTATCTGAATTCATAATTCCCGGTAGCGTTACGACAATCGGTCGAGGTGTCTTTGAATACTGCAATAATTTGAAAAGTGTAACCCTCGGAAAGAGCGTCACCTCCATCGGTTCTTCTGCCTTTCCCGGCTGTACCGAACTGGGCTCTATTACTGTGTCAGAAGAAAATAAAACGTTTCATTCTGCAGGAAACTGCGTAATTGAAACCTCAAGCAAAACACTGATCGCAGGCTGCAAAGCTTCCGTAATTCCCTCTGACGGTAGCGTCACTTCCATCGGCGAGAGGGCCTTTTCCTTCTGCACCGCGCTGACCAAGGTCACCATTCCGGATAGCGTCACCTCCATCGGCGATTATGCCTTTTGGTGTTGCACAAGCCTTACCTCCGTCACCATCCCAGATAGCGTCACCTCCATCGGCGATTATGCCTTCGATGGTTGCGCCGCCTTGACCGACGTGTGGTATGAAGGAAGCGAAGCTGATCGCGGTGCCATCTCCATTGACTCGAATAACAAAGCTCTTACCAACGCCACTTGGCATTACAATTCCTGTATCAAAAATGCTCCATCGTATGTTCACTCCTACGACAACGGTTGTGATGCCGACTGTAACGTTTGCGGCGCAACAAGAACGGTAGGAGCCCACGTTTACGACAACGGTTGTGATGCTACTTGTAATACTTGCGGTGCGACTCGTACAACGACCCATACCTATGACAACGACTGCGACAAGACTTGTAACGTATGCGGAGCTACGAGAACGGTAGGAGCCCACGTTTACGACAATGCTTGCGACAGCACCTGTAACGAATGCGGTGCGACTCGTACAACGACCCATACTTACGACAACGACTGTGACAAGACTTGTAACGTATGCAGCGCGGTTCGTTCTGTGTCGGGACATATCTACGACAATGAAGATGATAATATCTGCAACGTATGCGGAGCAGAACGTACAATTTCGCACGAATTAAAAATTTCCTTCTCCAAGAGTACAGTTGACCACGGCGAAACCTTTACCGTTTCCGTTTCCTTATCAAAACCCGTTATTTCCAAAGGCTTTGCTTTGGACTATGCAGAAATTTTTGATCAGGATGCCTTTGAGTTTGTCAGCGGTACTTGGTCTGATGCTGTTAAGAGTCAGTCTTTGATGGCGCCTGCAAACAACGGTCAGGCTGCCTTTGTAGCGCAAAACGAATTTGAAATTTCCGGTGAAATTTTCACCCTTACCCTTCGTGTAAAAGATATGGCAAAATGCGGCGTGCAAAAGATCGAAGCCCCTGCGATCACACAGATTCAAGGTGTCACCCGCGTCGGCGGTGAGATTACGGTTAACCACATCTTCGACGATGCAAAGGATCTGGTCTGCAACGTTTGCGGCTTTGAAAGACCTGCTTATATCCCCGGTGACGTGGACGGGAACGAAGATCTGAATATGGATGATGCCATCCACCTCCTGTTCCATGTGAATTTCCCGGAATCCTACCCTGTAAATCAATCCATTGATTTCGACGGTAACGGTAAGGTGGATATGGACGATGCGATTTATCTTTTGTTCTACGTGAACTTCCCCGAATCCTACCCCCTGCACTAAAAAATAAAGCCCGAAAGGAGCAGTTTTCTGCTCCTTTTTTTGTGTTGGTGAGTTATACTATCAAGTGCAACAGTTTCGAAAAAAATAAAAGTTCATACGAATCTCTGATGGAATAGAGTAACCACACACCAAACCACAAAGGAGAAATTCGTATGAACTACCATCATCTTGCCATAGAAGAGCGCTGTTGTCCACGGGAATATTACAAAAAAGGATAAAAAACCACGCGATTGACTAAACTCGTAGGGGCGAACTGCGTTCGACCGCAGACGAGCGAAGAAAAACGGTGGGAAAAAGGTATGCTTGAAAGAACGGCGGGGCTTTGAAAATCGGTGGTGTGTGGCGTGTGGGGCTTTTTTGCTTTTTTCTTTGCTGAAAAGAAGATCCCACCCTTTTTCCCACCCCAAAATAATAAAAAAATCGTTTTTCCCACCCCTATAAAGAGGGGTGGGTGGGGACATTCGGCGTAAAAAGTGAGAAAATGTCCATGAACATAGAACTTAAGAAGAAGTATATTAGATTATTCTTGGTTCTGTGCAATGGTTCAAAACGCTCGGGCGTTTTGAAAAGACATTTCATCGGGGGAAGAAAAAATGAAAAAACGAAACAGACTTCTAAGCATGGTTTTGGCATTGGTTATGCTGATTGGTTTGCTCCCCGCATCTACGCTGACAGCGTTTGCGGAAAAGAGCACGGCGGCTTCTACCAGCACGCCTGCAACGATCAGATACGTCAGAGTGAACAGCCTTGACGAGATTGTTCCGAATGCCCGCTATATTATCGCAGGTGTTTGGACCGATGCGGAGGGCAATGATTCTTATCACCTGATGGGCAAGGATTACAGAACCAACGGCGGTTTCCACTATTCCTATGCTCAAGATCAAAGCGATGTTCATTACTTTGATATCAGCGAAGATTTGAGCACCATTGACGCGGTAAATTACAGTTCGATCCTGAAGGTTCGTCTTCGTCCGAACGGTTATTACCCCGACAGCTACTACTTTATGGTAGACAACGGTGACGGGACTGAGAGCTATCTTTGCGGTTGGTCTACTTCCACCAATCAGGGATCTACGGGTCACGATGCCCATAGCTGTATGCCGATTTATAAGAATTCCTACAACACCTGCGGAGATGCATGGTGGTATTTGAGAATGCCCACGGAAGGTGATTATGCGGGGGAATGGCAGATTGTCAGCCGCTGTAAATTCCGTAAGGGTGGCACTTCTACTTATGAGTACGACATTATGCAGCTTCGTACACCTTATCCCAATTCTGCAGGACAATTCCGAGCAGAAGAAGTATATACGCGGGACGTGGGTGAAATTGAAGATAGTGAACGTATTAAATATACCGTGGATACCGACACGAACATTATGCTGTTTCGCGAGGTATGTACGCATATAAGCACGGATGTGACTCACGTTGAACCGAAGCTTCCTACTTGCACGACACCGGGTAATATCGAATATTGGTTCTGCAAGGGCTGCGAGACTTTCTCCAACACGGCAGATTTGTCCGGAACCATCGGAATCGCCGATGTTTTTGTTGCTCCCACTTCCCACAACGGAGAGTGCGGACACGGTGCCGTAACGAAAAAGTTTGAGCTTTACGCGGATAGCAGTTTCTCCAGCAATATGCACGGTGATGATTTTATCCTGATTGGCAAAAGCGGAGACAAGTATTATGCCATGGGCAATACAACCAATGCAGACGGCTCCCGTAATGCGGTAGAGGTTACGCGTGATGAAAACGGCATTATCACCGAAAACTCTGACCGTGCGGAATTTTTGACGTATAACTTTGAGGATACTCCCAGCGGATTTACTGCCGACGGCGGTGTTTTCTCCGTGCTGGACGGTAAAATTCTTTCTTACGACAGATCCTTTTATCGGACAAGCGGCTACGTACCCGAAGCCGCACGCTTTAGTGTTGACGATTACGAAACCGGTCTCGGTTCTTTCTTCGCGTATTCTTCCCGAGACACCAAGAACGAGTATATCGTTTTCGATGCGGAAAGCCTGACCTTTAAGGCGCAAAACACCAAATCGGATACCACGTATATTTACCGTCAGCTTTGCGGACACGAAAAGATGCACTATCCCAAAAATTCTTCAACCTGTACCCGTTGCGGTAACGTTGAGTATTGGTATTGTGATACCTGCTGGGAATACTACGGTGCCGAGGATGCCTCGATCAAACTGGATTGGGGTCAGTTGAATTCTCATGCTACCGGTCACAACTACGTGGATGGTGCTTGTGCAAACTGCAGCAAAAAGGTTCCCGTTTACACAAAGGTTACTTCGGAAGATCAGTTGGGTCAAAGTGGAACCTATATTGTGGTAGCGACGGATGGAACCAATACCTACGTTCTGAAAGAGCCGATCAATCTGGAGGCAGATTTGGACGGCAACGGTATCTGGGATGCTGAGGAAAAGGATGAAAACGGAAACGAAATTCCCGATATCTATGAAATCGATACCAATGGCAACGAAATCCCTGATATTGATGAATGGGATTTCGTAGATCCTGCAATTCCCGTTACTCCGAATCAGGACGGTACCATTTCCGTTTTTGGATTAGGTGCAGCGGAATTTGAAATGATCAAACGCGAAGAACACGGCTATGACGAAGAATTTCCCGTGGAGTATTCCGCCGGAGAAGAAGCAGAATCCGATAAGTATTATCTCTATTTGATCAACGGCTTCCTCAATGGTATGAATAAACCCAATACCCGTTTCGATTGTTTTATTAACGGCGAAGAATACCATGGCGGTGATGAAACGAACACTTGGGGCATTTCTCTCGGTAACGGTCTGACTGCTCAGGAACAAAGAGAGCTTGGTCCGGCAAACTTCGAGATCAAGGACGATACTGCCGTAATGTATACCGAATTTGTCGGAAACGGTGCAACCGGCGCCCTTCGTTTGAGAAAGTACAATGGACAAACCCAGTTCATTACCGAATACGACGGTTATTTGCCAGGTGCCGTTGAAAAACTGGATGAAAACGGTGAACATTACTACGACGAAAACGGCTATTACTACTATGAAACCAACGACAGTCAGTTTGGTGTTCACTTGTATTTCGCGCCCGATGAATATTCTCATATTCACTCTTGGAGCGAGTGGGAAAAGGCGGATGACGATAATCACACCCGCACTTGTTCTGCCGAGGGTTGTAAGGTGAAAACCGAAACCAGGCCGCACACTTGGGATTCCGGAAGAGATGTCAAGGCGCCCACCTGTACCGAAAAAGGCGAAAAGATCTATACCTGTATTGATTGTAAGGCTACCAAGACCGAGGAGATCTCCGAAACCGGTCACGACTGGGATGAATGGAACTATACCGACGCCGATTCCCATAGCCGCGTTTGTAAAAACAACTGCGGCGTAGAAAGCGAGAAAGAAGTACATCAGTGGGGCAAATGGATTTCCGCTGATGAAAAAGAGCACAAGAAGACTTGTTCGGTATGTAATGGTACGGTTTCCGAATCCCATAAATGGGACGAGGGCACCGTTACCAAGGAACCTACTGATTTGGCAGAAGGCGTAAGAACCTATACCTGTTCCGATTGCGCTCAAACGAAAATCGAAGCCATTCCCAAACTTCCTCACACCCACCGCTTTGGTGAATGGGCTCCTACCGCAGGAGATGATACCACCCATACCCGCGTTTGTCCCTGCGAAGCAACCGAAACCGAGGCTCATACTTTTGATGAGGGCGTGGTAATTCAGGCGGCAACACACATTGCCCCCGGTCAGAAGGTCTATACCTGTTCCGTTTGCGGCTTCTCTTACGATGAAACCATTCCTACTTTGACCGATCACGAGTGGGGCGATTGGCAGGTAAATCCTCAGGACGAAACCAGCCACGTGCGCACCTGTCCTTGCGGCGAAACCGAGATTAAGCAGCACGCTTACGGTGTTCCCGTTGCAACGAAAGAACCTACTGCCGAGGCAGAAGGCGAAAAGACTTATACTTGTACCGATTGCGGTCACGTAAAGACCGAAACGATCGAAAAAATTGTTCCCATTGCCCCTGCGGAGGAGATTACAACCGAGGATAAAAGTGCAAGTTTGAAGGTTCCCGAGGGCAGTGAAGCAACGGTTGACGAGAAGGCTATCCTCGTAGTAGATTCTTGTTCTGAGGATGAAAAGAAGGATCTGGTTGAAAAAACGGAAGAAAATTTGGTTTCCGTTGTTGGTGAAGGAAAAGAGATCGTTGTAGGATACGACGTCAGCCTTTTGATGGGAGACGTTCCCGTTCAGCCCGGCGGAAAAGTATTGATTACCTTGCCGTATATGGCTAAGGATTTTCCGTACACCGATTTGGTTGTTGTTTATATTGATGACGACGGAAACGTAGTAACTTGCGAAACCATTATCACGGAAGACGGTTACGTTGCTTTCTATACCGACCACTTCAGTACTTATGCGGTAGTCGGAAAGCAGACTTACACCCCCGGTGACGTGGACGATATTCCCGGTGTTACCACGGACGATGCGATCTACGTACTGTTTGCCGTCAACTTCCCCGAATCCTATCCCGTAAGCCAGCCCCTTGACTTCGACGGCAACGGCGTAGTGGATACGGACGATGCGATTTATCTTTTGTTCTACGTGAACTTCCCCGAATCCTACCCCCTGCACTAAAAAATAAAGCCCGAAAGGAGCAGTTTTCTGCTCCTTTCTTTTTATGCGCATTGACTTTTTTTCATAGGCGTGGTAAAATAGAGTGTAAAAAAATAGCATTTTCAATATTTTATAAGGAGAAAAAAGATGAAAAACACAAGACTTTGGACTGTGCTTTTTGCTGCAGCTTTGCTGTGTGCTTGTTTAGCGGGCGTACTCTTTATGGGTGCAAGCGCCGCAGACGAGGCAGTGGAGTGGTCTGTAGGCACCGATGGCGATTATGCTACGGTTGAGGCAGCACTTGCAGCCGCAGAGGAACGCGACTGGGCACAAGATGAAAAACTGGTTCTGAACCTGACGGGAAGCCACACAGCTACGGTTGTTGATGGAGTTCTGTTTGGTCAAAAGACCATTTGGAGAAGACTTGACGCAGACGGAAATGCAACCGTTTACGGCAACAAGCTTCCCATTACGATCAAGGGTGGCGGAATGGATATTGCAACTTCTGCAACCGTTGCCGCTTGCGCCAACGATTACACCTTTGACGGTGTAACCCTGAACTGGGCCAACAACACCTTGCGCTTTTTCGCAGGTTGCGGTCAGATCACTTTGAAGGATTCTGCTTTGGGTAGTGTTCCTTCGAAATGGACTACCAGAAAATTCTATATTTTCGGTGACAACAACACCGCAAACGTTTACGAAGGCTGGACGGAAGCCGATCTGGATGCAGTTATGCAGGTTGAGGAGGGTGACGATAAGGCAACTCTTACCACCTCCATTACCTTGGATAACACTTCTTACCCCGGACTCGGCGGTGGAGGGTATTTCCCCCGTATGGGTGCAAAGGGATCTACTACCGCATGGACTGCTACCATCGGTACCAAGACCTTGAAGCCCTCTGACACCAAGGCAGCGTTTATTTTCGGAAACGGTGCGACCGTTGGTCGTGTGGGCGGTATTGTCACGGAAGGCGAAGGTACCTGGGTTGATGAAGCCATCATCAAAATGCTTCCCGGTGGTATTGCCAATGCCGGCGGTATCGTGGGAGATTCCGGTTCGCAGAGTACCGGCAATGATTTTGGCACTGACGTTGAAGAGAATTACGAAGGAGATATCTCCGTTTATCTTTTGAGTGGTACTATTACCGGTACCAGCACCGTAGGTTTCCGCGCATTGACAAGTTCTTCTCTCAAGGGCAATGTCTACGTGGAAGCTGACGACATTACGATGACTTACACTACCTCTGCCGAACCCTCAAAGATTCTGTTCCAGCTGTGTTATGGCGCTTGCAACGTAGATGGCGACATCATTGCCAATATTAAAGGCGGCGAGTATTCGGACGTTTACGGCGGCGTTGGTGGCGGCGGCACTTGCACAGGCAAGTTAGAACTGAATATTTCCGGCGGTACTATGGGAGGCGTGTACGCCAATCAGGGTCACAAGGTAAAGGAAGTGACCAATACCATTACCGGCGGTACCATCACGACCTTCTATGGAAAAAATAACAACGGTAGTGAAACGAACATTAAGGAAATCAAAAAGGTTACCAACATCATTAAGGACGATGGAATCCTTGATGCAAACGGCAAGGATGGTCCTACCATTACGAATTTCTATGGCGGCGGCAACCGATACGGCGCTACCGATTTTGAAATCGAAAATGAGGTTTCCGGTTCCGCAACCATCACCAATTTCTATGGTGGTATGGTGCAAAGCGCCTCTTACATCAATCCCGTGAAAACCGTTACCAATACCATTGATCTTTCCAAAGACGGATCCATTGCCGTATTCTACGGCGGAAGCGGCGGTACCGCTACGAAAAATGGTACCACGGTCGGTACCGTTAAAAACATCATCAAAAACGGAAAAATCGATTGTTTCCGCGGTGGTTCAACGGTTGGCCCCGTTTCCAATATTATCAATGAAATTTCCGGCGGTACCTTCCTCTATACGTTCAGCGGTGGCAGTGGTGATACCATCGAAAAAATCAAGAACGAGATCAGCGGCGGTGCTTTCAACGGAATTAAGGGGGATTCTTCCTCCAGCAACAACCACTATTCTGCATTCCTTGGCGTGTACGGAACCACCACCGGTTCCGTAACGGGTGGTATTGAGAATATCATTACCGGCGGTACCTTCAAGGCATACTCTTTCGGCGGATCTTACGAAAAGACCATTTCCAATTCCGACGGTCCCGCCATTAAAAATGATATCCGCGGCGGTACCTTCCACGGCTTCTGGTGCGCAAACAGCGGTGGCAATGACAGAATCACGGGCGAAATCTTGAACGAGATTTCCGGTGGTAATTTTGAAGGCTACGTAACCGGCGGCGCGTTGTATAACAAGTCTTTCGGCGGCGGTAACAGAAACAGAGGAAATGGAAACGCATCCATTACCAACCGTATTTCCGGCGGTACCTTTGCGCACAACGTTTGTTTCGCAGATTACCCCCACGGAACCACCTATAACGGCACCGGCTTGACCGGTGAGGTGAATACCACCATCAGCGGCGGTGTTTTCAATGGTAAGATTTACACCAATACCTTTGAAGGAACCGAAGTCAATTTGTTCCCCACAGCTACCTTGACGATTGCAACCGAAGAAGGAAAAGCACTTGAGATTTACGGTGAGATTTCTGACTGCACCTCCTTCAAAACGGAAACCGAGTCTGTGAAGATCGGTGAAAAGACCTATATCAATGCAAAATCCGTTGTGGGAACCGTAAAGCTTCACCAGACCGAGGGCTGGTTGTCCAACGAGTATTTCGTAGCTCCTGCCGGTACTGAATTTTCCGTTACCGCAGAGAACGGCATTTTCGGATCTTATGAAGAAAAGATTGAAACGGATGCAGTTATCCTTCGCGGTGTGGATATGACCCGAGTTTATGGCGCAAGCTTGATTCTCGACGAGCGTTTGAACGTTCGAATCCTCATTGATTCCGAGGGAATGGAAACCAACAAGGATTACTTTACCTTTGCCGCTTCCATCAACGGCGAGAATTTGTCGGTTGAGGCTGAAGAATACACCTATGAAGGAGTCACCTACGATTCTTACATTATCAAGGCGCTGACCCTTGCTCAGTTTACCGAGACCGTCAAAGTTGTCGGCGATACCTTTGCTGACTTTGCCTTCTCCGTAGTTTCTCTTGCAGAGTCAGGCGCAGAAAATTCTGCAGACGGATCTGCTGCTGAAAAGCTCTTCCAGTCCATTGCCAACTTGGGTACCTACGTGAACGACAGCGAAGCCGAGCTGAAGTATGCTCTCGATGTTCTTGACGTTCCTGCGCACAACAACGATGCAAGCCGTACCGAAGGTGTTACCGACGTGGTTCTTACTACCAAGACCTTGATTATGAGCAACGCCGTTGGTATTCGCCTTGCAGGAACCGGAGCAGTAGATGCTACGACTGTTAAGGTATACGTAAACGAACTGGACGTTACCGAGCTTTGCGCTTTTGCGGCAGAAGAAGGAACCTTTACCATTGATCTGTACGTAAACGCTGCGAGACTGACCTCTAATTTGAAGGTAAAGGTGACGAATGTTCCTGCAGAAGGTGAGGCAGAGATCGTTTACTTGGAGTATACCGAGAGAATGGATGCTTTTGCAAAGGCTGTTTGGGATGCCGGACACGAATCTGCAAAGCATTGCTTGATCTTTATTCAGGCGGTTGAAGCTTACAAGAATGCTTAACGGAGGGAAAATAGTATGAAAAAGAACTATGAAACTCCGAATTTGAAGATCATTTCATTTCCTGTTGAATCCGTATTGGCACCGTCCGGTGAAACCGTGGTTGAAGCCGGCGGCAAAGGAACTGAAATCGGTGGTCCTGTCGATATTTTCTAAAAGTAAAAATTCATATACAAAAAAGGAGAGGGAAAATTCCTCTCCTTTTTCTCGCTTCTATTGACAAATATCTACAAAGTGGATAGAATGTATGAAACGAATTCTGATTTTATGAAGGAGAAGCATTATGAAAAGAATTGTAGCACTGTTATTATTGGCAAGTTTGGTATTATCCCTGTGTTCCTGCAAGGAAAAATCCGCCGATGTTTCAACCGCGGAGAACGCGACCGCCGAAACTGTTGAGAAAAAGCTTTCTCCTGCAGAAAAGATTGATAACTACGTTATGCAAAAGGGTGTTCAAAATGGCGAAGAATACGTTCTTGACTGCCCCGAGGTTGCAGCAAAATTTTCCGAATATGATTTTACCATTTCCAAGATGAATGGTGACAATGACAAAGCTTCTCTTAAATGTGAGTTTAAGGTTATTAAAGGCGCTGACGGCATCCGACTGGAACTGCTTGATTCTTCTCTCACCTTTAACGGGATCAAGCTTGAACGCTCCGTTGTAATCTATCCCAACGATACTTTTGACTACAAAAACAGCATTGTTCTGGATGGCGCCAATATGAGCGTTCATCTTCAGGGAGAATTTTTCTCGGAATCATATGATAAGGATACCATGCCCGTCATTACCAAATCGGAATTTGTCGGCGGCGCTTCCTTGAGTGACACGGTGAAAAAGGTAATGAAGCAATACGTTGATCTTGCACTGGATTCCTATTCCTGCGTCCTTGCGGATTCTGAACTGAATCTCACCTTATCCGACGTAGGATACGTCAAATATCTCCCCCAGCAAGCACTTTAAACTAGCAAAAAAGGAGCCGAAAGGCTCCTTTTTTTATCCCTAATGGAGGGGATTATTTTAAAAAGAAGGGCTGAAGCTGGTGACCGCTGAGGGCGGCGTCTATGGCAAAGGGGAGTAGGGTCGGGTCAAAGCAGAGGGAGGCAGGCTTTTCATCGGGGGCGTCCTGCTTCATCGGGACGAAAAAGACGCCTTTTTTATCGGTCATAATCCCCAAACTTTTGGAAGAGCCTGAGAGGGCGTCGTTGGTGGAGAGGGCGACGAGCAGTTTTCCGCCTCTGCGCCGATGGGATTTTGCCGCCATGGTGACACAGGTATCGGTAATGCCCAGCGCCATTTTGGAAAGAGTGTTTCCCGTGCAGGGACAGATTACCAAAAGATCCAGCATATTTTTCGGTCCCAGTGGTTCTACGTCCGTAATGGTTTGGAGAGGGGGCATCCCGCAAATGGATTCCAAGCGCTCCAATACTTCTTCCTTTTTGAAAAAGCGTGTATCGGTGCCTGCCACGCGCTCCGACACAATGGGGAGCAGATTGTATCGATTTTTCAAAACCTCCATTGCCGCGAAGGTTTTTTCCAGAGTGCAAAAAGACCCTGTCAAGGCAAAGCCTATGGTTTGTTTCATAAGGAACTCCTTGGTTGTAATGTAGAAAGGACGCTTTCGATAAGGTCCCAAAGGGCATCAGCTTCCGAAGCGGGGCAATATTTCCCGGGAAGTCCGTGCAGGGGAATGAACCGAATTCCTCGGTCCTGCAGCATCTGTGCATCAATGCCTGAAAGACCGCTTGCTATTTGGAAAAAGAAGCTGTCCTGCCCCATCGTGGAGAGAAAATCGGGAGAAAAAACAAAATCGGGCACGGTGTTGATTACGGCATCGAACATACCAAGTCCTTTTTCGGGGGCAGGGAAGACGTTGAAGCCGTCTCGGTGCGCCCGTGCCTGACCGCGCTCTCTTGACCATACCCAAATCTCTGCACCGCAAAGCCAAAAAAGACGCGCAATGGCACTGCCGCAATTCCCGTAGCCGTAAACGAGAATGCAAAGCTGATCCAAACGGCGGTCTGTGTGAGAAATGACCTCTGCCAAGGCGCCCTCGGCGGTATGTACGGCGTTTTGGAGAAGATAAATCTCGTTTTCCAAGAGGCCTGTCGCGAGAATGCCTTTTTCAGATGCGGCGGCTTTGAGGAGTGGCGTCGTTTTCCCTGTAAATACAAGACTTCCCGCAGGAACGGCTTCCAAAGCGCGGAGGAGTTCTTGCTCCGTCATCCCAAAAGGAAAGAGGAAAATCCCTTGTTCTGCAGGGGGCGTGTGGGTATATTCGATAAGGTGAAAGCCCTTTTCCGCGGCGTGTTTTCCGAGAAAAGAGAAACGCAAATCGCTGGTTTTCGGCAGTATGAATTTCATGGTGAATCTCCCTTCTTTTTCCACATTTTATTTTATGCAAATCCCCGATCTTTGTTCGGATTTTTTGGGAAAAGAACACTTGATTTCCCGAGGATTCTTCTATATAATAAACATGGAAAATGCGTTTTTACGCGGTGAAAAGCAACAGAAAATGAGAGGGAATAATATGAAACGAATTTTATTTTCGGCTTTGTCTTGGATTTTGGTGCTGAGCACTTTTACCTCCTGCGCCTCCTCCTCTCTTGTAGCAGAAGAAACAGAGGAGAATTATACAACCACCGCGGAAGTGGTGGAGGTAAAAAAAGAAAAGCGTGACCCTACGGGCTTTGCCGCAGGGTTTTCCCGCGAGGTCATTACACCGAAAACCTCCGTGGGAATGGCAGGCTACGGCAATACCGAGTTTCGCAGATCTACCGTAGTGGAGCGTGATTTGACCGTATCCTGTACCGCACTCTCCGACGGAGAAAATACGGCGCTGTTTCTTTCCGTGGACGTGATCGGTCTTTCCGATCAAATCTGCAATAATATTTACAAACAGATTGAAAGTGCATTGGGAATCAAGTCAGAGTTTGTAATCCTCAATGCCACCCATTGCCACTCCGGTCCGGATCTTTCCAGCACCGGTGACGATTCTATCGCTATTTATTTGCGAACCTTTTATCCCGCGGTACTGAAAGCGGCGAAGGGTGCCATCGCGGATTTGGACCGCTGTGAAATGAAGATCGGCAGAGCAGAAACCCATGAACTGAATTATGTTCGCCGTTGTTTTAAGTCGGACGGAAGCTTGGTTGCAGACTGCGTAATCAATCTCAGCAATGCACCCGTTGTTCGTCACGAGACGGACGTCGATGAAGAAATGCAGCTTTTGATGTTTGACCGCGTCAACGGCAAGGATATTCTTTTGATGAACTGGCAGTGCCACGTGACTGCCGCAGGCGGCAGAGAAAAGACCGTTATTTCTCCCGATTTCGTAGGCGTTTTGCGCGATCAGATGGAAAAGGAAGCGGGGGTGCATTTTGCCTATCATCAAGGTGCCGCCGCAAACATCGAGCCCAACAGCTATATTGAGTCCGAGCCCGACAATCGCGATTATAAAGCCCACGGGGCAAAGATTGCCGCAGTTGCCCTTGCTGCTCTTGAAAATATGGAAGCCGTTCCCGGCGGAAAGATCCGTGCGGTGAGAAAGACCGTAAGCTGTGAGCACGATTTGGACGTTTCCGCGTACAATCTGCAAGAGGCACAGCAGATCACAGATCTGAAAAATGCAAATGACTTTGCGAAAGCCAAAGCTCTTTGCATCGATTACGGATATAACTCTCCCTACCACGCCGGCGCGGTGGTTGCCAGAAGCAAAAGGACTACGACCGAGACGGAAATCTCCATTTCCGCAATTGCCGTAGGGGATATCGGATTTATCGCGGCACCTTACGAGATGTTTGATACCAACGGTATGCAGATCAAAGAAAAATCCTCTTATACCATGACCTTTGTTTGCGCCTATTCGGGCGGCAGATGCGGCTATATTCCGTCCTCCTTGGCTTGGGAAAGCGGAGGCTATGAGGTGGATACCTGTAAATTTGTCCGCGGAACGGGTGAAATGCTGGTGGATGAATTCGTGGGACTTTTAAATGAAATGAAGTGAACAAAAGGAGAAAAACGATGAAACGGATTTTATTTTCAGCTTTGGCTTTGGTTTTGCTTCTGAGCGTCCTCACTTCCTGTGCTTCCTCCTCTCTTGCGGCGGAACAAACGGGTGCGACGGCGACCTCTACGGCGGAAACAGGTGCGCAGAAAAAAGAAAAGCGTGATCCTACGGGCTTTGCCGCAGGCTACTCCCGTGTGGTGATCAATCCTACCAGTGCAGTGGGAATGGGCGGCTACGGTAATACCGAATTTCGTCGTTCCACCTCTGTGGGAAGTAATATTACCGTTTCTTGTACCGCCGTTTCCGACGGAGAAAAAACGGCTTTGTTTTTCTGCATTGACGTTTTGTCACTGGGGATAAACAACGTTGAGAATATCTATAAGCAGGTGAAGAACGCCCTGGGCATTGAGGCGGAATATATTACTCTTTCCGCAACCCACTCCCACGCGGCTCCCGCGATCAGTACCGACAGTGATGAATCGGTTGCCAATTATTTGAGAATTTTCTATCCCGGTGTTTTGAAGGCGGCAAAGGAAGCGGTGGCGGATCTGGATCGCTGTGAAATGAAGATCGGTCGCACCACTACCACGGATTTGAGCTACGTGCGCCGCTATTTCCGCGAGGACGGAACCTTCTACGGAACCAACTACGTATCCGACAGCAAATCTCCCGTGGTAAAGCACGAGACGGAAGTGGATAACGAAATGCAGCTTTTGATGTTTGACCGCGTCAACGGCAAGGACATTTTGATGGCCAACTGGCAGTGCCACGTAACCACCGCGGGCGGCCGCGACAATACCATTCTTTCTGCTGACTGGGTAGGCGCTATGCGCGATGAAATCGAAAAAGAAGCAAACGTTCATTTTTCCTATCATCAGGGCGGCGCGGGAAACGTAGTTCCCAATAGCTTTATTTCTTCCGAGCCTTCCAATTCGGATTACAACGTTCACGGAGTAAAGCTTGCCAAGGTTGCGCTGGAAGCGGTGGGACAGATGGAAACCGTTCCTACGGGAAAAATCCGCGCTGTGAAAAAGACCTTGACCTGTGAGCACGATCTGGACGTTTCCATGTACGATCTGCAAAAGGCACAGGAGATCGTCGATCCTTACCGTGCAGGAAATTACGATAAGGCAAAGGGACTTTGTCTCCAGAACGGATATAATTCTCCCTACCACGCCAATGCGGTTGTGAACAAGAGCAAGAGAACCGAAAAGAGCACTGCCATGGAGGTGCACGCCGTTGCCATCGGTGATATCGGCTTTGCCGTGGCGCCTTACGAAATGTTTGATACCAACGGTCAGCAGATCAAAAAGGATTCTCCTTATACCATGACCTTTGTCTGCGCATACTCCAACGGATCTTACGGCTATATTCCCTCCGCCATCGCCTGGCCCAACGGCGGCTACGAGGTAGATACCTGTAAATACGTAAAGGGCACCGGCGAGATGATCGCAGGGGAACTTGTTTCCATGCTGACGGAACTGAAGTGAAAAAAGAAATGCTCCACCTGTGGGTGGAGCATTTTTCTGTTAAAAATCGGACAAACTGCGGAATTTGGATGGGGGAAGGGCTGTGAAGCGGTGAAATGCGCGTGAGAAGTACAGCGGATCGGAAAAGCCAACCGCCTCTGCGATTTCACCAATGGAAAGCGGGGAAAAGCGAAGAAGATTCTTTGCTTTTTCCATACGGGTTTTCAAAATGAATTTCGTGGGAGGCATTCCCACGTGGCTTGTAAAAAGCTTGGAAAAATAATTGGGATTGAGGAAGGCTCGGGCGGCGAGGGCTTCCACGGTGAGATTGGCATCGGAAAAATGCTCGGCAATGTAATCGACTGCATCGGATACGATTTTGTTTTGGGGAATGGTGTTTTCTGCTTTGGATACGGCGCCCAGCAGGTCGTAAAGCAGGGATAGGGCAGAAAGCTTGCTTTTCAGATCTTCCTTTGGTGCGATGGAAAACAGCTCCTTGAGAATGTCTGTGACGGCTTGAGGATTTGCAATCTCGGTGATCGGATGACTCCGAGAGAAGCCCATTAAGGGGAGGAGCTGGTCCAATTGCGCTCCCGTCAGCGTGACCCACCGTATGCTCCAGGGCTTATCCGATCGTGTGGTGTAGCAGGCGCCGGATTCGGGAAACATTACGTAAAAGTCACCCGTTTTCAACGGCATTTTTTTGCCTTCCGCCAAAAGTACCGCTTCTCCGTCTACAACGTAGGTGAGCAGATATGCTTTCTGTGTATGGGTGTATTTATGATTGACGGAGTTTTCTCTCTTTCCGCAATAAAGCAGGGTAAGATCTCCGCAAAATTGAAAATTAAAAAAGCGGTCCTGAAATGAATTCATAATATTCCTCCCGTGAAAGTGTAGCACGAAAAAGCGAATTTGTCCATATAAATATGAGATTTTGTACTTGAAAAGAGAAGATCTTTCCTATAAAATTACCTTGAGAGGAGTGATTGTAATGGATCGCAAAACACTGACCTTAAAAATCAAACAAATGGCGTTGGATCTCGGTGCGGATATGGTGGGAGTTGCCTCCGTAAATCGCTTTGACGGAATGCCTGCAATGCTTCGTCCGACTGCCCATCTGCCTGAGGCAAAATCGGTAGTCTGCCTTGGAATACATCATCCCGATGCTTCGGTGGATTGGTGCGGTGAGCCCAATCCGAATTTCCCTGCGGCTTTCCAGATCGGTATGATCCCGAAATTGGATGAAATTTGTTTCCGTATGTGCAAATGGCTGGAGAAAGAGGGGTATCCCACCATCTGTCAGCCCTGCACCACTTACTGGAGACACCGCAAATACAAGGATATTCCCTATGAGCATACTGCGGCTTGGAACCATATGCCTGCTTTTGTTGCCGCAGGACTCGGTGAATACGGCTATCACGGTATGGTAATGTCTCCCGAATACGGACCGAGACAGAGAATCATTTCTTTTATTACCTCTGCCGATCTTGAGCCGGACGAATTGTATCACGGAGATCCGCTTTGTGATTTGTGTCTTGGTTGCGCCAAGCACTGCGCGGGACAGAACTATAAAACGTCTCGCCTCAACGAGCCGAAATTTTTCGATTTTACCATTGAGGGAAAGCATTTTCGCTATCCCAATATCAACCGCTGGCGCTGTTTCTACGGCGAGCAGGCGCATTTGGATACCAATCTTTTGGCGGATATTGACCATATGGACGAGGAGAAGATCTACGAGTCTGTAGAGAAGGGCGTTCGTGTTCCCAACCACGGCTATATGTGCAGTTCCTTTAAGCATTGTATGACGCCGAAAAAGCGTTATTTAGATCCCTCATATACCCCGGGAGCACTTCGCAAAAAGGAAAAAATCGAAAAAAGCAAGGAAGAACTTTTAGCAAAGATCAAGGAGCTTTCCATTGCGGCAGGTGCAGACCGTATCAGCATTCGCCCTCTGTCCGATTTTTGCGAATTGAAGGGTAATATTGCCCCCGGTTTCCGCACGGAGCAGTTTTTCGATACCTTTAAGACGGTTATTACCGTTGGCCGCAAGACCAATTTGTTCCCGATGGATAACGATTTCAACCGCCGCAACCGCAAACACTTGCACGCATCCATTCTGGACCGTCTTTCCTGTATGGCAATCGACGTGACCCGTTATTTGGATGATCTTGGCTACGAGGCGATTCAGGATTGGTCCGCAACGGGCTTTTCTCGAAAGGCATCTGTTGATGCAGGCTGGGAAAGCGAGGGAGAACGGGTAGAGCTTTCCGCGGTGATTTGCAATATTCCTTTTGATTCCTGCAACGAGATCCTGAGAGAGTGGAAGGACGAGGTGGTTCCCAATCTTTCTCCCGAAAATCCCATGTTTGAGAATATGGATGCCGTTTCCGTGGGAAGACTGGACGACGTAACCTACGGCGGTATGGATTTTGTCCGCGAGAGATTCCCCGGTATGAAGTCCATCGTGGTACTTGCTGAAAGTCTGCCGGAGAGGGTCGTGGAACTTGCAGGCGTTCAGGAGGCAGAGGATGGATCGGCATACGCGTATGCGCACTACGAGATCCATAAGGAATGTATTTGGGCGGGTGTCGATCTGTACAGCACCTTAAAGGCGCAGGGCTATGAAGCCTTCGTTGTGGGGGATCTGGCTTACGACGTTCCCGTCACCATCGGAAAATTCGGTCGGCATATGCCCGATCTTCGCGGAAACGCGCCTTTTGCCGTAGCCGCGGGACTTGGTGCTCTCGGTAAGGGGGGAATGGTCGTTCATCCCGAATTCGGACCCCGAATGCGCTTTGTCTTCGTTTTGACGGATGCAGAGCTGACTCCTACCAAAACGGATTTTGCGCCTCTTTGTCCCAAGAAGTGCAAAGCTTGTGCAACCGCTTGTCCCATGTCGGCACTTTTGGATGAGACGGAAATGGTAACCATTCGCGACGGTCTTTCTTTTCCCGTTTTGAAGCGTGATGAGACCCGCTGCGCGTGGGCGCGGTCTTTGGCTATGTGTGAGGGGGCAGGATCTGCACAGCTGGGATGGAAATTGCCCGATCTTCCCGTGCCCGAAAAACTGGATGAGGAGACGGTGAAGCAGGTGCAGGATCAGAAGGACAAGATCCAAACCCTTTGCTATCAGAATCCCCATTTTATCGACATCGTCATCGAGCGCTGTCTGCAAAACTGTCCAATCGGAAAAAAGAAGTAAACAAAAAAAGATGCTTGGAAGATCCAAGCATCTTTTTTTCTTGTGTCAGCGCATCATCATAAAGGTTTCGGACGCCATGTGACGCATATCGGCAAGATCCAGCTTGCGCTCGCTTGCGGGCGTGTTTCTCAGGTACTCCTCCAGATCTGCGAAGTACTGCATGGGAATGGACTGGTTGCGGGCGTGGGAGGGGATCAGGTAATCCTCTTTGATATTCTCCAAAAGGGTGATGACCTCCAGACGGAAGTTCTTCTGTGCAGCGGCAAGATCAGCCATCTGTCCGATGATCGCCTCGTCTTTGGATTCGGCGTAATTTGCAGCCATTTCGTCCAGATCCATCAGGGTGGTCCAGTCACGGAAAATGGCGGTGTAGAGCATCATTTCGTAGCGGTAACGCTTTGCAAGATCTGTTGCCTCGGGGTTCTTCTCGGCAATGGTTTCCCAAAGAGCGGAAGCCTGTTCTACCTGCAGCTGCATGGCGCGCAGATCGGCACAGAAGGCGGCATCATCACGGAGCTTGGGCATCAGCTCACCGGGATAATTGCGGGGATAATCTTTTCCGTCGAAATAGTAGGAGTAGCGGTAGTAGACCAGAGAGCTGAAGATCATTTCGCGGCGATTGGAAAGGGTGTTCTTGGGATCCTGAGGATTGGTCTGACGGGTTACGTCGTCCCAAAGGTCAAAGGCGCTCATTGCTTCTTCCACGGAGTTGGGGAAGTAGCGGCGCACGTAGCGTGCCTTTGCATCGTCCATAGAGCCGGTACCGTCGAAGTTCCAAGACCAGTCTGCCTGGAGCTGATTGGGTCTGTGGAAGGAGTTGTCCCAAGAGGAGTAGGAGCGCTTTGCTTCTGCACCGGAAGCGTGTGCCATCTTGATCATATGATAGATGTTTCCAACGGGATGGAATACGTGAGACCAATGATAGTAGCCGTTCCAGGGCTTGATGGAGCTGCGGAAGCCAAGCTCGGGATGAAGATTGGAGAAGTGAAGCTTTTCGGGAACATCGTTGTAGGCCCACCAGTCTACGCAGGCAATGTCCAAAAGACCGTGCTTTGCGAGAGCCTCCTTCAGAAGGGGAGAGTGGTCGGCGGGATCGGGCTTCAGCTTCGTCTTGTGCTCCACCACCATATCGTTGTACATATAAACGGTCTTGACTCCGCGGGAGTGCAGATGCTTCATCAGCTTTGCCGCGTGCTCGAAGAAGATTTCCTGACGGGTCTTTTCACGGCAGATGGGACACTGGCACCAAGCGTTGTGGCGATGGGTGATATCGGAGGGGTCAACGGCAAATTCGTTGCGGATCTCGTCCATACCGATGTCAAAGGATTCGATGGGGTTATCGGGGGTGCTGTAGCGGTCGATGATCTGATCGTACAGATCAAAGAGGATCTCGTAGGTTTTGGGATTTGCGGTACAAAAGCCGGTATTGGCGGGATTGCCGTTTTCATCCTTGGCGGAAACCTCGGGATACAGTCTGGGGATCAGGGTATTGTGTCCCAGAGAGTTGAACATAGGAACGACCTCTACCCCGCGCTCCTTACCGTATGCGCGAAGCTCACCGAAGAAATCCTTCT
>JAZOSM010000010.1:0-2200 GCA_045657125.1 Eubacteriales bacterium
GGTAGTTGGCTACCTTGGGTCTTGCAGAGCTGATCACAGATAGCAGGGTGGATTTACCCACGTTGGGGAAGCCCGCAAACCCTACGTCCGCAAGCATCTTCAGCTCTAAAGTGAGGTTTTTCTCCTCGCCTTGAGTGCCCTCTTTGGCAAAGCGGGGTACCTGACGGGTAGCGGTGGCAAAATGGGTGTTGCCCCAGCCTCCTCTGCCGCCCTTGGCAACGATAAAGCGATCGCAATCTCCCATATCCTTGATCACAAGGCCGGTTTCCGCATCGCGGATCACAGTTCCGGGAGGGACGGGGATCTCCAGATCCTTACCGTATTTTCCCATAAACTTCCTTGCGGCGCCGTCGGCACCGTTTTCCGCTACGAACTTGCGGCGGTACTTAAAGTCCAAAAGGGTGTTCTTGCCCTCGTCGGTGACGAAAACGATGTTGCCGCCCTTACCGCCGTCTCCGCCGTCGGGACCGCCGTGGGAGACGTATTTTTCCCGGCGGAAGGACACGGCACCGTTGCCGCCCTTACCCGCCTTGACATAAATATTGACTTTATCGATAAACATACCGAACCCTCGCTTGGTATAAAAAATGAAAATTGACCAAAAAACGCCCTTTCAGTCTGCTAAGATTGAAAGGGCTGTTCTTCGTTCTTTTGTCGTAAATCCGTTTGGAATTACTGTGCGTCGGCAGAGAGAACGGAAACGCTCTTTCTTCCGCCTGCGATGGGCTTGAATTTGACAACGCCGTCAACCAGAGCAAACAGGGTGTCATCAGAGCCGCGGCCTACGCCTTCACCCGGATGGATGGAGGTGCCACGCTGGCGAACGATGATGTTGCCTGCGATAACGGACTGGCCGTCCTGCTTCTTCACGCCGAGTCTCTTGGATTCACTGTCACGGCCGTTCTTGGTAGAACCAACGCCTTTTTTGTGTGCAAAGAACTGCAAAGATAATCTAAGCATGATAACGTACTCCTTACTTTAAATTTTGCGTACCCGAACGTATGCCGGATACTGAGTTTGTAATTGCTTCAACTCCTCGTAGAAGACAGAGAGAAGCTTTTCGGCTTCTGCGCAGGGCTTGGTCATACGATAGACCACCTGAGCTCCCTCGCTGTCGGCAGAAACCTCTGCCACGGCACCAAAGGCATCCGCACCGTTGACCACAAGATTGGTCATGGCGCTTACCGCCGCGCAAACGATATCCTCGCCTGCCTCGGCATAGCCAGCGTGCCCCGAAAGGGAAAAGCCGGAGAAATCGCGTTCAAAGGTTGCCCGAATCATGGAGCTTAACCGTTGATAGCAACGATCTGCAACTTGGTGTAGGGCTGTCTGTGACCGAGATGTCTCTTCTCGTTCTTCTTGGGCTTGTAAGTCATAACGTGAATCTTCTTGCCCTTGCCGTTCTTCACCACGGTTGCGGTAACGGTAGCGCCGTCAACAACGGGAGCGCCAACCTTAAAGCCGTCTGCACCGGAAACAGCCAAAACCTGGTCGAAGGTGTAGGTGGTACCTTCCTCAACGCCCAGCTTTTCAACGAAGATGATATCACCCTCGGAAACCTTGTACTGCTTACCGCCGGTCTGAATTACTGCGTACATTCCAATATAACCTCACTTTCCGTAAGTCTCGCTACCTGAGAGGCACGTGCCCTTGCGTTACCGCTAAAAAGCACGATTTGAAAAGCCCCATATATGCGGCAATGGATATCATAGCATACTTCCTCTTTTTTGTCAATAGGTTTTTGTACTTTTCTCTAAAAAAAATATGGGGTTTTTGTGTACAATGCCGAGTTGACATAATGTCCGCTTTTGTGGTATACTGAAGCGATCTTACTGAAAGGGGAAAACAGATGAAAAAGAGGATCCTTGCGTGCTTTTTGTCGGTGATGCTGGTGCTTGCGGCGTTGCCTTTTTCCGCATTGGCGTATGGCCACAGTGATACTACCCCTCTTCCTGCCGGGGCGTATAAGTCCTGGAAGCAGACCGATCCCCGCTGGAACGATTATAAGATCGGCGTTGACCCCTGGACGGATTCCGCAGGGGTTCGCCACGAAAACGAGACCATGGGTCACGCAGGCTGCTTGATCAGCTCCATGGCGATCCTTGCCAAAGGCTACGGTCTGACCTTAAAGGACGGCACCGACATCGACCCCGGCACTTTGGGAAAAGCCATGTACGACGGGGGCAGCTGCAAATACTTA
>JAZOSM010000011.1:0-7066 GCA_045657125.1 Eubacteriales bacterium
GCCGAATTCTTCCGCAATGGAGGGCAACGTAAGATCTTTTTGAAAATTGGAATTGATATAGAGCAAAAGACGAGAGGATAGGGAAGGCTCCATTTCGTGACCACCTTCCTCTAAAGAAAGCACCCGCAAAAGCTTACCCAAGATCAGATAAAGATAGCCCTTTTGTTCCAATGGGGAATCCTCGCAATTGTTTAAATGAAAGATCAGATCCCGAATTTCTTTGGTTACGGCTTGATCGGTGATAAAGGGGTTTTGGGTTCGTTTTCCGCCGGTTTCCTTGATAAATTCAGGGCAAAGATAGGTGGGGATGATGAGCACCGTGGAACGGGATGACTCGGGCGTGTAGTAAGCGTGTGCTTCAAAACTGAGGGACACCGCCATCTCTCCCGTCTTCAAAAGTTTTTGGCTTTCTCCAATAGTCGCTACCATTTCTCCTTCGTCCACAAAGAAAAGCTCTACCTGAGAATGAAATGCGATGGGGGCTGCATCGTTAATACTTTCCTCGTAAAACAACAAATTTTGTTTTTCTCGTTCGATGTTGAATTCCGCTTTCATAACGCTCCTGAAAAAAGAAGTTGAAAAATGACCGAAATAATGTCCGCTTTGTCTTGAATCGGACATAAAATTACAATATGATTGTAGCATATCAATTGGGAATGTCAAGGGGGATTTATGAAAAAGAGAATTTCTGATTATCTTTTGATTGCAATCGGCTCTATGGTGATGGCATTTGCCATAGATTTTTTTCTTGCGCCTTTTAAAATCTCTACCGGCGGAATCAGCGGCGTTTCCACGGTGCTATTGCACCTGTTGGAACTTCCCTTGTCAATAACAACCTTGGTTTTCAACGGGATTTTGTTTTTCTTCGGCTTTCGCACGCTCCCCAAGGAAGCGATCCCCAAAAGTATCGCGGGGATTTTGTTTCTTTCTTTCTTTTTGGAACTTTTTGAGCCTTTCGTATTTTCGGAAGGGGATTTGCTGTTAGGTGCTGTCTTTGGCGGTGTTTTGGTAGGAGTCGGGGTAGGATTTGTGGTAATGTGTGAAGGCTCCACAGGCGGCTCCGATTTTGCCGCATTGATCCTCAATCGTATTTTTCCCTATATCAGCATAGCAACCTTTATTCTCATTATCGACACCGCGGTAATCCTTCTGTCAGGCATTGTCTTTCGCAATTTTTCCATTATGCTTTATTCCGTGATTTCTCTTTATATCAGCACGAAAGTAACCGATTTCCTGTTGATCCGCGGTGATTTTGCAAAATCCGTCACCATAATTTCCCCCGAATCCGAAGCCATCGCCGCAGAAATTATGGAAAAAATGGAACGCGGTGTCACAGGCTTTTATACCCACGGCTTCTATACCCGCCGCGAGGGAAAAAGTCTTATCTGTATCGTTCGAAGCAGGGAAGTGCCCACCATACTTTTCATCGTTGAGAAATATGACCGCGCTGCATTTACCTATGTTGCGGATGTTAGAAAGGTGAGGGGCGAAGGCTTCTGATCTGCTTTGTAAATTTGGCTGCAGCTTCGTCAAACTACGGCAAACCGCTCGGTTATTTACAGGGGTAAACGCCCTCGCGGTTTCCTTGTTTTCCTCGCTTCGCTCAAATTTACTTCGCAGATCGGTTTTGTGAAAGGCTGCGACTTTGTCAAGGTTCAAAATTGAGTTTTTTCAGCAAGAGTTGAAACGTTAAAGTTTTATCTCTTGCTTTTTGTTTTTCCTTGCTTTTTTCTTGATTTTTGTTGTACTTTTGTCCCCGTTCTCCTTGCTTTTTTGCGTCCGAAGTGTTAAGATGGAAAAAACTGCTTTTATCTTAGGAGGAACAGATGGAAAGAAAACTATCGTTTGATAAGATCGACTCTTTTGCGGGAGACGTATTGCCCCTGCGCCTGCTTGGAGACGAGGAATACACCAAAGAGGAGATTACCTGGAAGACCGACGATCCCTGCGTTCAGATCAAAACCTATGTAGGAACCTACGATGCCAGCTTTACCAACGGCGTTCTTTTGACTCTGCTCTATCCCGGCAAGGCAAATGTTACCGCGATTGCAGACGGTGTTGAGTATACTTGCCCCGTTACCATTCACGAATGCAAAACCTATTCTTCAGAGGAAGAATTCAATTACTATATCGGTGATTTTCACGATCACACCAATACCATTCACAACCGCAAGGATTTTTCAGCCAGAGGTCCCGAACTTTATCCCTGCGAGTACATCAAAAAGATGAAGTCCAGCGGCTTGATGGATTTCGGCGTTGTTTCCGACCATGCAGGCTGTCTCAATCCCAGAGAGTATTTCCGCGGTTTTGCCGATGCTTATGACGCAGGTCAGGACGAATTGATTGTGTTCCCCGGTGCAGAGGCGGAGGTTGCTTCTCACGAGGCAGACCGTTTCGGCATCTTCCACAAGAATGCAGGTGAAATTGTTACCGTCAACGCCCAGACCTGTGCTTCTACCCACAGCTGGAAGGAGTTCTTCGACAGCTATCAAACCAGCCCCTTTGCCATTTCCTGTCTGGCACATCCCCAGATCATCGGACATTCCTGCAAGGGCGTTTGGAATTTCCGTCTGACCGCCAATACCTCCCCCCGTTTCCGTCAGATGGTAAGACTGGTTGAAACCGGTGACGGCACCGACCGTCAGGCAAACCTTTTGAATGAATTTATCTATTCCGTAGCGCTGGATGCAGGCTTTAAGGTTTCTCCCACCTGTTCCAGTGACGCGCACGGTCCTGTTTGGGGCTTTGAACGCTTCCCCGGCAAGACCATTATTATGGCAAAGGAAAAGACGAAAGAAGCGTTTTACGATGCGATTTTGTCGAACCGTGTGTATGCTTCCTCTACCGGTAACGTAAAGATTCGTTACACGGTCAACGGTAAGACCGCGCCCACGACCTTGCCTTACGCTCTTTCTTACGACATCCACGTGGATATTGATTATCTGCGTGACGAGCCTGATACCATAATTCAGCATTGCCAGGTCATTTCCAACGGCGGTATGGCCGTTGCGGAAGCCCACGGCGAGGATCTTCGTTCTTTGGATTTCCACGTAGAAAGTGACAGCGCTTGCTACTTCTTCCTGCGTATGTGGGACAAAGAGGGAAGAAAGACCTGGTCTTGCCCCGTATGGACCCAAAGACAGCCCGTCTACGTTCACCACGACGACCTGATTCCTGCAGATAAGGATGGATTTACCGCATTGGAGCTTCAAACCGGCAAGGATGCAGGAAAGCTTATTAACAACGACGTATTCGACCATTGGGAATCCGAGGGTACCACCGCAACGATTCTTCTGGATATGCAGACGGAAAAGGTGGTTCACGCTCTCGGTGTATACCATCGCATTCTCAGTCAGAAGCAGATCAAGGAAGCAGGATTGATCCCCCCCGATCGCAACGCTCAGTTCCCCGCACAGTACATTCTTTCCACAAGTCTTGACAACGAGGAATTCAAGGTTGTGTCCCAAGGCCGTTTCCGCGTATTCAGCGCAGAGGAAATGCTTCGCATCAATCCCACCAAGGCAAGATACCTTAAGTTGGAAATTTTGACTACCATCGGCAAAGACTGCGTTCGCGAAAAATTCGAAAATGCCAATATCGCCATCGCGGAACTGACTCCTTTCTGTCTGCGCCCGATGGTTAAATAAGGAGAATGAGAATGAAAATTTATTTGAGTGATGAAAAAATCTCCTCTTTCCACGGCAACGTTTTGCCGTTGCAGCTTCTTTCCGATGAAAAGGATTTGAGCGCAGAAGCGATCACTTGGAGGGTCGAGGGTGAAAACGTTACCCTTCGCGAATTTGCAAAAGAGCCTGAGCTTCCCTTTACCAACGGCGTTCTCCTGACCTTGCATGCACCCGGTTCTGCCAAGGTGATTGCAACTTATGAGGGTAAGGAATATATCTGCCCGGTAGAGGTAACTGCTTTCCGCCACGCAGAAGCGGACGAAGAATTCGATTATTTCCGCGGCGATTTTCACGATCACACCACAAACGAGCATAACCACGAAAAATTTATTCACCGCGAAGCCCCTTATCAGATCGATATGATCCGTACCATTATGGCAGACGGAAAAATGGACTTTGGTGTTCTTACCGACCACTCCGACTCGTCCAACCAAAAGGATTTCTTCCGCGGATTTACCGATGACAGACTGACCGATCCCAAGAGCATCATTATGTTCCCCGGAAGCGAATCCGAGGTAAATATCTTTGAATTGGACCGTTTCGGTTTGGAGCACAAAAACTCCGGTGAAATCGTTACCGTTAACGCAAATAATATGTCTGCCGCAGCAGATTGGGAACAGTATTTCTCCGATCTTGGAGACAGTCCCTTTGCCATTTGCTGTCTGGCGCATCCCCAGGCAATCGGTCATTCTCGCGGCGGCATTTGGAATTTCTCATTGGAAAAGCATCGCACCCCCAAACACTATAAGCATATCAAACTGGTAGAAATGGGTGACGGCGGTGACCGCCACGCAAACCTTGTCAACGAGTACACCTATTCCGTTGCTTTGGATAACGGTTTCCGCGTGTGCACCACCTGTTCCAGCGACGCCCACGGTCCCGTTTGGGGCTTTGCGCGTTTTCCCGGTAAGACCATCTTTATGGCAAAGGAAAAGAGCAAGGAAGCGTTTGTAGACGCCGTTCTGTCCAACCGCGTTTACGCTTGTATGAGTGGCAACGTAAAACTTCGCTATTCGGTAAACGGAAAAGTTGCTCCTGCAGACCTTGCTGATACCGATACCTATTCCTTCCACGCAGATATTTCTTATTTCGAAGAAGATTCCACCACCCATATTCGTCGCTGTCAGATCATTTCCGACTACGGCAAGCCCGTTGCGGAATTTGACGTAGAGAAGGACGGTTTTGACTTTACCGTAAAGAGCACCACAGCCCGTTACTTCTTCCTGCGTATGTGGGACGAGGAGGGAAGAAAAGTTTGGTCTTGCCCCGTTTGGACGGGCAGAGCCATTGATCCCGTTCCCGCGGACGATCTGGTTCCCTTTGATAAAACCGCCTTTACCTGTAAGGACGAGATCAGCGGCGAGGACGCTTCCGTTCTGATCAATTCCAACCCCGAAACCGTTTGGAAAACGGAAAATCCCACCTGCTCCATTCTAATTGATATGCAGGAGGAAAAAGAGCTTTGCGCCCTGAGCCATTATGCCGAGCGTTTGGGTCATAAGTCCATTAAGGCAGAGGGCTTGATCCCCCCCGATAAATTCTGTCGTTTTCCCTCCGTATTCCGCATTTATGCAAGTGTTGACGGTGAGAACTTCGAACTTTGTGAAGAAGGCATCTTCCGCGTGTTCGGCGGTGAAGAAATCATCCGCTTTGCCCCCCGCAAGGCTCGCTACGTTCGTTTGGACGTTGTGGCAACGGTTGGTAAAAACAGCAACAGAAAGGCTTTTGCAGATGCAGGAGTCGTTATGGCAGAGATTTCTGTTTTCGGCAAAAAGTGAGGTTTGATGATGAATTTGAAGTACGATGCGCAGATTCGTGAATGGATCCGCGCCCATAAAGAAGAAATTTTGGCAGACCACATGGCGCTTTGCCGCATCCCCTCCGTAAGAAGTCAGGCTGAGGAGAATGCTCCCTACGGCAAGGCTTGTGCACAGGCTCTGCAGGCAAGTGCAGACCTTTTTGAGAAAAACGGCTTTTCCGTTCGCGTGGAAGCCAATCGCGGTTACGCCCTTGCCCGTTTGGAAAAAGGTGAAAAAACCATCGGCCTTTACGGTCACAGCGACGTTGTTCCCGCAGGAGACGGTTGGATCAAAACCGAGCCCTTCGAGCCTCGTTTGATCGACGGCGTTCTTTACGGCAGAGGCGTAGGGGACAATAAGGCAGGCGTGATTCAGTCTTTGTATGCGATGCGTATGATCAAAGAATTGGATCTTCCTATTCAATGCACCGTTCAGGCTTTCATTGGTTCCAATGAAGAAAGCGGTATGGGTGACGTAACGGCATTCGCCCAATATGAAAGAATGCCGGAGGTAAACCTTGCACCCGATTCCTCCTATCCCTGCAGTACCGGCGAAAAGGGCATTTTACGTGCCTGGACCAAGAGCCGTACTCCTTTGGTAGATATTCTTGATTTTGACGGTGGAAATGCTTCCAACATCGTTTTGGATTACGTTACGGTTCGTCTTGCCAAAAAAGACGCGCTCTATGCAGAGCTTTCCGCAGCCGTTGCGGATAAGCCTGAGTTTTTCTTGAAAGAGGAAGAAAACGCAATCCTTTTGGAGGCAAACGGTGTATCCAAGCACGCCGCCCATCCCGAAAATTCCGTAAACGCGGCGTTTCTTGCCTTCGCGCTTCTTTCCGAAATGAAGGCACTGTGTGCATCGGATCGTGACGTGATGAAAAAGGCTGCCCGTGCAATCGGTTGCCACAATGGAACAGGTCTTGGCATTGCCCACGAAGACCCCGCCTTCGGTAAACTGACCGCTGTTTGCGGTATGGTACGGGTAGAGGATGCTTTCTTGAAGATCAATATGGATATCCGTTACGGCAACACCTTCGCTCCCGAATCCATCGAGAAGCTTCTTGAGCAGAATTGGGATCAGTTGGGCTTTGATCTGGTGGATATGAATAACCGTCCCGGCTTTAAGATCGCTGACGGAAACCCCATCCCCCCCGTCCTTTGTGAGGTTTACAAGGAATTAACCGGTGTGGAAAGTGAGCCGAAACTTCTTTCCGGCGGTACCTATTCCCGTGTTTTGAAAAATTCCTTCTCCATCGGGTTCCGTGCTCCCGATCCGGAAAGCACCGTGGAAATGCCTGAACTTCCCGCAGGACACGGCGCCGCACATCAAAGAGACGAAGCGATCATTATGGATCAGTTCTATCAGTCTCTGCGCGTTGTGACCAATTTCGTTTTGGCTTGTGACGAAGAACTTTCAAAATAAAAGGAGAAAAATCAAATGGGTTACAGAGAAGACCTTGCGGCAATCGTCGAGGAAAAAAGACAGGAATTTATAGATATTTCCGATAAGATTTGGGATTTTGCAGAATCCCGTTTTCAGGAATTTAAGTCGGTAGAACTTCAGATTGAGTATTTTGAG
>JAZOSM010000012.1:0-11014 GCA_045657125.1 Eubacteriales bacterium
TAGAATACGCTACGTCGATACCGTGGGGGAAATATTCGGTTCCGTCTACAATGCCGGTCACTTCAAAGAAGTGGGACAAGTGATGCTCGGATCCGGATGCGGGACGGGAGGATCCTGCAAAGCTCATCATAATACCGATGATTACAAGGGCATCCATCAAAGCTTTGATACTGTCTTCATTTCTCTGCAGAATACCGTCGGCAAGTTTGAGCGTGGTTTCGATCTGCTCGTAGGTAAGGTCGTAAATGTACTGACAGAAGTACTCACCCGTTACCTCGCGGGAAAGTTCCCAGTCGTTCAGGGCGGAAAACTTACCGATTACGTCGCCGTAGCCTGCCTTGAGCATTTCAAGGGGAGCGTTTGCAAGAACCGCAGTATCGGCAACCAGAGCAATGGGAAGACCTGCGGAATAGGTCACCTTCATACCGCCCGTAATCATTGCCGCACCGGTGGAAGCGTATCCGTCCATAGAAGGAGCAGTAGCAACAACCATATAAGGAACCTTCTCAAAATGAGAAACGTACTTGCAAAGGTCCTGAATAACGCCGCTTCCGATACCGATGATCAGTTCTGCGTCGGCCAGATTCTTTGTTACTTCTTCAATGGCAGGCTCGCTGGGCACCAAAATTTCCTTGCCGGTAAAGATCACGCGGCGAAGATCCTTTTCCTTCAGCGCCTCTACCGTCTGCGCGCCGGCAGCGGCAAAGGTATTCTTATCGGCAACGATCAGAATTTTGCTGTATTCAGCACAGATCTCGGTAAGTCTTGCCATTGCATTTTTCTCAATGTAAACGTGCTGAATGGGACAGGTATGCGTACGGCCGCAGGCGCATTCCACACCTTCAAGAAGCTTGTTAATATCCATTGTATTTCTCCTTTGCAAATCTTCAAAAAATTACATTTTATTTTAGCATTTTTTAAACCGCAAGTCAAGCGCATAGAAAAAAATAGAACTTCCGAAAAATATATCGGAAGCTCCATTAGAAAAATTGAAATGATGAATTTCAATTTACGTTTTTTTCGTTTTGTTGCGCAGTTCGCCCAAAAATGGTTCCAGGTTGGAAAATGCGATGGCGAAGAACATAAGAATACATCCCAAAAGTTCCTCCGGGGTCAACGTGGTTTTCAAAACAATCATATCGGAAAGCACCGCGAAAACCGACTCCATACACATCAAAATGGATGCAACCGCCGCAGGCGTACACTGCTGCCCCAAAATCTGCAGGGTGTAGGCAATGGCGCAGGAGAAAAAGGCTGAATACAAAATGCCGCCGGAGCCTGCCATAAGATCCGCCACACTCGGCTTTTCGATGAAAAACGCAAGTACAAGCCCCACCGCGCCCGCAAAGAAAAATTGCAGACAGGACAGGAAAACACCGTCTACCTCCGATGCCTTCGAATCAATACAAATGATGTGCAGGGTGTAGAAAATCGCACAGCCCAGCGTCAAAAGATCCCCCACGGACATTTTGAAATTATTGATAATTCCCGCAAATCCCTCGCTGAAAGACGCCATACAAAGAAGATAGAGTCCCACAGCGGAAACGGCAATGCAACACCAAATCAGAGGACTGACTTTCTTTCCGAAAAAAAGTCCCGCAACGGGCACCATTACCACGTACATTGCGGTAATGAAGCCGCTTTTCCCTGCACCCGTTCCGAAAGAAATACCAAATTGCTGCAAATTTGCGGCAAAAAACAAAATCACGGAACAAAGAAGGGCGGCAGAAAGAAGTTTTTTCTTCGCCTCCTTGGTGGGAGCAGAAGCAAAAAGTTTTCCCTTGTTTCGAATCAAAACAACGGGCAAAAGAAAAACGGCTCCCAAGACCATTCTCATTCCGTTAAACGTAAAAGGTCCTACAGCGTCGCTGGCAAGATCCTGCGCCACGAAGGTGGTTCCCCAAAAAAATGCCGCAAGCAGCAAAAACAAAGGACCTTTCCAAGAAAATCGTTTCATAATCACCTACAAGAAAAAAACGGGAGAAACTCCCGTTTTTTCTCTTTTTTCAACAGAATTACTTCTCGTAAACTACCTTGATTACGTCTTCAGGCTTTACTTCAACGGAAAGGCTGGACTCTTTACCGTTTACGTAGTAGTTCCAGAAGAAGCCGTTACCGATTGCATAACCGGAAAAACTCTCATACATGGTACCGGACTCGTTGGCAACAGCGTCAATACCGTTGTCGTAGATATAGCCCTCGATTACGTGCTTAAGGGTCATCGTCTCGCCCTCGGGAACATAAGCGGTAGCAACGCCGCTGTAAAGGCTAATAGCGAGTTCTTCATTTTTGGTTCCGTCTTCTGCGTAAGCGTCTGCATAAGTAATTACCTGAAAATCATTTACGGCTACAGGATTTCCCTCGGGAGCAGAGCTGCAAGAAGCAAGTACGGGAAGAATCATCAAAACGGCAAGAACAACATACATTACTTTTTTCATCACATTTTACCTCTTTTCAAAAACTTGGGAATCAAAATCCCTGTATGGGATTATAGAATAAAAAGGAAAAACTGTCAATATATTTTTGATACAAAGCATATTTTTGATTACAGTTTTAAGGAGCTTGTCGTGAAAAAACAAATTCTTCTGCTTTTTCTTATCATTTTCCTGTTTTTTTCCAAAACAAACTTTTTTCAAAACGGACTATCTCAATTGGGAAAAGAGAGTTTTCGCCGTCTCTTTGAATATCCATGGGCGCGGGAGGTATTTTGCTTGGAAGAAGACGAAGCAAAAGAGGTTTTCGGAGATGATGGCGAGGCGTATTTTCTGTGAAAAAAACGCGCTTTTCCGTTGAGCCGTCCTTTCTCATCCCGCTGTTTCTTTTGTTTTGGCAAAGTCCGCCCGTGCACGCGTTTTTATTTTTCTGCGCGGTTCTTCTCCACGAAACGGGGCATCTGCTCTGCCTTGTCTTTTTCGGTTACAAGCCGAAAAAAATTTCCCTTTCCCTAACGGGCGCCGCCATCGAAATCGAAGACCGCTACATTCCTTATAAAAAAGAAGTCTGCATCTATTTATGCGGTCCTTTGTTCGGAATGATCGGCTGTGTTTTTTCCTGGATGCTTTTGCGAAGGAGTTTTACGGAAAACGGAATGCTGTTTTTCTCTTTTTGTTTTCTCCTCACCTTGCTCAACCTTTTTCCCGTAAAAGGGCTTGACGGCGGAGAAGCCTTATACGCCGCACTCTGTCACTACGGCGAGGAATGGCAAGCCCAAAGCGTTACAAACGCCGTGCATTATGCGTCCTTATTTATCCTTTTTACAGCGTCCCTGTGGCTTTTTGCAATGGAAAACAATCCCTCTCTTTTGATTTTGACCTTTTCCTTTGCACTCGGCAAAACAAAAAGAAAAAAAGCCACGAATCTATCGTAGCTTTTTCACTCGTTCTTTTTTACTCAGCAGCGTTGAGCTTCTTGGTCATCTGGCTCTTTCTTCTGGCTGCGGTGTTCTTATGAACATAGCCCTTGGATACTGCGGTATCAATTTTCTTAACCGCTTCCTTGTAAGCTGCCTGAGCAGCCTCCTTATTACCCTCTTCCAGAGCTTTATCAAACTTCTTAGCAGTGGTCTTTACAGTGGTAGTAAAAGCCTTGTTGATCTCAGCTTTCTTCTCGGAAACCAACACACGCTTCTTTGCAGACTTGATATTCGGCAATCGATTCACCTCCTTGACGATACTTAACAGAGTAATTGTAACACCGTTTTCAAAAAAAAACAAGAGGTTTGCGAAATTTTTTTGAAAAATTGTCAAGAATATCCTTGAAATACAATGAAAGGATCAAAAAGACGAGCAAAATGAACAATATTCGTAGTGATTTGGCGGTAGAAATTTGCAAAAATCTTTCCTCCGACCACTCCCGTCTCCCGGGGATCCAATGCAAAAAAAGCAGTCTCGGCTCTTTACAGCTGGAAACCGTTTCGGTCTCCTCTCCCGACGGTGCCGAAATAGCAGGAAAACCCATGGGCACATACATCACCGTAAGCTGCGGTAAGATCTGGCTTGAGCACCGCGATAAAATCCGAAAAAAGCTATTTGAATTTCGCGATCTTCTACGCCCCTTGATCACACAAAACAACTGCAAGAGTATTTTGGTCGCAGGTCTCGGAAATGAAAACATCACTGCTGATGCCATCGGTCCCTTGGCAGTAAAAAATCTGATCGTCACCCGTCATATCCGTTCGGAAAAACCACAGATTTTTGAGAACTTGGGTCTTTTCGATCTCTGCGCCGTTTCTCCCGGTGTCTTAGGGCAGACGGGCATCGAAAGCGCCGAGGTGATCCGCAGTGTAGCGGAACGCGTAAAGCCCGATCTTCTCATCGTAATTGATGCCCTGGCTTCCAGAGATCTTTCAAGGCTGGTCAACACCATACAGATCTCGGACAGCGGAATCAGTCCCGGCTCGGGCATCGGAAACAGTCGCCCATCTCTGACTCCGACGGAGCTGGGAATCCCCATCATTTCCATTGGTGTACCTACCGTAGTAGATGCCGCCACACTTGCCGCGGACGCCATTTGCAATTTTTCCGATCGCACGGCAGACAATGAGGTAATACGGAAAGAGTGGAGTAAAAACGGACTGAATTTTTTCGTCACCCCGAAAGAAACCGACCAAATCATTCGGGTGTTGGCGGCTTTCATCGGTCACGGAATCAACCTTGCGCTCAACAAAGAACTGTCCTACGAAGATATGCTTTCACTTGCAGGAGGATAAAAAATTGAAAAAAAACCGGTATCAAAAACTAAAAAGCTCCCTTCAAGCCGCCGTCCGAATTTTTGCCCTGTACGGTGCCATCCCTCTCATTTGCGGCGGGATGATGGGGCTTGTGGTCTTCGTTCGCTCTGCAGGAAGCGGACGGGCAAAAACTTTGCTGGTTCAGGCAGGTGAGCAAAGTCTGATCAGCGTCATCGGCGGAAGCACCGTAAAAAGCAAAGCTACGGGAGGATTTTATTTTCTGACAAACGAACTGCTTCCCCCGCTTCACGAATCGGCACAGGCAGTGCTGGGAAGCGGCATATATTTTTCCAACGAAACAGTGCCCGCTGAAAGCGCAGACAAAAAAACTCCCGCCAAAACAACTCCCGACGTCATTTACAATTCGCTGCCGAAAGACGCCACGCCGATCATTGCACGAGATCTTTCCTCAAAATCCTTTTACATCAATACCACGGGGCACAGCATTGATATGGAAGGTGCGCGAAAAGCCGACTTCCCCTTCAAAACCGTAGAGGGTACCGATCCACTCGTATTGGTTTTACACACCCACGGAACGGAGGGCTATTTTGAGGACAACACCAATCTTTCGGAATTTGCTACCGAAGATATTGACGGCTATTTTCTCCCCAAAGAAACCAGTTTCCGCACCACGGATCCGAAAAAAAGCGTCGTGCGCGTCGGAGACGTATTTACCGAAACCCTAATTTCCTGTGGGATTCCAACCATTCACGTTTCCACCATGCACGACAAAGAGGACTTTAACACCGCTTACAACAGAAGCGGCGAAACCGTCAAAAAAATGTTGAAACAGTACCCCACCATCCAATACGTCGTTGATCTGCATCGAGACTCCGTCGTGCGGGGCGATTCCTACGTAAAAAGCTATACCACCGTAGAAAACACGCCCACGGCGCAAGTAATGCTGGTAGTAGGCGCAGACAAACACGAAAACTGGGAGAAAAATCTGACCGTTGCCGCAAATTTCAAGGAACAAATGGATGAGCAATATCCCTCCCTCTCCCGCGCACTTTATCTGCGCACCGCAAGATTCAACCAGCAATATCTCCCCGGTTGTTTGCTTTTGGAGGTAGGAAGCGCCGCAAACACCTTGGAAGAAGCGGAAAACGCCGCGCGCTTTGCCGCACTTTCCTTTTCCGAAATGATCAAACAGCAATGAAGAAAAGAGCACTTTTCTGATATGCGCCCCCAAAGTTAGACACTTTGGAGGTGCATATCAATCCGGGTGCTCTTTTTGTATTTTTATTTTCTTCTTTTTCGGTTTCCGCGAACAAGTGCAAAGGCAATTGCCCAGAAGATCACCGATCCTGTCACAGCGACGATCCAAAAAAGCTTCTCAGGCTCTGTTGTTTGCCCCTTGTCCTTTTCCTCTGCGTGCTTGGTCGCAGTGGTTTTCAACGTTTCACGGGAGGTATTTTTCTCCTGTTCTTTCTGCTGCTGCTGCTCTAAACGCTTTTCTTCCTCTTTTCGTTTTTCTTCCTCCAGACGAAGTTTTTCCTCCTCTTCCTCTTTTTGGCGGATTTGTCCGTAAGAAAGTTGATTTTCAAAGAAATCGTTTTTCTCCACGTCTTCTCCTACAAGAGAACGGAAAAGTCCGAAATTACAGGGCGAGTAGGTTTTGATCTGATCCGCGCGAGTAATGGAACCGCGGCTTCCGTACAGCCACCCGTAAAACCAATATTTATGCTGTGACTGATGGCACCGAAAACCCTCCTGCGTTACCTGAAAGGCGGTCTTTCCGCCGAATCGGGTCAAAGGCACGTCCCAATCCATCGTAATGGGATTGTCCTTTAGCAGGTGCAAATAAGTTTTCGGCACGTCCCAGACTCCGTATTTTTCAGCGCTTTCGGGGTAGGCTTCCTGATTTGCAGAAATGAGAACTGCCTCCTGCAACGTTGCGGAATTGAGAATGTGCTGACCGTGACCGTATTCTCCCTTGGGGTCGTGTCCGATCACAACGAGTGGCTTGAATCGTCGAAGCATTTCCACCTGAAATTCAACGATTTCTTCATAAGAAAATCCCTTTGCGCTCAACTGATTCTGCGCTTTCGTACCATTTTTGCTGTACAAATCCGGAAAAGGTCCGATCACGGGATAATGATCTACGCCGACCGTCCAAAGTCCTTGCAACAATTCGTGGCGACGCAAGGGGGTATTCACGTGATCGGTAAAATAAATCACCTGTACTTCGAAATCCTTTTCCCCTGCATAGGTGGGCAAAATACCTGCGAAAAACAACTGTTCGTCATCGGCGTGTGTGGTCATCAGGCAAAGATCTGCTTTTTCACAAGGCTCTTTCCACACCTGAACCCAAGACGGCAAGGTTTCGGAAAAGCCGTAAAGCTCCGTCAGTCCCGCCCCTTGAGAAAACGTGAGAACCACTTCATTCTGCGCGCTTCCAAACAGTTCGGAAATGCTGACGTACTGTCTTAAATACTTGGCGGAAAACGATTCTTCCCTGTCCCCTGCGCGAATCTGAAACTCTGCGGTTTTATCGTAAAAAATCAAATAAAGAGAATCCATCGGCTCTGTACAGGCAACCGTGATTTCCCCTTTGACGGTAATTTTTTTCTTTTCGTTTTTGTCCGTCAAGCCCTTTTCATAGGAAGATAGTTTTAAGGGCAGCGCTTTATCGTCGGCAGAAGCAGAAAGCGCGCACAGACTCAAAAAGCAAATCAAAACCGTGCATAAAATAAACAGTTTCCTCATTTCAAAAATTCCTTTAAATCCGCAACAGTTGCACAAATCGCATCGGCACCCGCGGTATCAAGTTCTTCCCGTGATCCGTATCCGTAAAGGACGCCTACCGTGGAAAGACCGAGCTTTTTGCCGGATTCCATATCGTATTTACGGTCACCGATCATATAGGAATCCTTGGGGTCTGCTCCGCTTGTTTCCAAAGCGTACCGAAGCACTTCTTCTTTTTCCATTCGTTTGTTTTCTGCAAGATCCGCACCGCAAATATAATCAAAATATTGTGTCAAGTCAAAATGATCCAGAATTCTGCGGGCGAACACCTCCGGCTTTGAGGTGGCAAGAATGACGCGATCTCCTCTTGCTTTTACCTGCTCAAGCACCGCAGGGATACCGTCATAAAGAGAATTTTCAAAAATTCCCACGGAAGAAAAGCGCACGCGAAACCGTGCCACTGCCTCCTCCGCCTCTTCCTTGGAAAAACCGTAGCGGTTCATCAAGGATTCCAATAAAGGGGGGCCCACAAATGCCTTGAGCGCCTCTCGGTCCGTCTCCTCAATACCGTAAGTGGCGACGGCGAAAATCACGGAATTGATAATTCCGTCGGCAGAATCGGTCAAAGTACCGTCCAAATCAAAAAAATAATTTTTCATTAAAAACACACCTTATAACAGCGGGAAAGAACCTTTCCCTCGGAATTTTCCAAAGACACGTAAATCAGATTTTCGTGAATGAAATCCAGTCCCTTTACTTTCATTCCGTCCTCCAGCAAAGCGGTAAGAGAAAACGCTCTTTTTTCGGTGGAAACAAGAATCTCCTCCGTCGTTCCTTCGGCACGGATGGCGGCGTAATTTCCTGCGGGAGAAACGGCAAAAACCTCAAAGGAAGAAAAATCCTTAAGTTTTGGCGTTTTTCTTTCCTCTCCCAAAAGCAGGTGACTCCAAACGGCACGATGCTCGTCTTTTTCGGTATCCAGTCTTTGAGCAAAAACACGGCAAACAGGTTCAGAGTACGTCCCCTCTTGATCCAAAAGAGACTTGGCTACGGTGCCATTGGTGCAATCCAATGCCAGATAGCCCTCGTCAGTTACAAAATACGCAGTGGTATTCCCTGCAAACGCACCGAAGGATACGTTCTTATATTCCTTCAGCGAAACGTTTTTTACGTCTACAACGCGAAGGGTATCGTCTCTGGGGTCGGTATGGTATACGGTAATCTCGCTTCCCGTCATACCGATGGCATAAGAACCGTTGGCTGAAAACGCAACCACGTCCTTGCCGTAGGGATCGACTCCCTCAATGGAGCCTGAAAACATCGGGTAACAAATTTGATTCGTGGGGTGAATGCAGTAATTGTTTCCGTCCTCGGCTTTATAAACCAATCTCTCCGGCTTCAGAACGGGCCAAAAGCCCTCGTATTCCGACTGCGGAGTATAAAGGTACGTTTCTTTCACACCGATATCGGTGGTATAATCTACGCGAAAATACGAAAAGCTCGCACCTGCAAAGCCAAAGGGCGAAAGATCGAGCGTAGTAAGGGGAATCGTTTCAAAATCCGTTTTACCGAGAGGAATCAGCCGCAGGGCTTCTGTGCGATCCTCGGAAAGCAATAGTTTTCCGTTGTATTCATAGGCTTTATCGTGCTCGGCAATCAGAGCAAGTCCCGTTCCGTTATATAGATGCGCCACATAAAAAAACACCGCGCCGAGAAGCACTGCCACCATCGTCAATAAAAAAAGCGTCGCCAAATGTTTTTTCTTCATGGTTTCCTCCTTTTGGGAATTGAATTTTTCTGTTTTTTATGTTATACTCTTTTTTGAGGTGAACAAAAAATGAAACTTTTGTTTGTTTGCACGGGAAACACCTGCCGAAGTCCCATGGCAGAAGCCATCGCAAAAAAAATCCTTTCCGAAAAAGGACTTCACGCAGAGGTTTATTCTGCAGGGATCTATGCAAATCCCGGGCAAATCCTGTCTGAAAACTCTAAAGAAGCACTGAAGAATCTCTTTGCAATAGAAAATTTTTCCCATACCGCCGTAAACTTGACGGGCAAAATGATCCGCGAAGCGGATCTAATCGTAGCGATGACCGAGCATCACAAAACCTTGATCCGACAAACGTTTGGCGAAAGTGAAAAGGTCATTTCCATGCCAACTGAAATCGGAGATCCCTTTGGAGGAAATCTCGCTCTGTACGAATCGTCTGCGCAAGCCATTGCCGAGGGCATTGAAACGCTCTGTCGGGAGGGAAAAATCCATGATTGAAATCCGTCCCATGAAAAAAGACGACCTTGAGTTTGTCGTGAATCTGGAAAAAGAATTGTTCTCCGATGCCTGGTCCTATCAAATGCTTTCGGACGAAATGGCTTCCCCTTTTGGAAAAAACTTCGTTCTCACGGAAAGCGAGGTGCCCTGCGCCTACGGTATTTTCCGTTTTTTGGCAGGTGAAGGAGAAGTGCTTCGCATCGGAACATCCCCCGAAAAGCGCAGACGCGGATTCGCACGGGCATTGCTTGTGCATTATCTTGCCGAAATCGAAACCTATGAAAACGTCTTTTTGGAGGTTCGCGCAGGAAACACCCCTGCAAGAAACCTCTATGAATCTTTAGGCTTTCGCGAAATCGCCGTGCGAGCCGACTATTATCGGAATCCCACCGAGGATGCCGTAATTTATGAAAAAAAGTAAAAAAGAAAGTTGATGAGAAATCTATGAAGATCCTCGCTTTTGAATCCTCCTGCGACGAAACTGCGGCAGCAGTCGTTGAGGACGGAAGAAAAATCTGTTCCGATATCGTACTCAGCCAAATTGACATTCATCACCGCTACGGCGGTGTAGTACCGGAAATTGCAAGCCGCGCTCACACCGAAGCCATTTGCACCGTATATGAAAAAGCGTTGCACGAGGCGGGACTTACCATCGGCGAGATTGATGCCATCGGCGTTACCAACCGTCCCGGACTTATCGGAGCACTTCTGGTGGGAGTAAATTTTGCCAAGAGTTTGGCGTTTGCCAACAATTTGCCTCTCATTCCCGTCAATCACATTGAGGGACATATTGCGGCGCTTTACCTGGCGCACCCCGATCTGAAGCCGCCGTTTTTGGCCTTGATTATGAGTGGCGGACACACCTCTTTGGTAGAGGTGCAGGGCTACACGGCATTTTCTTTGGTAGGCGCTACACGCGACGATGCCGCGGGAGAAGCTTTTGACAAAGCAGGCCGCATCATCGGAATCGGCTATCCTGCAGGAAAAGAAATGGACCGCCTGGCACATTTGGGAAATCCAGACGCCATACAGCTCCCCTCCGCCGCCATCCGTGACCACGACTACGATTTCACTTTCTCGGGACTGAAAACCGCCATCATCAATTACGCCCATAACAAGAGACAGTTGGGCGAGGAAATCTGCCCCGAAGATCTCGCCGCATCCTTTACGGCGGCGGTTTGCCGCGGTATCGAGTCAAGGCTGGAAAACGCGCTCACTGCCCTCCCCCACAAAAAATTGGTTTTGGCAGGGGGGGTTGCCGCAAATTCACACATTCGTGCCACAGCGGAAAAAGTCTGTAAAAAATGCGGTTGCGATCTGTTTTTGCC
>JAZOSM010000013.1:0-27329 GCA_045657125.1 Eubacteriales bacterium
TACGTGGGAGGACATCAATACCTGTGAGCCTGCTTCGTGAATTTGATCAATAAGCTTGATTTGCTTTTTGATTGCATTTGCATCGTCGGTCAATTCCTCGGGATGAGGGCAATAAAAGTCGCCCATCACGTCGCAAAGGGTTGCGCCGCACTCGGCAAGACGGATAAGTTCCTTTGCAAGTTCTTCGTCACTTTTTTTGGAATTGTGCTTTTTGCGGTAGTTTGTTACGTAAAAGGGGCGTCCTTTTCCTTCGCCGAAAATGCGGCGAAAAACCTCGGGTGTCTGAAATTCCTCTTTTAAGGATTCCACCTGCAATCCGTAAGCATCAGCGCCGAGACAGTTTGCATTGCGAATTCTGCCAATGGCAGTTTCGGGGTTTTCGCATTGAAGAATCACGGTCAGAAGATCTTCCCGCCCTTTTAAAAAGTCTCTCATAACTTCTGTCCTCTTGACATTGCATTGCGCCCGCCGTCGATCATAATGTTTTCGCCGTTAATAAATTGACCTTTGTCGGAAGCAAGAAACAGAATCAAATCGATGATTTCCTGGGGTTCTGCGGCTCTGCCAAGCAGGGTCTGCATTTTTGCCATTGCTTTTCGAGTCAGCACGGGACCGGGTGAAACGCAAACACAGCGAATGCCGTATTTTGCTCCGAACTGTGCGATGGATTTTGTAAGACCGTACATCAAGCCTGCCTTGGAGGTTGCATAATCCATTCCGTAGGGGCTTCCCTCTGCGCCTGTGATGGAGCCGATGTTGATAATCAGACCGCTTTCCTGCTTGCGCATCACCTTTAAGGCGGCGTGTGCAAAGTAGAAAGGTCCTTTCAGATTTACGTCAATGCCCCAATCGTATACCTGGATGGGTACGTCGGGAAATTCGGGATATTTTTCTTTGTCCACCTTGCAAACGCGAACTGCAGTTCCCCCTGCAAAATTGATTAGTATATCGATACAGCCGAATTGCTCCACCGCAAAATCAACTGCAGCGGTAACGTTTTCATAGTTGCGCACGTCGCAGAGGAAAGGCTTGGCGATGCCGTTTCCTTTTTCATTGATTTCAGCAGCGGCAAGGGTTAAAGCTTCTTCGTTTACGTCGCACATAACCGTGTTACCGCCGAGAGCGCAAAAGTTTTGTGCAAACACAAGACCCATTCCGGAAGCGGCTCCGGTAATCAAAGCGCATTTATTTTCAAAATTCATATTTATCACCTCGATTCCATCATAGCTTCTTTTCAATGTGTTTTCAATATCAAAAGCAATTATGTTTTAACATTTCTGATACTAAATGACAAATTTTAATTGACTTTTTTATCAAAAGAGATATAATTGTTGTGGTGATATTATGATTGATTTAAATGAAATAGTGGTGACGGAAATTTCCGAACCCTTTACCGTCATTTCCCTGAAAGGACGGAGCTTTCAACAGCCCTGTCGTAAAACCTGTGCGCTTTCCTTTTCCTTGGCGGGACAAATCCAATATACTTCAAAGGGGAAACAAATTCTTTCCGACGAAAGAAACATCATCTTTCTTCCCCAAGGCGCGGATTATAGTCTGATCGGAGTATCGGACGGTCGTTTTCCTTTGATCAATTTCCGGTGCAACGGAGAGATCGGGGACGAGGTGGTTGCTTTTCCCGTCGGTGATAAGTCCGCGTGTATTCGCCAGTTTGAGAAAATCAAGGATCTCTTTTTGTTTCAGGGCAGTAAGCTTGAGGTGTACGCCGCTTTTTACGAACTTTTGCAGTTGATTTCCGCAGATCGCAAACCCACCACGGGACGGCTGGGGCAAGCGGTTTCTTATATTGACGAGCATTTGTTCGAGACGGAACTTTCCAATGAAACCATTGCTCGTGATCTCGGTATCAGTGAGGTTTATTTGCGGAAGCTTTTTCGAAAAGGCTTTCAGACCACTCCAAAGCAATATATCCTGGGACTTCGTTTGGCGAAGGCGAAAAAGCTTTTGTGCCATTCGTCTTATTCCGTAACACGCATCTCCGAGGAATGTGGCTTTTCCTGTGTTTATCATTTTTGCAGAGCCTTTAAAAACAAGGTTGGCTGTACCCCGCGGGAATTTTCCGCCGCCGACTACGCTCTTTCCGAGGGCGAGAATCTTTACGGAATATAAAAACGGCCGCAAAGCGACCGTTCTAAAGACTTTATTCCGCTACGAAATAAAACTGCGTGTCCCAAGCAGGGATGTAGGGGGAATGTCTGAGATATACCTTGTATTTCGGCTGGATCTTTTTTACTTGCAGGGGAATGGCAAACAGATCTTCCGTTCGGTGATAAGCACTGACACAGAGCGTCGGAGCATATTCTCGCAAGAGTCTTTCCGAGCCCTCGATGGCTTCCTTCTCCACACCCTCCACGTCGTATTTGATAAAGTGCGCGCGCTCCATCAGCGAGTCGGCACTGCGCCCTTCTACCGAGACCTTTCCTTCGTCGGATACTGCCGCACTGCGGCCGCTTTTTCCGTTGAAGGTCAGCGTTTCGTCTTGATTCCACGCGGCGTAGGGCAGGGGATGAATTCCGCTGATTTCCCTTGTGTTTTCGCAGAGCTTTACGAATGTTTTCGGATTCGGCTCCATAGCAAAGATCGCACCGTGATCGGGGTGAATTTCCGCCCACTCCAGAACCGTATCTCCGTCGTATGCACCCAAATCTGCGTAAATATCTCCTTTTGAAAAGGGAACCAGCTGAATCAAATCGTCTTTTCGTTCCGTTTCGCAGGTTAAAAGAGGTTTGATGTTTCCCGTAAGCTTGTATTCGATCAAAGCGCGAAAAACTTCCTTGGATAAATCATCTGCGAGCATCTGTTCCACTTCGACAATTTTTTCCTTGTTTTCGTGGTAAAATGTCTCATCGAACAGTCCTCCGCCGAATAAAGGTACTTCGGGAGCGTACAATTCTTCTTTTTCGGAGAGGGCGATGATTTTGTTCATCAGATCTTTTTGAAAAACACCGAAAGCCAGTAAAACGATCATATCCCCGAAGGTTTCCTTTGCTTTTGCATAGCTTGTAAGAGGAAATCCGTGTACGATTTTGTCGCGCACGTATTCGTCGCTGGCAAAAATTCCCGAAACGGGAATTCCGCGCTTTTCACAGACAGACAGAATTTTGTCACAGCCGTCACCCATTCCGTAAATTACGATGGGCTTTTCGGCATTCTTTAAATAAGTCCAAATATCTTGCATATTTCACCTCATATTCTGTAAAATGAGTATAGCATAACCGATAGAAAATGTAAAGGAGTCGTTATGGAAAAAGCCGTAGGCATAATCAGTGAATTTAATCCGTTTCATTTTGGTCACGCCCATTTGCTGGAACAGGTTCGCAATTCCTATCCCGATCACGGAATTATCTGCGTGATGAGTGGCAACTTTGTGCAAAGGGGCTCTTTTGCCATACAGGAAAAATACAGCCGTGCCTATTGCGCTCTGCAGGCGGGCGCAGATTTGGTGCTGGAAATGCCGTTTCCGTTTTCCTGCCTTTCCGCAGAAAGCTTTGCCTCGGCGGGGATTCAAATTTTATCTGCTCTCGGTGTGTGTGACACCTTGGCTTTCGGCTCCGAGATCGCAGACGTAAACCTTCTTTCCGAGTGCGCCGAAAATCTTGCATCCGCCGAATTCGATCTTGCCTTAAAAGAATACTTTTTCCATCATCCGGGCGCAGGGTTTCCTGCCGCACGGGAGGCGGTTTATCGAGAACTGTTCGGAGACTGCCCGATTCTTTCGCAGCCGAATGCATCTCTTGCGGTAAATTACCTTTTGGCGGCAAAACAGCAAAAAGCTTCTTTTGATTACTTTACGATTCCCCGAAAAGGGGAGGGCTTCCATTCCTTAAACAGTCAAGGGGAATTTCTGTCTGCATCCGCTTTAAGAAAATGCATTTCGGACGGCGCGTGTATCTCTGAAAAAGTGCCGACTAAAACTTATCTTGAACTGATGCGCGAAAAAGAAGCGGGACGTTTTCCCGTTTTTATGGAAAGCCTCGCTCCCGTTTTGTTCTACTTGTTGAAAACAAAAAGCCGCAAGGAACTGTCGTCATTTTATGGCTTTTCCGCCCTTTGCGACCGTGCCGTTCGGTATAGCGGCGAGTGTCAAAGCGTGGAAGATTTGATTGAAAAGATCAAAAATCCAAGCTTTACCGATTCTCGTATTCGTCGCGGAATTTTGTCTTTGCTGCTTCAGATTCCACGCTTTGTCGAGAAAGAAGAACCGACTTATACAACGCTTCTTGCTTCCTCCGTGAACGGGCGGAAACTTTTGGGCAAAATAAAAGACGAGGGAACAATAACGGTGTTCAGCAAGCCTGCACACGCCCTTCGCAGTGAAGATCTGAAAGTTCAGCGTCAGGCGTCGCGCGCATTTCTTGCTGACGAGATTTATTCCATGGCATTTCCCGTAAAGCAAAGGGATGGGTATTTTATCAAGAAAACACCCCATGTGGAGCGATAAGTACAATCTACCCCAAGGTCTTTGTTCAAATTCTTGACATATTTAACCATTTGTGTTATAATCTATCTAAATGTATGGATTGCGGATGATCTCGCTTTTTCAGCCGAAATCACCCCGTTCAATCATTATAAGTAATTTAATCATCAAGAAGGAGCTGTTATGATGAAAATGAAACGTTCTTTGTCGATCCTTTTGGCGATTGTTATGGTGTTCGCTTTGTTGCCCACCATCGTTTTCGCCGCAACTGCGACGTTCACTTTTACCGGTGCCAACCAGGTTTCTTACGGTAAAGATGTTGAAGTGACCGTCAAGCTTTCCGCTACCGAAAAAATTTCCTCCTGGAAATTCGCGGTTAAATATGATCCTGCGATTTTGCAGTACGTGGAAGGCGGAGACAGTGAAAAAGACGGCTTGATTTCTTTTGAAGGAAAGGAAGAATCTGCTTCCACCGCCAAAACCTCTTTTTCCAAAACCATTAAGTTCCGTCCCAAAAAGGTAGGCGAGGTAACCCTTTCCATCCAGGATGCAAAGGTAGACGGCTTTACCGAGGAAACTCCCGCTATGACGGTGAAAGAAACCCCCACCAAAAAGGTTGAGGTTACTGCAACCCGTAATGCTTCTTCCGATAATACGCTGGAATCCTTGACCGTTTCCAAAGGCGAATTGAATCCGAAGTTTGAAGCGGATAAAAAAGACTATAACGTTACCGTTCCTTACGAAACCACTTCCATTAAAATCGAGACCAAGGCAAAGCACGAGAAGGCAACCGTTTCCATCAACGAGATTCCTGAACTTGCCATCGGCGTGAATAAGTTTGTCGTTGAAGTAATTGCCGAAGATGGTACTGCTACGGTTTACAACGTTACCGTAACCCGTGAGGAGTCCGAGCTTGCAGGTGTTACCGTCGAAATCGATGGAACCACCTACACCGTTGCATACGATCCCACGAAGCTTTCCGTTCCTGCAGGCTACAAGCCCAAAACCGTAGCGTATGGTGAAAAGCAGATTCTCGTATTCGCTGCACCTCAGGAAGTTTTGCAGATCGCATATCTGACCGCCGGTGAAAAAGGCGCTTGGTTCGTTTACAATGCGGAGGATAAGAGCTTTTCCGAATTCTTGTCTGTAACCGGTTCTGCTATTCCCGTAGTCATTCTTACTCCCGGTGAAGATGTGAAGATCCCCGATGGCTACACCGCCGCAGAACTTACCGTTGGTGATAAAACCTGGCCTGTATACAAGTCTGCACTTTCTGAAAAAGACGGTATTTGGCTTGTTTACGGTATGAACGTTGAGGGTAACAACGGATTCTATTTCTATGATGCCAAACTTGCAACCTTCTCATCTTACTATGAGCCTATTAAGGATACCAAGGCAGAGGAGGAGAAAGCAAAGGAACTTGCAAACGTTAAGGACCTCTTGGAGGAAAGCAAGGAAAAGTCCAAGAAGCTTGAAGTTTTGTTCCTTGCTGTTGCCGGTGTTGCCGCAGTGCTTTTGGTTTGTCTGGTTATTGCCGTAGCAACCAAAAAGAAAAAGATCGTTTATATGGATTCTCACGAAGAACCCAAAAAGGGCAAGAAAAACAAGAAGTCCGATAACGTTCTTGATGATTTTGCTGCTAACGACGTGAAGACTCCCACACCCGAATTTATTCCTTCTCTTGACGTAAACCCCGAACCCAAGGTTGCACCCACTCCCGTGGTTAATGAGATCGATACCGCGATTCCTTCCGTTTCCGACGCCCCCAAGAGAAGAAGAGCTGTTCGTTCTCTGGACGAGATCGGTCGCAAGGAAGCTGCACCCGCACCTGCTATCGAGCCCAAAATCGAAACGATCCCCGAGCCCAAGCCTGCTCCTGAGTTTATGGCAGAGCCTCAGCCCGAAAAGAAGGCAGAAGAAACTTTCAATTTTGACGATATGCCTCCCATTCTCAGATAAGGAAAAATACTGTAAAAACCGACGGATTTCCGTCGGTTTTTCTATGTTTTGAGAAAAAAATAAAAAAAATAAAAAAAATTGAAAAAAACCCTTGACAAATCCAATGAATGGTGATATTATAACGGAGTCGCAGCGAGAGGGATTTGCCTCTGTAGCTCAGTTGGTAGAGCAGGGGACTGAAAATCCCCGTGTCGTTGGTTCGATTCCGACCGGAGGCACCATTTGCTGTGTAACAATGCGGATTTAGCTCATTTGGTAGAGCGCGACCTTGCCAAGGTCGAGGTGGCGGGTTCGAGCCCCGTAATCCGCTCCACATGGAAGCTTAGCTCAGCTGGGAGAGCATCTGCCTTACAAGCAGAGGGTCATAGGTTCGAGCCCTATAGTTTCCACCATGATGCTCGGAACGAAATCGTTCCGAGCATCTTAAAAAAACGGCCTGGTAGTTCAGTTGGTTAGAACGCTAGCCTGTCACGCTAGAGGTCAGGGGTTCGAGCCCCCTTCAGGTCGCCAATTTGCTGATATAGCTCAGTAGGTAGAGCGCATCCTTGGTAAGGATGAGGTCACCAGTTCAACTCTGGTTATCAGCTCCAAAACCCTGAAACTCTTTGAGTTTCGGGGTTTTTACTTTTTTTTCAAGAAAGGAGGAAACAATTATGAAAAAATCATTATCACTGCTCTTGGTGCTGGTACTGTGCCTTTCTCTGTGTGCTTGCGGCGTAAATGTAGAAGAAGCTGTTGTTGGTACTTGGTCATGCACAGAAGCACAAAAATATGATACCGTTATTGAACTCTATAAAGGCGGAACAGGAAAATATATCACTTTAATTGATGGCAGCACCGAGTACGGCTCAAATTACCCTATCACATGGGAAGTCAAAGATGGTGTGCTTAATATTACACTCCAATTTGGGGTAGAAGGTTTTATATACAATGAATCCTTCGATACACTAACAAGGGTAGATAACTCAGAAACCTTTACTCGAAAAGCATCTTAAAGGACTAAAAACAAAAAATACGCAAAAACGGAGTGGAAATTTCCACTCCGTTTTGCTTCTAAAGTGATAGGTTGTTTGCAGCGGCCTCATAGAAGCTGCGCATGGTTTTGGATAGCTTGCTCTATCCGTTGCGGCTCAATGCCGATATACCGCTGCGTGGTGGCTGCTGAACTGTGCTGCAACAGCCTTTGCACAAGGGCAATATCGTAACCGTTATTCTTGTAAATCTCCGTTGCGTACCATTTGCGGAAGCTGTGGGTGCTTATGTCGGTATAGTCGAAATATGCAGTAACAAAAATAAGCGGTGAATATTCACGGCTTATTTTTTCTATATTACACAGAAGAAATATTCTGTGATTTGTTTCGGGGATTCTTTTCTTCCGCCCTTGACCCACCATTTCAGGGTTTCCGACAGGGTAGAAACAATGTGGTTTACCCAAAAGTCAAGAGGGACCTCTTTCTTTTTATGGGAATCAAAAAGGGAAATATGGCTTTTGACCAAGTCCTCCAGATTGTTTCTGAAATATCTCAAAAACAGCTCGTTGTTTTCGGAGGACAACAGCAGAAGTATGTTGTTGTCGTTTTTTTGAAAATGCTCAAATAAATGCATAATGATCGAGTCAGAGCCTTCACATTGGAAAATATGTCTTTGCTTGGGATTTTGTTTTTGTTCCGTGTCAAAAATATGGGAAAACAATTCTTCGCAAAATTCTTTCAGCAGAAAGTCTTTTGTTTCAAAGTGGGAATAGAAAGTGGCTCTGCCCACGTCGGCAATTTCAATGATTTCCCCAACGGTGATTTTATTAAAATCTTTTTTTGAAAGCAATGTTGTAAAAGCTGCAAAAATAGCTTCGCGTGTTTTTCTTTGTCTGCGATCCATACAAAACTCCGTACTTTTTTTCTTTTTAGTTCAGTAACGAATAACAATGCAAAATCATACATTGAAAATAGTATTGGTTTTGCTATAATTCTATTGAACAGTTTGTCTTTTAACGAATGAATTGTACCGCAAATCAATAAATATGTCAACGGAGACGATCTATGAAAACACAGCGAAATATTTTGATTGCCTTTATTTTAAATCTTTCCTTTTCGATTTTTGAATTTTTTGGCGGTATTTTTACGGGTAGTGTCGTTATTTTATCCGATGCCGTACATGACCTTGGTGATGCCGCCAGCATCGGGCTTTCCTACTTTTTGGAAAAGAAAAGTAAAAATCAGCCCGACGAAGTCTATACATACGGTTATTCGGGCTATTCCGTCATCGGAAGCATCATTACCACTTTGATTTTGATCTTTGGTTCCTGTGCCGTTTTGGTCAATGCCGTCGGCAGAATCATTCAGCCTGCTGAAATCAAATATGATGAAATGATTCTTTTTGCAGTCGTAGGGGTTGTGGTCAATCTTGCCGCCGCATTCTTTACGAGAAAAGGAGATTCTCTCAATCAAAAAGCCGTAAATTTGCATATGATCGAGGATGTTCTGGGATGGGTCGTAGTGCTGATCGGCGCGGTAGTGATGCGCTTTACCGATTGGTATTTTCTTGACCCACTTCTTTCCGTTGCCGTGTCCCTTGTTATCCTTTTCAACGCCGCGGCGCAAATCAAAGTGGTTTTGATTTTGATTATGAATAAAGTACCATGCGGAATTTCAGTTTTGGAAATCAAAGAGCATTTGCTTGCTTATGAGGGAATATCCGACGTGCATCACATCCATATTTGGAGCTTGGACGGAAATAATCATATTGCAACCTTGCACGTTGTAGCAGAAAGGAACCATCACGAAATCAAGCGTTGTATTCGCGAGAAATTACACGAGTTCGGCATTTCTCACGTGACGGTGGAAATCGAGTCTGCCGAGGAGAAGTGCTACGACCTCCATTGCCATTTAAAGCCTGTACAAGATCATTGCCACCATCACCATCATTAAGCAAAAACACCTTGTTGATTGAACAGAACCGTTTGTTACGGCAGTCAATTTCAACAAGGTGTTTTTTTCTTTTTATATTATTTTTTCAATTGGCAAACGGCATCGTACAAAAGAACCATGCCTGCACTGAAAAGCGCTCCTCCGATAATATCGGTAAGCCAGTGAACTCCGGAAAACAGACGGAAAAGCACCATAAAAGCGGTGAATGCGCTTCCTGCGTTGAGAACGATTTTTCGGATCTTTGCATCGTCGATTCTCTGATGCAATTGCATCATTGCCGTGGGGATTACGCACATACAAAGCATTGTGGTAGAGGAGGGATAGGAGGCTTCCAAAGCACCTTCGATCAAAACGGGACGGTAGTTGACAACAACCTTTTCGAAGAATACGAACACCGCCATTACAACGGCGTAGAATCCGCCGAGTGCGAGAATGTCGTAATCAACGCGAAGGAAAGATTTTCTTTTGATCCATTGTGCAAGTCCGATCAGTCCGAAGAAAGCAATCAGAGCCAATGGGATAATGCTGAACAGATCGGTTAAGCTGTACATCCACATATTTTCACCGGTGAATTTATGAAACGCTCCGTTGATGGTGGCAAATCCTACTTCGGATGCTTCGGGACCGATGGGTTTTACGTCAATAAAAGCGACTAAAAAAGTCCATAAAATAAAAGAGATTAACAGTCCGCCTGCCAGATAAAATCGTTTTTTCAAATTTTGATTCATTTCGTTGCTCCAATAATCATATAGTGATAAGTTTTCCCCAAAATTGTAACACAAAAAGCACTGCTTTGCAACATTCTTTTCCAAGTTTTTTATTTTCCCGAGAGAGTGGAGTGAAAAATGTTGAAAATTTCCATAATTCTCTTTTCAGACAAAAAAAACTGTGTTATGATAACTACTTGAGAGATGAAAATCAGGAATTTAAGTCTTCTGTTTGATCGGAATGCAGAAATAAAAATTAAAGAGGCTTTTGTATGAAGAATTATTTGGTCGCAAGCGACCTTGACGGAACTTTGTTGGATTCCCTCGGCAAAGTCAGTAAAGAGAATTGGGCTGCCATTGAAGAAATGGGAGAGAAGGGAATTTATTTTGTTCCTGCCTCAGGGCGCTGCTTTTTGGAACTTCCCACCGATATTCGGGAAAGTAATCTGATTCGCTATTATATTCTTTCGGGCGGCGCCGTAATTTATGATAAAAAAGAAGATCGCTTTGAAATGACTTGCGTGACCAAAGAGAAAAAGGATCGTATTTTGGACGAGGTTTTCCGCTATTGCGTTTGTCTTTTTGCGCACACGGGCAGAGAATCCTGCGTGGATGGAAACTTTCACAATGCAGAAAACTACGGATCTTACAATATGAATGAATACTGGGTACGCTACGCTTTGGAAAAAGAAACCCCCGTGGAAAATTTCAAAGAGTATATCTATGGACTTGAAAAAATTCCGATGCTCGTAGTATTTTTCCGTTATCCCGAGGAACTGAAAGCCCGCAAAGCCGTCTTGGAACAGGATGACGAAATCCTCGTGGTGCAGACCGACCCCAATAATATCGAAATCGTTTCGAAGCAATCGGGAAAAGGAAACGCGCTTTTGCGCCTTGCAGACTCCTTGGGAGTTCCCCGTGAAAATACCGTTGCGATAGGGGACAGTCAAAACGATCGCACCATGCTGGAAACGGCGGGGCTGAGTCTTGCTATGGGAAATGCGATTCCCGAGATCAAAGAGATCTCTCAGCAGATTGTTTGTGACAACAACTCCCATGTCGCCCGTTATATCCTTGATCACTATTTGTTATAATTCGGAGGTATCGCGATGAAATGCGGCTTTGGACAAAAAGAAATTACCCCCCCTGTCGGCACCTATCTTTCGGGAAATCAAAACGTGCGGATTTCCGAAGGGGTAGCAGATCCCTTATACGTTCGCGCTGTTGCGTTCGAGGCGGATGCACTGGCGGTGATTCTTTGCTTTGATTTGATTGGTATGATTCAAAAGGAAGCGCTTAAAATACGCTCCTACGTGGCAGAAAAACTTGGAATTGAAGATAAAAACGTTATTTTGACCTGTACCCACACCCATACGGCGCCCAACATTCACACCCGCTTCTTTCCGAAAGACCCTTATTTAATGACCTCTCTGGGTGATCTTTCCCTTGCGGCGGCGCAGTCGGCTGTTTCCGATCTTGCGGAGGCTCAGGCGTATTTTGCCAAAGGAGAACTTCACGAGATCGCCTTTAACCGCCGTTATATTATGAAAGACGGTTCTTGCGCAACCAATCCCGGCAGAAGAAACCCTGATATTTTAAGACCCGCTTCTCCCTCCGACGATACCATTCAGCTTCTCCGCTTCGACCGCGGTGAAGCAGGGGATATCCTGCTGGTGAATTTCCAGGTTCATCCCGATGTGCGGGGAAGAAAATGCGGAAATCTGATCTCCGCCGACTATCCTGGCGTGGTTTGCGCCACTCTGGAAAACGCTTTGCCCGGCACACATTGTATCTATTTCAACGGAGCCTCCGGCGATCTGAACCATATCAACGTCAACGCTCCCGAGTGGGATAAAAATGCAGGGCCATCTCACTCCCGTCACATGGGACTTTCCATTGCAGGCAAGATCCTGCAAATGATCTCCAAGGCGCAGCCTATTGAAACGGGAGCCGTTCGTACCCATCAGCTGGATCTTCCCATTCCCGCAAGAGACTTTACCCCCGAGGAACTGGAAGAAGCACAGCAGTATATGACTTGGTACCTAGCAGGTCAGGCAGATAAGATCCCCTTGGATAAGGGCAATTATACCACGATCATTTACGAAGCCCTGGGCATTCTGACCGCTTCCGAAAGCGGCGGAGTCTTCGATATGCCCCTTACGGGTCTTTCCTGCGGCGATTTTGCCTTCGTGGGCTTTCCCGGAGAAGCTTTTTCCGAGATCGGCCGTCAGGCGAGAGAGACCTCTCCCTTTCAGGCGCAGTTCGTGATGGGCCTGACCCACGGCTATCCCGATTATTTCCCTATGAAGGATGCTTTCGAGGTGGACGGCTACGAGCGCCGTTCCTCCCCCTATAAAGCAGGTGTCGGTGAATTGATGGCAGAGGGCGGCGTCCGTTTTCTGCAAGAATTATATTCCAAAAATAAGGAGTAAGCCGTGAATCACAATTCAACTTGTCCCGAGAATCTCGTTCCCTCCGTTTTGTACGTAGATTTCGGTGACCGTATCAAGGTAGCCGTCCGCACCGACGTCAAGTGCTACGCCTTTGCGGATCTTGACGGAAAACGCTTTTGCGAGGAGGGAAATCTTGCGGAGCCCTTTCACTTTAAGGATCACATTTTTCTGTTCCCGAAGGAGCTTTTACTTTCCCGCCGCAGCTTTACCGTCACCTTCCGCTTCCGCGAGAAAAACGATCTGTTTCAAAATCAAGGCGACGTCTACTTTTTGGATCTGACCTTTGATCCCGCCGAGCTTTGCTCCTACGAGTCCGAGTTTGCAAAAATGGATCGCAAGCTCGTTTGCAAGGAGAGGGAAGAGGGGAAGATCTGCGACGGAGCCGAATTTGCCATTGAGCATTACGAAACCGCCTCGGGTGAGCCCGTCGTCGTCCACGCCTTCGTCTACGATGCCCGCGTTTGCACCATGCTTTGCGGTACGCCCCAAGGCACCTACGATTACCGCGATCAAAAGGAAACCGTAATGGATACGGTCAATTTTGAAACAGCCCGCGGCAAAGAGATCCTCGCCGCCTTCAATGCAGACTTTTTCGATATGTTCGGAGACTGTGCCCCCTCAGGCCTTTGCGTCAAGGACGGCGTTGTCGTTGCCAATCCCCAGAGTGAGCGCAATTTCTTCGGTGTGAAAAAAGACGGTACCCATATCATCGATACCCTTGCAGGTCAGCCCCGTCTTTTGACGGAATTGGACCAAGCAGTTTGCGGCTTGAATCTCCTTTTGGATCAGGGCGAGGTTCGTGACGTATCTCTGGGCGAATTTTTCGGATCTCGCACGCACCCCAGAACCGTCGTCGGTCTTACAGAGGATAATCGCGTCGTGATCCTCGTCATCGACGGAAGACGCCCCTGGCATTCCAACGGTGCAACCCTTCACGAATGTGCACTCCTCCTCAAGGAGCACGGCGCCGTTCGCGGTGTAAATCTGGACGGCGGCGGCTCCAGTACCTTTATTGTGAAAAAAGGGAATACCCACGAAATGCTCAACCACCCCGCCGATCTGCATCGCCCCTTCGACGATCTCGTCCGCGATGTGTTCAACAGCATACTCATTGTAAAAAGATAACAAAAAAAGAACGATTCTATCGGAATCGTTCTTTTTTCTCTTTCATAGAAATAGTGGAGTGGAAAGATATCGCTCGCCCGTGTCGGGCAGAAGCACCACGATCATTTTTCCGCGCATTTCTTCCCGTCTGCAAAGCTCCTTGACGCAAGACAGAGCCGCGCCCGAGGAGATCCCCACAAGAAGCCCCTCCTTCGTTGCCAGCGCCCGAGCGGCTTTGTAAGCATCTTCCTCCGTTGCGCGGAAAATCTCGTCGTAAACTTCGGTGTTCAAAACCTCGGGGACAAAGCCCGCACCGATGCCCTGAATGCCGTGAGAACCTGCTTTTTCGCCACTCAATACCGCAGAATTCTTCGGCTCAATGGCAACCACTTTGATATGGGGATTCTTTTCTTTCAAAAATTCACCCGTTCCCGTGATCGTTCCGCCCGTTCCCACGCAAGCCACGAAAACGTCAACCTTTCCGTCGGTATCCTCCCAGATCTCGGGTCCCGTGGTCAGGTAATGTGCCTTGGAGTTGGAGGGATTCTCAAACTGCCCCGCCAAAAAGCTTCCCGAAATGCTTTCTGAAAGTTCCTTTGCCTTTTCAATGGCGCCCGCCATGCCCTTTGAGCCCTCGGTCAAAACGATCTCTGCGCCGTAAGCCTTCAGCAAAAGCTGACGTTCGCGGCTCATGGTCTCGGGCATGGTAAAGATCGCCCGATATCCGCGGAGCGCCGCAAGTGAAGCAAGTCCGATGCCCGTGTTTCCGCTGGTAGGCTCAATAATGGTAGCGCCCTCTCGAAGTAGTCCCTTTTCCTCTGCGTCCAGAAGCATCTGCAGCGCCACTCGGTCCTTGGCGCTTCCCGCAGGATTCATTCCCTCAGGCTTTGCGACGATTATCGCAACGCTGTTCCATTGCCGTTCCAAACGAGATAGACGGATCAAAGGGGTTTTTCCGATTACTTGTGCCGCATTTTCGTAAATTTTCATAGGCTTCCTCACTTTTGAAATTAACCACATTATATTACGGCTTTCTGCACTCGTCAAGAAATATGCATTTTTTGACGAAAAAAAGTTTTATAACTACTTTTCTTTTCTAATTTCTCGTGATATAATAAACTAGGTATGCTTTGTGTATGTTTTCCTGGATTGAATGATATCGGTAAACCTTGGTATTATATGTTTAGAAGATTGATTTCGTTTGCTTGAAAATGCTTTATTGTCTTATCATAATGAAAGGAGTGAGAACGTGGCAGATCAATTTATTTTACATTCTGAATATGCACCTACGGGCGATCAGCCCGAGGCCATCGAGAAGCTGGTAAACGGTATCCGTAATGGTGCCAAAGAGCAGACCCTTCTTGGCGTAACAGGTTCGGGTAAGACTTTTACCATGGCAAACATCATCGCCAAACTCAACCGTCCCACCCTCGTTCTCGCTCATAATAAAACCCTCGCCGCGCAGCTTTGCTCCGAGTTCCGTGAATTTTTCCCCAACAACGCGGTGGAGTATTTCGTATCGTACTACGACTATTATCAGCCTGAGGCATATATCCCCGGTAAGGACGTTTATATCGAAAAGGATTCCGCCATCAATGAGGAAATTGATAAACTCAGGCATAGCGCAACCTCTGCGCTGTTTGAACGGCGCGACGTAATCGTTGTAGCATCCGTCTCCTGCATTTACACCCTCGGTGATCCTGCGGAATATTCCTCTATGACCGTTTCATTGCGTCCCGGGATGCTTTTGTCCCGCGACGATCTGCTTCGTCGATTGGTGGAGATCCAGTACGAGCGCAACGACGTAAATTTTGTCCGCAACAAATTTCGTGTTCGCGGTGATGTGGTGGATATATTCCCTGCAGGCAATAGTGAAACCGCCGTTCGTGTGGAGTTTTTCGGTGATGAGATCGATCGTATCGTAGAGTTTCACGCTTTGACGGGCACCACCGTTGCAACCTTGAATCACGTGGTGATCTACCCCGCCAGTCACTATACCACCGGCGTGGAAAAGCGCGAGCGGGCGATCCGCGAGATCGAGGCGGAACTTGCAGAACGAGTTCGATACTTTGAGGAAAAGGGCAGAGTGCTGGAAGCACAGAGACTTCGTGATCGCGTGACCTACGACATGGAAATGGTTCGCGAAATCGGTTATTGCAGCGGTATTGAAAACTATTCCCGTGTGTTTGCGGGAAATCCGCCCGGCAGTACGCCTTTTACCCTGATGGACTATTTTCCCGAAGATTTCGTGTTGATGATAGATGAATCTCATGTGACGATTCCGCAGGTTCGCGCCATGAGTGCGGGTGACCGTGCCAGAAAAGAAAACTTGGTGGAGTACGGCTTCCGTTTGCCCTCAGCCTACGATAACCGTCCCTTGCGATTCGACGAATTCGAGGAGAGAATGGGACAAACCGTTTACGTCAGCGCCACCCCTGCAGAGTTCGAACTGGAACGAAGCGAGCAGGTGGTTGAACAGATCATTCGTCCCACGGGACTTTTGGATCCTGTTTGTGAGGTTCGTAAAACCGAAGGGCAGATTGACGACTTGATCGGGGAGATCCTCGTGCGCGTGGATAAAAAAGAGCGCGTTCTTGTAGTGACCCTGACGAAAAAGATGGCAGAGGATTTGACGGATTATCTGACGGAAAAAGGAATCCGCGTCCGTTATATGCACCACAACGTGGAAACCATGGAGCGCGTGGAACTTTTGAAAGATCTGCGTCGCGGTGAATTTGACGTTTTGGTGGGAATTAATCTTTTGCGCGAAGGATTGGACCTTCCCGAGGTATCTTTGATTGCCATTTTGGATGCAGATAAAGAGGGATTTTTGCGAAGCCGTCGCAGTTTGGTTCAGATTATCGGACGTGCCGCAAGACACGTGGATGGACGGGTTATTCTCTATGCCGATACCATCACCGATTCCATGAAAGGCGCATTGGATGAAACTGCTCGCCGTCGCAGTATACAGGAAGCCTACAATAAGGAGCACGGTATCGTTCCTCGGGGAATCGTGAAAAAACTTCAATCGCTTCCCACCGTAACGGAAAAAGAACAGACACCCGCCAAAAAGAAAAAGACAGCCAAAATGTCTGCTGCCGAGAAGAGTCGTCTGGCGGAAAAACTTCGTTTTGAAATGATGGCAGCGGCAAAGCGTTTGGATTTTGAAAGTGCGGCGGTACTTCGCGATCAGCTTCGCGCTTTGCAGGGCGAATCTTAAAGAAAAGGAAAAAAACGTGGCAAAGGACAGTATTGTAATCAAGGGCGCTCGCGTCCATAATTTAAAAAATGTATCTCTTGAAATACCCCGTGATAAACTGGTGGTATTTACGGGACTTTCCGGCAGCGGAAAATCTTCTCTTGCTTTCGATACGATTTTCGCAGAGGGAAACCGACGTTTCGTGGAATCTCTTTCTTCCTATGCAAGAATGTTCCTCGGGCAGGTGGATAAACCTGACGTTGACAGTATCGAGGGACTTTCTCCCGCCATTTCCATCGATCAGAAAACTACCAGCAAAAACCCCCGATCTACCGTTGGCACCGTAACGGAAATATACGACTATCTCCGTTTGCTTTACGCACGTGTCGGTATTCCTCATTGTCCGATTTGCGGCAAGGAAATCCGCGCTCAGTCCGTAGACCAAATCGTTGACCGCATTCTTTCTCTTGAGGAGGGGACTCGTTTTCAGATTCTTTCTCCTGCCGTCAGAGGAAAAAAAGGCTTGCACGAAAAGGTTTTTGACGAAGCCAGGGAAAACGGCTTTGTTCGTGTGAAAATCGACGGATACGTATACGATTTGGAAAATCTTCCTGAACTGGATAAAAATAAAAAGCACGAAATCGAAATCGTGGTGGACCGTCTTGTGATGAAAGAGGGAATTCGTACTCGCTTGACGGGTTCCGTGGAAACCGCGCTGAAGCTTTCGGGCTCCTCCGTAATCATAGATCTTGTTTCCTTAGAGGAGTCAAATCCCGGTAAATATTTGACCTTTTCCACCGCCTTTGCTTGCGAGGAGCACAATTTCAGCATCGGCACCCTGCAGCCCCGTATGTTTTCTTTTAACAATCCTTACGGCGCCTGCCCCGAATGTGACGGAATTGGTGTAAAATCCACCGTTTCTCCGCGCTTGATTATTCCCGATCTGACCAAAAGTCTGGCGGATAGCGGCATTGTTTGCAATGGTTTTAAAACCATGAAAGAGGATAACTGGTCGGGTATTTTATACAAGCAGGTGATCGAGCCCTTTGGACTTACGTTGAAAACGCCTTTTTGTGAATATTCCGACGAAGCTATGAACACCCTTTTGTACGGAACTGGAGACGTGCGGTATACCATTCCCTTCCGAGAGGGCGGTGCATTGCAGTATTACACCACTACCTTCCCGGGAGTGGTCAATAAAATTATGGAACGCTACCGTATGCACAAGGATTCCTACTATGAGGAATTTTTCGAAGACGAGCTTTGCTCTGTTTGCGGAGGAAAGCGCCTGAAACCCGAAATTCTTGCGGTTACGGTCGGCGGTATCAACATTTCTGAATTTTGTAATCTTTCCGTAGAAAAGGAATTGGCTTTTTTGGATGGATTGGAATTTACGGAAAAGGAAAGGAAAATTTCCAAAGAGATTGTCAAGGAGATTCGTTCCCGATTGGAATTCTTAAAAAGCGTCGGTCTCGGATACCTGACACTTTCCCGAAAAGCCGGAACTCTTTCCGGCGGCGAAAGTCAGCGAATTCGATTGGCAACGCAGATCGGATCCAGTTTGATGGGCGTACTGTATATTTTGGACGAGCCCAGTATCGGTTTGCATCAGCGGGACAATTCCAAATTGATCAAAACCTTGAAAAAACTGCGTGACACGGGAAATACTGTCATCGTGGTTGAACACGACTCCGAAACCATGGAGAATGCAGATTTCATTGTTGACATCGGCCCCGGTGCAGGTGTCGGCGGAGGAAAGGTCGTAGCCGCCGGTACCCCTGATGAAATCAAAATGTGCAAGGACTCCATTACGGGTCAGTATCTTTCGGGAGAAAGACAAATTGACATTCCCGCAGAGAGAAGAACAGGAAACGGAAAGAGCCTTTGGATCCGTGAGCCGAGACAAAACAATTTAAAGGGAATGGATGTGGAAATTCCTTTGGGAAAGCTCGTGTGTGTCACGGGCGTCTCGGGTAGCGGTAAAAGTTCCTTGATCAACGGTATTTTGTACCCGTATCTTGCTAAGTATTTGAATCGCGCCAATGCGACCCAGGGAAAATTCCGCGAAATTTTGGGAATAGAGGAATTGGATAAGGTGATTGCCATTGATCAATCTCCCATCGGCAGAACCCCCCGTTCCAATCCTGCAACCTATACGGGTTTGTTTACTGAGATTCGCAACGTATTTGCCAAAACCCAAGATGCGCAGATGCGCGGCTTTGGGCCCGATCGCTTTTCCTTTAATTTGCGCGGCGGCAGATGTGAATCCTGTCAGGGCGACGGTACTGTGAAAATCGAAATGCATTTTTTGCCCGATGTTTACGTGAACTGCGACGTTTGCCACGGTAAACGCTATAACAGAGAAACCCTTGAGGTGAAATTCAAGGGGAAATCCATTGCGGACGTTTTGGAGATGACCGTTTCCGAAGCGCTTGTATTTTTCGATGCCATCCCCTCCTTAAAGAGAAAGTTGCAAACCTTGCAGGACGTAGGTCTCGGCTATATCAAATTGGGTCAGTCGTCCACAACCCTTTCCGGCGGCGAGGCGCAGCGTGTCAAACTTTCCTGTGAACTTTCCAAACGAAGCACGGGAAAAACCTGCTATATCTTGGACGAGCCGACCACGGGACTTCATTCTGAGGACGTAAATAAGCTTTGTTCCATTTTGGACCGTTTGGCAGACGGCGGAAACACCGTCGTTGTCATCGAGCACAATTTGGATGTCATTGCCCGCGCAGACCACGTAATTGATTTGGGACCCGAGGGCGGTGAGAACGGCGGTACTGTTGTGGTAACGGGAACGCCGGAAGAAGTTGCAAAATGCAAAGAATCCTATACGGGTCAGTATCTCGTGCCCGTTTTGAAAAAGAAACGATAATAATTTTTGAAAGGAAACATTATGATTCCGGAGAGATTGCAAGCGGTGTTGGATCAGGTGGAAAAACCCGGTCGTTACATCGGTGGTGAATTTAATGAAATTGTCAAGGATAAAGAGGGGAAGACGCGCGTTGCCTTTTGTTTTCCCGATACCTATGAGATCGGTATGTCCAATCTCGGTATGAAAATCCTCTACGGTGTTCTCAATCAAATGGAAAACGTTTGGTGTGAACGTGTTTTTGCCCCTTGGCCTGATATGGGAGATTTGCTTAAGCGCGAAAATGTTCCTCTCTACGCCTTGGAAAGCGGTGACAGCATTCGTGATTTTGATTTTTGTGCCTTTACCATGCAGTATGAATTGTGCTATACCACGGTGCTTTATATGCTGGATTTGGCAGGAATTCCGTTCCGCGCCAAGGACCGCGCGGAAAATGACCCGATTCTTCTTTGCGGAGGTCCTTGTACCTATAATCCGGAGCCTTTTGCCGATTTCTTTGATATTATGTCCATTGGAGAGGGAGAGGAAGCGCTTCCCGAATTGATGCGTCTGTACGAGAAGTGTAAAAAAGAAGGGAAGTCCAAAGCGGAGTTCTTGCGCGAAGCATCCCACTTGGAGGGATTTTACGTTCCTTCTCTGTACGAGGTTACATACGATGAGAAAGGATCCATTGCGTCCTTTCAACCCAAATTTGATGACGTTCCGAAGCTTATCAAAAAGCGTATCGTAAAGGATTTTGAGAATTCTTATTACCCGACTTCTCCCGTAATTCCTCACGTGGAGGCAGTGCACGACCGTACTGTTCTGGAAGTGTTCCGCGGTTGCATTCGCGGATGCCGTTTCTGTCAGGCGGGTATGACTTGTCGTCCCATTCGCGAGCGCAGTCCCGAAAAACTGAACGAGCTTGCCAAAAAAGCCACCGAGGGATCGGGCTATCCCGAAATATCCATGTGCGCGCTCTCTATTTCCGACTATTCGGGTCTTTCCTCCATGTGTGAAAAATTGCTTTCCTGGTGTCCCGATGAAAAGATTCGCTTGTCTTTGCCGTCTATGCGCGTGGATAGCTTTTCTCAAAAGATTATGGATGAAATTCCCGGATTGAAAAAGGGTTCCTTCACCTTTGCGCCCGAAGCGGGAACACAGCGTCTGCGCGACGTGATTCATAAGGGTGTTACCGAGGAGGATATTACCCGTACCATGAATTATGTGTTCTCTGCGGGAATGTGCGCGGTGAAGCTGTATTTCATTGACGGCTTGCCCAATGAAACCGACGATGACGTAAAAGGAATTTCCGAACTTGCTCAGCGCATTGTCAATCTCTATTATCAGAATCCCGACAAACCCAAGGGAAAGAGCGTAAGCGTGAATATCAGCGTTTCGTGCTTTATCCCCAAACCTCAAACCCCCTTCCAGTGGGCGGGACAGAATTCCTTGGATGAGGTGGAGAGAAAACAAAAATTGGTTCGTGACAATATTACAACTCGCAAAGTCAGTTACAATTGGCACGATGCCCGTTCCAGCCGCGTGGAAGCGGTTTTGGCAAGAGGGGACAGAAGACTTTCCGAGGCAATCCTCAAGGCTTATGAAAAAGGACAGCGTTTCGATTCCTGGGACGAGTTTTTCTCTCTGGAAAATTGGGAAAAAGCCATTGAAGAATCGGGACTCGATTCTTCCTTCTACGCCAACCGTGAGATTCCGGAGGATGAGATTCTTCCTTGGGATCATATTTCCGCATTGGTTTCCAAGGCGTATTTGCTGGATGAGTACAAGAAGGCTATGAACATTTTGTAAATTCTTGCGAAAAATACCATTTCGGAAAACAATTTTTCACTTAACTATTGATTTTTAATAGCCGCTATGCTAAAATAATTCGAAAAAAATTCACACACGGTCTTTTTTCGCAAAGTGGGTCGGCTTTTGCCGTACTTTGTTGGGCCGTGGCGGGTAAAACCCGGAAAGGAAAAACTATGAGCAATGTAATCTCTATGAAGCAGCTCCTGGAAGCAGGAGTTCACTTCGGACACCAGACCAGAAGATGGAACCCCAAAATGGCAGAGTACATCTTCACCCAGAGAAACGGTATTCATATCGTTGACCTCCAGAAGACCGTGAAGAAAGTTGAAGAAGCTTACAACTTTATTCGCGATATCGCTCAGGACGGCGGTAACATTCTTTTCGTAGGTACCAAAAAGCAGGCTCAGGACGCCATCAAGGAAGAGGCTCTGAGATGCGGTATGTACTATGTAAACGTTCGTTGGCCCGGCGGTATGCTGACCAACTTCAAGACCATCAAGAAGAGCATCGCTCGTCTCAACAAGCTGAAGAAGTTTGAAGAAGACGGCACCTTCGATCTTCTGCCCAAGAAAGAAGTTCTTGAGCACAAGAAAGAGATCGCTGATCTCGAGAAGAACTACGGCGGTATCAAGGAGATGGAAAATCTTCCCAGCGCTATTTTCGTAGTTGACCCCAAGAAGGAAAGAAATGCTGTTCTCGAAGCTAAGAAACTCGGTATCCCCATGGTTGCTATCGTAGATACCAACTGTGATCCCGATGAAGCTGATTACGTAATCCCCGGTAACGATGACGCTATCCGCGCTATCCGTTTGATCGCTTCCGTTATGGCAAACGCTGTTATCGAAGGCCGTCAGGGTGAGGACGCTTTCGCTCCCGAGCAGACCGCAGAGGCTGCTGAAGAAGTTGCCGAAGAAAAGGCAGAGACCACCGAAGCTTAATTAAGCAAGAGAAAGGAAAGTACAGATATGGAAATCAGTGCAAAAGTAGTTGCTGCTCTCAGAGCTAAGACCGGCATCGGTATGATGGACTGCAAAAAAGCTCTCGTAGAAGCTAACGGAAATGAAGAAGAAGCAATCAAGATCCTTCGTGAGAAGGGACTTGCAGTTGCTGCGAAAAAGGCTAGCAGAATCGCTGCAGAAGGTCTCGTTTCCATCCTTTTGGATCGCGAAACCAACACCGCTGCAATGATCGAGGTTAACATCGAGACTGACTTTGCTGCAAAGAACGCAGTATTTGGTGAGTTCGTTGACGACCTGCTCAAAATCATTCTCAAGACTCGTCCCGCAACCGTAGAAGAACTCCTCAAGAAGGAATTCAACGGCGGTTTGGACGTAGAGGCTGCTCTGAAGGATAAGATCTTCACCATCGGTGAAAACATCAACATCCGTCGTTTCGTTATCATCGAGAACGCAGCTTCCTCTTACATCCACGGCAAGGGTAACATCGGTGTAGTTGTTAAGACCGATAAGATCATTGACAACCCCGCTTTCTTTGAAGCTGCTAAGAACGCTTGTCTCCAGGCTGCTGCAATGAAGCCCCAGTACCTCAATCCCGCGGCTGTTCCTGCAAACGTAATTGCAAACGAGAAGGAAATCATCGAGTCTCAGATTAAGAACGATGAAAAGAATGCAAAGAAGCCCGAAAAGGTTATCGCTATGATGGTTGAAGGCAAACTGAACAAGTTCTTCTCTACCAACTGCTTGACCGAGCAGGAATACGTTAAGGACGGTTCTATGACCGTTGGCAAGTACCTTGCTTCCGTAGCAAAGGAAATCGGCGAAGAATTCGCTTTGGTTGACTTTGTTATGTACGAAAAGGGCGAAGGCCTCGAGAAGAAAGAAGACAATTTCGCTGAAGAAATCGCAAAGCTTACCGGCAAGAACTAATCGAACGAAGGCAGTGCACGAAACCGTGCACTGCTTTTTTTGTAATATTTGACAGAAATTTTAGTAATATTTACTACAAAATATTGGTTGACAGGATGCGGGGGTTGTGGTAAAATTACATTGTTAAAATATTCATAAGGAGAATTGTTATGAAAATGTCCAAAAAATTTCTTGCATTCTTGCTGGCGATTTCTTTTGTAGTTTCTGCAGTTGGATTTACCGTTTTTGCTGCAGACGATGCGATTGAGTCTCCCATCATTCCCGTAGGTCCTCAGACTTCTGAATGGTATCAGTATTCTTACGACGATACCGAAAAGACCGCGATCTTGACCGGTTTTACCCCTGCTTCCGGCAGATATAACGTTACCGTCAAGACCTCCGTTGTTAAAGATGGTGTAGAGTATGCCGTTGTTGGTGTTGGTCCCGAGGCTTTCAAAGGTACCAATATCAAATCTGCAGTTATCAGCCAGGGCGTTACCACCATCGGTGCTGCTGCATTTGCAAATTGTGCTTCTTTGACCAGCGTTGAATTTTCTAATACTGTTAGCGAGATTGCACCCGATGCTTTTGATGGTTCTGCTTGGCTTGCAAATCAGCCCGACGGAATTATCTTTGCAGGCAAGGTTGCTTACAAAGTAAAGGGTACTTGTGCTGAAACCGTTGCCCTTCCTGCTGATACCATTGCTATTGCTGACAGCGCATTCAAGGGTCAGACTTCTCTTAAGAAGGTTATTATCCCCGAAACTACCGCTGTATTTGCCAACGCTTTTGCTGAGTGTGCCAATGTTACTATCTACTGCTATGAAAATTCTCCTGCACATCAGTATGCAACCCAAAACAATGTTGAATTTGTTTTGATTCCTTTTTTGACTTTGAAGTCTGCTCCCACCAAGGTTGAGTACTATCTTAATGATGCTTTGAACTTCGAAGGCGCTGAGTTGGTTTACATCACCGAAGCCGGTGAAACTGCAGTTGAGATCACTCCCGAAATGGTTAGCGGCTACGATGCTTCCGTTCTTGGTACACAGACCGTTACCATCACCTACGAGGGTAAAACCGTTACTTTCCAGGTTACCGTTATCGAGCGTCCTGCTTACGTCCCCGGTGACGTTGACGGCAATGAAGGCAAGACCTTGGATGATGCGATCCATCTCTTGTTCAACATCAACTTCCCCGATTTGTATCCTATTGATCAGCCCACTGACTTCGACGGAAACGGTGTCTCCAACTTGGATGATGCTATCTATCTGTTGTTCAACATCAACTTCCCCGATTTATATCCCTTGCACTAATTAAAACGAAAAGAAGAGAGCTTGTCTCTCTTCTTTTTTTGCTTTTTTTGAATATTTTCTATTTACAAATCTTCCTTTTTTTTGTAGAATATATAGGAATAAAATATATGATGGAGGGACTATGGAACCAAAGTATAAAAGAGTCTTATTAAAACTGTCGGGAGAGGCACTTGCACAAGGTGCTGCGCCCGGTGCCATTTATAACTTTGATTTGCTTTCTACCATTTGCGCCAAGGTTGCTGAGTGTGTAAATCTCGGTGTTCAGGTTGCAATTGTGGTAGGGGCAGGAAACATTTGGCGAGGAAAGCAGGGAACTGATTTCCAGCGTGTTCGTGCAGACCATATGGGTATGCTTGCAACTACGATCAACGCTCTTGCTTTGCAGGATTCTCTGTGTCACCTTGGTGTCGATGCGAGAGTTTTGAGCGCAGTGGAGATGGAAACCTTTACGGAAACCTATATTCGAGAGAAGGCTGTTTCTCATCTTGAGAAGGGCAAGGTAATTATTTTTGCTTGCGGAATCGGAAGTCCTTATTTCTCTACCGATACGGCTGCTGTTCTTCGCGCTAGAGAGATTGATGCTGAGGTTGTCCTCTTGGCAAAAAATATCGATGCGGTTTATACTGCCGATCCCAAACTTGATCCCAATGCCAAGAAGCTGGAGCAAATTCGTTACATCGAAGTTCTTGCACAGAATTTGAAAGTTATGGACGTTACGGCAACCAGCTTTGCCATGGAAAACAAATTGCCCGTACTTGTCTTTGGTTTGAATGATCCCCAAAACATTATCCGTGCCGTTATGGGTGAAAAGCTTGGCACCATCGTTGAAGCTTAAATTTTAATATTTTGAAAGGAAATAATGATTATGAAACTTGATATCCGTGAATTTGATGAAAAAATGAAGAAGTGTATTGCCGCTACCGAGAGAGAATTCTCCTCTGTACGCGCCGGCCGTGCCAATGCATCCATTTTGGATCGCGTTAATGTTGACTACTATGGTTCTCCCACCCCTATCAACCAGCTTGCACAGATCTCCGTTCCCGAAGCAAGAATGCTTGTAATCACCCCCTGGGATGCAAATTGCACCAAAGATATCGAGAAGGCTATTCTTGCATCTGATATTGGTATCACTCCCCAAAACGACGGCAAAACCATTCGTTTGTCCTTCCCTCAGCCCACCGAGGAGAGAAGAAAGGAATTGACCAAGCAGGTTTCCCGTCTTGCAGAGGATGGTAAGGTTGCTGTACGTAACGTTCGTCGTGATGCCATGGATAAAATCAAGGCTATGAAGAAAAACGGCGAGATGACCGAGGACGAGCAGAAGGTTTCCGAGAAGGAAGTTCAGGATCTTGCTGATAAGTACGTAAAGAATCTTGATGCGCTCGCTGCAGACAAATCCAAGGAGATTATGAGCGTATAAACTCATAGAGACAGTTATCGTGTCACAAATTGAGAATTTAAAGAAACCTCGTCATATCGGCATCATTATGGATGGAAACGGACGTTGGGCAAAATCTCGTTTTTTGCCCCGTCTTGCCGGTCATAAGGAAGGCGCTGAAAATTTCAAGCGCATTGCCGAGTATTTGGTTGACCTTGACATCGAGGTTGCTACGTTCTACGCTTTTTCCACGGAGAATTGGAAAAGACCCAAGGACGAGGTCGAAAATATTATGACGCTTTTGGTTGAATATTTGGAAGAATGGTTGACCGAAAGCAAAGAGAAAAATATGCATTTTCGGTTTATTGGTGATCGTAGTGTTTTTTCTCCCAAAATTCAGTCTTTGATGCAGGTTGTGGAGGAAAAATCCAGTCGATTTCCCAATCAGTTAAATCTTGCCTTGAATTACGGTTCCCGTGATGAACTTGCCCGCGCTTTCCGTTTGCTGGCAGAGGAAGGTAAGAAAGATATTACCCCCGAGGATATTGCATCACATCTTTATACCGGCGGTCAACCGGATGTAGATTTGATTATACGCACCGGCGGAGAGGTTCGCCTGTCCAACTTTTTGCTGTTTCAATCTGCATATGCTGAGTTTTACTTTACGGATAAGCTTTGGCCCGATATGACTTCCGAAGATATTGATGACGCTATTGCATATTTTAACCACCGCGAGAGACGTTTTGGCGGTGTTATTGAAAGGAAATTGTAAGAATGACTCGTATCATCACCGGTATCGTTGGTGTTCTCATTTTGATTCCCGTTTGCATTTTTTCAGGAACAATCGTTTGGCCTTTGGTCATTACGCTGTTTTCGGCAATTGCCGTTGAAGAAATGCTTCATTGTATCGGAGCACATCGTGAACATCGTTTTGCAATCCCTGCAAGATTGTTTTCGCTGCTCCCTTTAATCACGTATCTTCTTTCCGTGCGATTTGCCGTTATGGATTTGTTTCGCGTAATTTTTCTGTTTTCCGCTTTGTTTTTCTTCGTAGAACAAATTATCGGTATTCTGAATAAAAATCGCTATCCTACGGAGAAACTTTACAGTATGATTGCTCTCGTGCTTTACGTTGTGGTTTCTCTGACCGCGATTTCTCAGATTCGTTACATTGATCACGGCAATGAGGAAGGAAAGTATATCTATCTTCTCGTATTCTTTGGCGCGTGGATTTCCGATACCTTTGCTTACTTTACGGGACGTTTCTGCGGTAAAACACCTTTGGCACCCGAAGTTTCTCCCAAAAAGACTGTAGAGGGTTCT
>JAZOSM010000014.1:0-20532 GCA_045657125.1 Eubacteriales bacterium
TTTGACCTTCTACACCCTCCAAAGCAACACCGCGGATATCCGTTCCGCTTTTCAAATGTTTCCAGGGATCTCTGAGCATAATATTTCTCCTTTCAAAGACAAATATGTTTTTTATCATTTCAATCGGCAATCAGCCGGTCATAAAGCGCACGGGATACGTTCTTGATTACTTCCAAGGACGCATCGGGGTTCTCACACCGGGTCATCATCACAAGTACCGCGTGTCTGCCGTTGGGCAGGAGCATAATGGCAGCATCATGGGACACTCTGCCTTTCAGCGTACCGCCCTTTTCCACAAGCATGACCTTTCCCTCGGGCACGTCACCAAGCATATCGCGGGAGTTTTGCGGACGCAGGACTCCGGGCAGGGATTGGCTGAATTTTCCAAGCTGTTGACAAGCCATAATACTCATCATTTGCTCCGACGCCTTTTTACTGACCAAAGTACCGGCAAGCATCTTTTCAAGAAGGGCGCCAAGATCTGCCGCAGAGGTGAAATTCCCCAAAGCAGTTCCTTCGGGGCAATCGGGATTTGGAATGAAAAGTTTCTTGTTCAAAACCGTCTGTTCCCACCCGTTTTCGCGAAAATATGCGTTTGCCTCGGCAATTCCCACCGCATCAATTACCTGATTGGTGGCAGAGTTATCACTGACGATCATCATCAGTACGGCAAGGTCGTAAAGACTGAGAGGAACTTCGGTAGAGAGAAATTTGAGAATACCCGAACCGCGTACACGGTTCACGGGATCCATAACAAGAGGACGATCCAAATCAAGCTTTCCGTCCTCGGCATCCTGAAACAGCTTTGCAAGCAGGGGGATTTTGATGGTACTTGCGGCATTGATTGACTGATGTGCTTTGTAAGTAAAGCTTTCTCCTAAAAAGGGCAGGGAAACGTAAAGAGAGCATTCCCCCGCAAAGCCGCGGCAAAGGGAGTAAAGGGTTTCTTCGGGAATGTATTTCATTTTTTACTTCCTTAAAAAGCTTCAATCAATGGGCTGATCCTCGCAGGCGCGCATTTTATACTCCTGATAGAATTGCTCCGTCCAAAGAACCTCACGGGGCTTAGAACCTGCATATTCGCCTACCACGTTCATTTCCGCCATAAAGTCAATCAGCTTTGCGGCACGGGCGTAGCCTACGGAAAGCTTTCTCTGCAAAAGGGAAGTGGATACCTTTCTTTCGGCAATGGCTACGTCAATTGCTTTTTCCAAAAGGGGATCCTTGTCGCTGAACAGACCCACGGTACCGGGAAGCCGTTCGGTTTCCTCGCCGCCAAATCCTTTTTTCTTTTCACCGCATTTTTGTGCTTCACGCTCGATCAGGTTAGAAACGGTTTCATCGTAAACCGCGGCGCGCTGTGATCGGATAAAGTCGCAAACTGCCTCAACCTCGGAATCGGATACAAAACATCCCTGCACGCGCAAAGGCTTGGAGGATCCGACGGGGGCGTAGAGCATATCACCCTTACCCAAAAGCTTTTCCGCACCGATAATATCAATAATGGTTCGGCTATCCACTTGGCTTGCTACGGTACAGGCAATACGGGAAGGAACGTTTGCCTTAATCAGACCCGTAATAACGTCAACGGAGGGACGCTGTGTACCGATAACAAGGTGCATACCTGCAGCTCTTGCTTTTTGGGCAAGGCGGCAAATACTGGTTTCTACTTCATTTTTGGCAGTCATCATCAAATCGGCAAGCTCGTCGATGATAATGACGATCTGACTGAGTTTGCGGTGATCGGGATTGTTCTTCACCGCGTCGTTATAGCCTTTAATATCACGAACGCCGAGCTCCTCCAGCAAAATGAAGCGGCGCTCCATTTCGATTACCGCCCAGTTCAAGGCGCCTGCCGCTTTTTTGGCATCGCTGACTACGGGAACGATCAAGTGAGGAATTCCGTTGTACTTGCTCATTTCTACCTTTTTCGGGTCAATGAGGATCATCTGCACGTCCTCGGGGGTCGCGCGGTAGAGCATACTGACGATCAGAGAGTTCAGACATACGGATTTACCCATACCCGTTGCACCTGCAATGAGAATATGGGGCATTTTGGCAAGGTCACAGTAGATATAATTGCCCGCAACGTCCTTACCCAAACTGCAGTTCAGTCGGGAGGGAGCATTTTCAAAGTCCGCGGTCTCAATGATTTCACGGACGAAAACCGTATCTCTTGCCTTATTGGGCACCTCGATACCAACGGCTTCCTTGCCGGGGATGGGCGCTTCGATACGGACACCGCTGGATGCGGTGGCAAGGGCAATGTCATCGGTCAGATTGACGATGGAACGCACACGAACGCCGCGCTGTGGCTGCAACTCGTAGCGGGTATCGGCAGGACCTTTGGAAATACCGCAGACGGAGGTCTTTACACCGAAGCTTTCCAAGGTTTCCACCAATTTTCTTGCGGTGTTTTCCTGCTCGGTACGGCTTCCGGGATTGGCAGGGGGTGCTGCCGCCAAAAGGGAAACGGGCGGGAAGTGATATTCTTCCTCGATATCGTCGTTTACTTCTTCTTCCTCCCGGGAGAAAATGTCTTTTTTCTCTGCTTCAATGGGACGATCCTCTGCAGGCTCAGTTTCTTCCGCAGGAATCTCCTCCTCGCGGGGATAGGTCACCACGGGCACGTCGGAAAGGTCCGTGGGATTGGGAATCGGTTCGTGAATACCGGGAACGGGCTCGGACTCCATTTCCTCAATGGGAATAATTTCGCGAACCTCTTTGGGCATTTCGGGCAGGGGCTCGCCATCGTCTTCCGCCATGGGCAAAAGAATCTCCACTTCATCGTCGGGAACGAAGTCCTCGGGCTTTTCACCGGTTACTTCCTCACCGCTGTCTACCATGGCCTTACACTTTTTGCCTTTTTTCTTTTCCTCGCGGAAACGCTCCTTTTCTTCCTCGGCGCGCTGCTGAGCAAGGATCAAGCGTTCTTCCTCACGGCGCTTGCGTTCTTCCTGTCTGCGTTCCTGTCTCTCATCGTGGTTTTCTTTCATTTTCGCACTTAAAGGAACGAAAAGTCCGCGAATCAGGTCAGCGGGATTTTTACCGATCAGGAAGGTGGACAGAACCACGATTCCAATTACGGCAAGAACGGGAGCAAACCAGCCCACGCAAAAATGCAAAAGCATATACATGGTTCCGCCGATGAGACCGCCGCCGTTTATATGGATTCCACTGTTGAAATTGACCACGATGTCCCAAGTGGGGGCAGTATCGGAAAAGACACCGCACAAAACGCCTACGAAGGTCAGAATACCGAAGCTGAACCAAAATTTATACAAATGACAGCCTGCAATCAAATCTCTCTTGTAAAAAAAGGCGTGCACACCCAAAAGCACGGGGAAAAGAAAGGCTCCCGCGGAAAAAAGACCGCAGAGCAAATCACTGGCTTTGCCAAAAAGACCCATTTTATCTTCCAAAAGAAAACAAAAGATAAAATAAACTGCCAGAATTGACAGAATATAGGGCATCAAAATATGGATCGCCTGATCCTCAGGGCGAATTTTCCGCTGTATCTCCTTGGGAGAACGGCGTGCTGTTTTCTTTTTCTGCGCCATCAATAATCCTCCGTTGTATTTGCAGTCAGTCGGATCAGTAAATCGGTATCGTCGGGAACGTCTCCCGTCAGTGCCGCCTTATTGCTGACCTTGGCACCGCATTTTGAACACTTATAGTAAATGACGAAGCCCTTTTTCGGATGGGGCTCCGTGCGAATGGGAATCAGAGTTCCGCGGCAGGAATTTGCACGATCACCGGGACACACGTCTACGTGCAAAGACGTGAGACAATAGGGGCAATGGTCACGGCTGGTCACCCGATTGGGGGGTACTTCCCGTCCGCAAACCGTGCAGACAAATCCGTTATCATTTTTCTGAAAGCGTTTCTGCTCCATAGTCCCATCCTTCCTCGGTGGCAATGACAAGTAGGTATTTGCCAAGGATTTTTTCCCGCAAGGTATAGCCCTTGCCGTCATATTCGGCACGGTTTTTCGATACCGAAACCCGATGGACGATGGAAAGACCGTCACCCACCAATTTTGCAACCGCCTCTTTTCCGCACCAAACGTGGGAAAAGGGAAGTACTCTTTCGGCTTGGGAAAATCGTTTTTCCGCAATGTTTGGGCGGTTTTCCGCCACAAGCTCCGCATCCGCGCCGACGGGGCGAGAAGCGAAAACGCAGACGAACAGATTTCCCGTATGCGTTATGGATATATGTACCCGACCTGAGGGAAAATAGGGCTTTCCCTTAGGGGTACGGCAAAGCATCTCCGACTCCAAACCCGTTTTTTTCCAAAAAGCCTCCAGCGCCGTAGAAAGCGCCGCGGCGGAATCGGGCTTGGGATCGGAACAAATTTCATAGATATAGACGAAATCAGGCGTCATCTTCGGGAGTATCATCCTCGGGGATATCGTCTTCTTCCTCCTCGGTTTCGGGAAGATCGGGAACCTCCTCACCGAAAATTTCTTCACCGGATTCCTCAGCGTTTTCAGCCTCCTTCTGCAGTTCTTCCTCGGGAGTTACGCGCTGAATGGAGGTCAACTGCTCGCCTTCCTCCGTTCTCATAACGAAGATACCTGCAGAGCCTCTGCCTACCTTGGAAATATCACTTGCGTGAACGCGAACCAGTTTACCGTCGGATGCAATGAGAAGAAGGTCGTCCTCCTCGTTAACTGCGAGAATACCGATCATTTCATTTCCTGCCTTACCGCCGATGGCCTGGCACTTCATACCCTTACCGCCGCGGTGCTTGGTGGAAAATTCGTCGAAGCTGCTTCGCTTACCTACGCCGTTGTCGGTCATGGTAACAAGACAGCGCTCCTCGCCGACGTTAGCAATGGCAACGGCACCGCAAACAGCGGCACCCTCTGCAAGGCGCATGGCTCTGACACCGCGTGCTGTTCTGCCCATAAGACGGATTTCGCCTTCCGCAAAGCGAACGGCAAGACCCGAGGTAGATGCAACGAACAGATCCTGATCGCCCTCGGTTTTATTTACAAACAAAAGCTCGTCGCCCTCACCCAAGGTGATTGCTTTCACACCGTCACGGCGAATGTGACGGAAAAGCTTGAGAGGCGTACGCTTCACGAAGCCGTCACGGGTAACGAAGGAGAGAATTTCCTCGGTGCCAAGCTTCTGTACGGAAAGATAAGCGGTGATTTTTTCGCCCTCTTTCAGATTCAGAACGTTAACAAGGTTGGTTCCCTTGGCAGTTCTGGAGGCCTCGGGGATCTCGTAGCACTTCTTCACGTACAGACGACCCTGATTGGAGAAGAAGAATACGAAATTATGGCTATGGCTGACGAACAGGTCGCGGATGGAGTCCTCCTCCTTGGTGGTCAGGGCACGCATACCCTTACCGCCTGCACGCTGTGCCTCGTAGTCGGAAAGCTTCTGACGCTTGATATAGCCTGCGTGGGTAATGGTAACCACAGCCTTGTGCTTCTCGATCAGATCTTCCAAAACGATGTCGTCTGCCGCCTGCTCGATGGTGGTTCTTCTTTCATCACCGAATTTCTTGCGGATTTCCAAAAGCTCTTCCTTCAAAAGGGCAAGGAGCTTTTCCTTATCGGAAAGAATACCCTCAAGATAATTGACCAATTTCTGCTTTTCAGCCATTTCTTCCAGAATCTTTTCGATTTCAAGACCTGCAAGACGGCCCAGGGGCATTTCCACAATTGCCTGACCCTGTGCATCGGAAAGACCGAAGCGCTCAATCAAGCCTGCTTTTGCCTCCGCTACGGTTTTGTTCTGACGGATGATGCGGATTACCTCGTCGATGTTGTCAATGGCAATCTTATAGCCCTCCAAAATGTGGAGACGGGCAAGTGCCTTGTTCAAATCGAAGCGGCATCTTCTTGCAGTAACCTCCTCCTGATGCTTCAGATAGTGACTGAGCATCTGCTTGAGGGACAGAGTTTTGGGTTCGCCGTTTACCAGCGCCAGCATATTCATGGCGAAGGTTTCCTGCAAACGGGAATATTTATACAAAAGATTGAGAATGACCTCGCGGTTTACGTCGTGGCGAAGCTCGATAACGATGCGGATTTTACCCTTGCAGCTTTCGTCGCGCAGGTCCACGATGCCCTCGATACGCTTATCCTTTACAAGGTCGGCAATGCCCTTGACCAAATCGGACTTGTTGACCTGATAGGGGATTTCGTCCACGATGATGCATTCACGCTTTCCGTGGGTTTCAAAATGGGTACGGCTACGCATCAGCACCTTGCCGCGTCCGGTCAGATATGCCTGCTCAATGCCGTTGGTACCGTAGATTTTTGCGGCGGTGGGGAAATCGGGTCCCTTGACGAACTGCATCAGATCGCGCACCTCTGCCGCGGGATTTTCCATCAAGTAAATGACAGCGTCAATCACCTCACAAAGGTTGTGAGGGGGAATGTTGGTTGCCATACCGACGGCAATACCCACACTGCCGTTACAAAGCAGGTTGGGAAAACGGCTGGGAAGAACCGTAGGCTCTTTCAGCTTGTTATCAAAGTTGGGAACGAAGTCCACAACGTCCTTTTCAATATCCTGAAGCATGGAATTGGCCATTCTCGCCATTCTCGCTTCGGTATAACGGTAAGCCGCGGCGCCGTCACCGTCGATGTTACCGAAGTTTCCGTGTCCCTCTACCAAGGGATAGCGCATGGAAAAGCCTTGAGCAAGACGTACCATGGCATCGTATACGGCACTGTCACCGTGAGGATGGTAGTGACCCAGCACGTTACCAACCGTGGTTGCAGACTTACGGAAGGGCTTATCGTGGGTTAATTTATCCTCGTACATTGCGTAGAGAATTCTGCGGTGTACGGGCTTCAGACCGTCACGGACGTCCGGCAGAGCACGGCCTACGATTACACTCATGGAGTAATCAATATAGCTCTTTTTGATTTCCTTGACGATATCAACGTTTTCAATTTTTTGACCGAGTAAATTCAGTTCCATATTCAAAAAATTTCCTTTCTTTGGAAAAAAAGCTCTTGTTTCACACCGGGTGTTTCACAGTGGATTTGCTCTGTTTTTTTCCACCGAATTTTGTGGAAAAATCGGGAATTTTCTCTGCAGATCTATGGAGAAATCTCCCATTATTACGAGCTTTTTTCTCATTCGGCCCTGTGATAAAGTTATTCACAGGCTTGTGGATAACTCTGTTGAAAAAGAATAGTTTTACACACTTTCCACAGAGTTTTCCACAGTTAAACGTCCAAATTCTGAACGTATCTTGCGTTCTGTTCGATGAATTCGCGGCGGGGTTCTACCTTATCACCCATCAACAGGGTAAAGGTCTCGTCAGCGGCGTATGCATCCTCAATGCTGACGGAAACCAAGGTACGGGTTTCGGGGTCCATAGTGGTTTCCCACAGCTGCTCTGCGTCCATTTCACCAAGACCTTTGTAGCGCTCTGCCTGAGCGTTGTCACCCATTCTTTCAATGATTTCATCGCGCTGTTCATCGGAGAAAGCGTATTCCTGCTGTTTGCCCTTATAAACCTTGTACAAAGGAGGCATTGCACAGAAAATGTGGCCTTTTTCAATCAAAGGTCTCATATGACGGTAGAAGAAAGTCAGAAGCAGTGTCTTAATATGAGCACCGTCCACGTCTGCATCCGCCATCAGGATAATTTTTCCGTAGCGAAGCTTTTCGATGTCGAAATCGTCACCGATGCCGCATCCTAAAACTTGAATGATGGGAATGATCTGACTGGAGGAGTAAACGCGGTCCAGTCTTGCTTTTTCTACGTTGAGAATCTTACCGCGCAAAGGCAAAATTGCTTGATATTTGGAATCTCTACCGTCCTTTGCGGTACCGCCTGCGGAGTCTCCCTCCACAAAGAAGATCTCGGATTTTGCGGGATCTTTTTCCTGACAGTCGGCAAGCTTTTCGGGGTGTGCTCCGCTTTCCAGGGGACTCTTGCGGCGGCTTGCCTCTCTTGCTTTCTTGGCAGCCTCTCTTGCACGGTTTGCGGCAAGTGCTTTTTCAATGAGCAGTTTTGCCACGGCGGGATTTTCTTCGAAATACTCGCCCAATTTTTCCGTCATCAAGGAGTCCACCAAAGGACGAACCTCTACGTTGCCAAGCTTGGTTTTGGTCTGTCCCTCAAACTGGGTTTCTTCTACCTTGACGGAGATAATACAGGTCAAGCCCTCTCGCACGTCTTCACCGGAGAACTTCTTATCGGAATCCTTCAGATAACCGTATTTTTTGGCGTATTCGTTGAATACCTTGGTCAGACCCGTCTTAAAGCCCGTTTCATGCGTACCGCCCTCGGGGGTATGAATGTTGTTGGCAAAGGAAAGGGTCATATCCTGGTAGCCGTCGTTGTACTGCAGGGCAACCTCTGCCTGACAGCCCTTGGACTCGGTGGCAATGTAAATGACCTTATCGTTTAAAAGAGCGCATCTCTTTTTCTCGTTTAAGTAGGAAACAAAGGAACGAATACCGCCTTCAAAGCAAAGCTTGGTATACTTCTTTTCCTTCTCCTTGCGGTAATAACCGCCGTCCTCGCGTTCTTCTTCCTCCTCGGCAAGGGCTTCTTCCTCGGTGATCAAGCCGTTTTCCAAAGCCGCTTCCATTTCACTCTTTCCGTCGAAATCTCTCTCGTCGAAAAATTCAATGGTAACGCCTGCCGTCAGAAATGCCTGTTCACGCAGACGGTTCAATACCGTGGTATAGTCGAAGTCCATTTCCGTGAAAATTTCGGCATCGGGCATAAAGCGCACGTAAAGACCGTGATTTTCCGTTTCACCGGTGCACTGAATGCCGCGAGCAACCTTACCGCGTTCAAAACGCTCGGTATATTCCTTACCGTCGTAGCAGTTCACAACCTCCATCCATTCGGACAGAGCGTTTACGACACTGGCACCTACACCATGGAGACCGCCGGAAATTTTATAGCCGCCACCGCCGAATTTACCGCCGGCGTGCAGCACTGTAAAGACGACCTCCAAAGTGGGAATACCCATTTTCGGATGCGTTCCCGCAGGAACACCGCGACCGTTATCCTGAACGCTCACGGAGCCGTCCTTATGTAAGGTGACGGAGATGGTATCACATCTGCCTGCCAAAGCCTCGTCAATAGAGTTATCTACAATTTCGTAGATCAGATGGTGCAAACCGCGCTGACCCGTAGAACCGATATACATACCCGGTCTCTTACGGACGGCTTCCAATCCTTCCAGCACCTGAATTTGATTTTCATCGTAAGTGGTGTTTACATTCGTAAATTCCTGTTTTTCCAAAATTCTATTCCTTTCCTTACGGTGTTAATTACGTTTTGATTTCTCCCTCGGCAAGAGATTTTGCCGAACGGGAGGAGGAGTACAAACTGTCTTTTCCGTATGCATTGGTCAAAATAAAGGAATTGACCTGACGCAATAACTTTTTCGGCAGAACCGAATCGCCGTCACTACCCAATTTTCGAAGAAAATTTCGGGTATCCTTTTGCAAAGTGGCGCTTTCCGCATTGAGTATCATTACCACTTTCTGCTTTGGAATGGCAGATCCGTCACCGGGGTCTAAAAAGGGACTTTTCATCCTTGAAATTCTCCCTTCCAAACCGAAATTTTTTGATCCACAAAAGCAAAATCTTCTTCATCGGTGCCCGAGAGGATGACCTGTTTTCCCACAAGACCTTTGGTTATATAGTCCCGTCTGGTTTCATCCAGTTCACTGAGCACGTCGTCCAAAAGATAAATGGGATCTTTGCCCGTCATTTCCTTGGAAATTTCACCTTCTGCAAGCTTGAGAGACAAAACTACGCTTCGTTGCTGTCCTTGGGAAGCGAAAGCCTTTGCCGCAAAGCCGTTGATGCGGATTTCCAAATCGTCACGGTGGATTCCCTTTGCGGTAAAGCCGTAACGGATATCACTTTCAAGACCGTCCCGCAAAAGATTTAAATACGTCTTTTCCATTTCTTCACGGGAAAGACCTTTTTTATATACGTCGGAAACGTATTTCAATTCCAATTTCTCCGCGCCCGAAGAAATGCGATCAAAGTGCACGGGGGCAAATTGGATCAGTTTTTCAATATAGTCTGCTCGGATACAAGCGATTTTGACGCTCACTGCCGCAAGTCGCTCATTCCATACGTCAAAAAGAGATAAATCAAAGGCTTTTTTACTTCTCTGCTTTAAAAGCGCCGCACGCTGTGACTCAAGTCGATTAAATTCATTTAACAAAGATGCGTAATATGGGCGAAGCTGACAAATGGCGCCGTCAATAAAGCTTCTGCGCTTGCCGGGACCCTCTTTGATCAAAGACAAATGCTCGGGACAAAACAAAACCACACGGAAAAGTCCCAAAAATTCGGACAATTTCTCAAGCTTGACTCCGTTTTTATAAATGGCTTTGCCTTCCTTTTCGTCCAGCACCATTTTCAGCTGAAAAGGAAGTCCCTCTCCACAAACGGAAATGGTCACGGAAGCGGTCTTTTTTTCGTGATTGATCATTTCCCGATAGCTTCTCACGCGAAAACTTTTGCCGCAAGCCATCAGATAGATTGCTTCCATCAGATTCGTTTTGCCTTGGGCATTATTTCCTACCAGAACACAGCTTCCGGGAACCAGCGAAAGGGAAGCAGAAGAAATATTGCGAAAATTGTTTACCTCAATATGATCCAGCTTCATCAGTTCAGTCGCATGGGAACGACCATATAATAAAATGCATTGGTTTCAGGAGAAGTGATTGCCATACCGGACAGAGGAGAATTCAGATCAAAGCAAACTTCTTCCTGACCGCAGGCTGCTGCACCGCGAAGGGCGTCCAAAAGGAATTTGTTATTAAAGCCGACCAGCATTTCCTCGCCCTCTACCTTGCAAACGATTTCCTCGTCGATTTTACCGTTTGCAGTGGTGCACTTGATTTCAAGTCCGTCTGCAGTTACCTGCAAACGAATGGGGCTCTTTGCTCTCTCGTCAATCAGCAGAGCACAGCGCTCGAAACAACCGATGGCGGAATCAAGTCCTACCGTAACGCGGGTGCGGAATTCCTTAGGCAGGGACTTGGAATAATCAATGTATTCTCCGTCTACGTAGCGGGAGAAGAAGAAAAAGTCTTCAAATGCGAAAATAATGTGTCTGCCTGCAAGCTCGATACGAATCTGCTCCTCGGAATCGGACAGAAGTCGGATCAACTCCTGCAAGGTCTTGGAAGGCACTACGAAACGAACGTCCAGTGCTAAGCCCTTGATACATTCTTCTTCACGGATGGCGATTCGGTAACCGTCACAACCGCAAAGGCGAAGTCTTTCACCGTGAGATTCAAAAAGTACGCCGGTCAAAACAGGCTTTAAATCAATGGTAGCGCAGGCGAAAATAACCTGCTGCAGCATTTTCTTCAGCTGACCCTGTTCGATGACGAATTTCTTATCGCCTGCAAGCAAAGGCATTGCGGGGAATAAATCACCACTCATACCCAAAATTTCAAATTTTGCGGCACCTGCTGAAATGGTGGTAACGTAATTGGTATCGTTGGAAATGGTAATCTCACCGTCGGGCAGGGTACGGATCATAGAACTGAGCTTGACCGCATCCAGAAGAATGGTACCTTCTTCCAAAATTTGTGCTTCAAAAGCAGTTTTTACACCCTTGGTCGTATCAAAGGTTGTTACGTGTACCAAATCCTTTTCCTTTTCCGTTTTAAAATAAAAACAGGCAAGTGCGGCATTGGCACTGCGGGAAGCGATGGCACAAAGACAGGGGGAAATGGCATCCAGTAAAACTTTTTTCTCAGCTCGGATAAACATGATTGACTCCTAACGCAAAAATTAAATTTAATTCTTTTTCTTTTATCAATTATTTCGTATATAGCCTTAGTAGCGGTGAATTGTGTGGATATCTGTATAAACCCTGTCAATACAAGGGTTTACGGCAGTTTTTACCTGTTGGTAAAAAAGGGAATTACTCCAAAATAACCTGCTACTTATTTTGTGGAAAAAAATCGAAAAGTTTTTCACAAAGTTTTGCACCGCTTTTTCACAAGAACTTAACAATCCCTCTGTGATTTATTCGGTAATGTCTCGGATGAGTCTTGTGATTTCTTCTTCGAAATCAGGACTGCTTTCGATCTTCTTTTCTACGTTTTTAATGGCGGAAAGAATGGTGGAATGGTCCTGAGAGAAATATCTTGCGATTTCAACGGAAGAAAGATCGGTCAACTGATCGAAAATGTAAATGGAGACGTGACGGGCAATGACAATATTTGCCTGTCTGCGTTTTCCCGTCAGATCCTGAATGGTAACGTTGTACTTGGAGCAGATCTTGTCAAAGGTCTTTTCCACAATGCTGTCCACGCTCTTTTTGGGAATCAGGTCCTGAACGCAGGTCTTTGCCAAGTCCATATCAATGGTCTTTCCAAAAATGATGGAATAACCGTGCAAGCGCTTAATAACGCCCTCCAGCTGACGAATGCTGGACTTGATGTTGTTTGCAATGTAAAGCAAAACGTCCTCGGGGATCACAAGTCCCAGCGCCTCTGCCTTACTTGCGGCAATAGCAACGCGCAGTTCCAATTCCGGCGGCTGAATGTCTACGGTCAATCCCGATTCAAATCGGGTACGCAAACGCTCGTCCAGTCTCTTTAATTCCTTGGGGGGACAGTCGCTTGTGAGAATGATCTGCTTGTGCTGCTGATAAAGGGTATCAAAGGTGTGAAAAAATTCGTGCTGAGTGGATTCCTTACCTGCGATGAACTGAATATCATCTACCAAAAGCACGTCTACGTTACGGTAGCGTTCACGGAAAAAGTGCATGGGCTTTTTCTGCATCAGCTGATCGATCAGTTCGTTTGTAAAGTCCTCACCGCGGACGTAAAGAATTCTCTTGGTAGGATTGTGTTTGATGATCTCGTTAGAGATGGCGTAGAGAAGATGGGTTTTACCCATTCCCGAGGGGGAATAAAGGTAGAGAGGGTTCCAGCACTCTGCGGGGCTTTTTGCAACTGCCATACAGGCGTCGTGCGCCATACGGTTGGTATCACCTACGATAAAGTTTTCAAAGGTGTATTCTGCGCCGCGGGTGGCGGGAATTTCTGATTTGATAATGGTACCGACGGGTTTCTCATCGTTGATCTTCTGTACCATTTCCCGTTCTTCTTCCGTAAGTCCCGGTTCCTGAGCCAAAGCCTCGCTTACCTTTTCTTTGCAGAATACGTCTCCGGGAAGAACGCCTGAACGGGTGTGCTCCTCGATAATATCCTGAATGCGGCCTGCGTGAATATCGCGAGCGAAAATAACAAGCTCACATCTTGCGCCGAGAACCGTGAATATATGATTTTGCAATTGATTGTAAAAATGATTAAAGACAAAATTTGCTTTATATTCCTCTTTGGCGGAGATATATGCGTAATTGTCCGTCAGCCGTTCCAGCTGAAGCTCCTGAAACCAGATACTGAACGTTGCTTTGGAAAAGCCGGCTTCGGTACTGATATGTTTCAGAACGTGATTCCAGATTGCTTTATTAGAATCCATTAAAACCTCCGTATTGATTTGTTTTGCGTCGTTTCTTTTTTCAGGGGGTCAGGTATTTCGTTTCAACTACGGACATTCTGATGCCCATAAGTATAGTATTATATAGTATTATAATATATATATTAAAGAATTACAAGAGTTTTCCTGTTTCTTTTACCCCCTACCTTGTGGAAAAACCCTTTTTGTGAATGAAAGTTTACATTCTAGCCATATTTTTTTAACACGATTTTTTACTGCTCCTTTCGTTTTTTCTATTTTGCTATAAAAATAACAGAAAGCAGTACTGTCACGCAATGACAGTTTTGTGATAAAAAAAAGCACACCTCAAAAAGAAGTGTGCTTAGAAGCATATTTACCGACTTTACGGATTTTTCAAAACAGAATTGGTGCTGGTTTCAGGAACGGTTGTTTTTTGCGGAATTTGCTTATACGCAGGGTCGTAGGGCAAAGGGTCCATTTTTTCAACGGGGGTATAAACAAAGGAAGGCTCTACGTCCTTTAAAAAGGTTAAAACGTCTGCGCTGTATGTGGGATTGTTCTTACCAAACTGGAAGCAATTCATTTTTTCCACGTAGAAGTCTACGGGCAAATACAACACGTCATCCCGCAAAAAAGACGGTGATTGAATGGCGAAATGCTCTCCGTTGATCACACCTTCTTCCGTATTCAAATAGAAGGTGGCGAATTCTCCGGAGGAACAAAGGAGAAACGATCGGGTTTTGTGATCGCCAAACTGACTGATGGCAACGTATTTTTCCAAAAAGGTTACGGGCAGATATTTGACACCGTTGACACAGATTTCGTCTGCGGGATAGATTTTATCCTGCTTACGCTTGCCCTCGGTGAAAACGTACAGGGGCAGAGCGTCTTCGTTTCCGTTGGGACGGTTGATAATGGAAAACGTAACGAAAATCCAATAAAATACCACGAAAACAATTGCTACGTAAAAGGAAATGCGGAACAGGGTTTTTCTACGTTCTTTCCGCAGATTTTCACGGCGGATCCGTTCTTCCTTCTGACGGCGCATAGCTTCCATTTTTGCCTGTCTGCGTTGTTTTTCTTCAGGAGAAAGAGGCCTTTTCTGCACGGGCTTCGCGGCAGGGTTGGGTCTTGGGTTGGGTCTTTGGGGTTGTGGACGGCGAGGCGCTTGTGCCATAGACGATTTCCTCCTTTTCTGAATTTCTTTCTACAGTATAACATACCGCTTTAGTTTCGTAAAGTAGTTTTGTTCCTTTTTTTGTTGTTTGTTCCTTTTTTGAAATAAAGAAAGGGAAAAAACTTTGCACTTGAAAGGTTGTTTTAGAAGTTTTTTGGAAAAGAAACCCTCGTATAAAACAAAAAAGCCGTGTAAAACGGCTTTTTTATCAGAATTATTTTACGCTGTAAAGGATTTCCGCATAGGTGGGGAAGGGCCACATTTTACGGGGAAGCATGGTTTCCAGGGTATCTACGATTTCGCGCAGTTCCTCCATTTTGGTAAAGAGTTCCTTGCGGGCAAAGATTGCCGCGGGCAAGGTTTCCTTCATGGCTTTGCTTTCTTCCGTTACCGTTTCAAGCTCGATCAGTTTTGCATAAAGGGTCTTGGAAAGCTCAGAAACAGAGGTGATCAATTCCTTTTCCACGTCAACGTCGTTGCAGAATTCTTTTTTCAGCTTCATTTCCTTTAATAAGAAGTGCTGATAACGCAGTACCGCGGGAACGATGTCCTTGCGAACAAGGCTTGCAAAGGTTCTTGCTTCTACACCAAGGCTCTTGGTATAGTTTTCCAGGAGAACTTCCTGACGGGAAGCAATTTCTGCTTCAGACAGGACCCCGTGCTTTTCAAACAGACGAACGTTTTTCTCGTCGGTGTAATGGGGAATTGCCTCAACGGTATTGGTAAAGTTTTCAAGACCGCGGCGCAAAGCTTCCTCACGCCACTGCTCCGCATAGTTGTTTCCGCCGTAAATAATGCGACGGTGACGGATCAATGTGTCGTGAATCAGCTTGTTCAGAGATTTTTGGAAATCCTCTGCCTGTTCCAAAACGTCGGAGAAAGAGGAAAGCGCTTCTGCCACAATGGTATTCATAATCATATTGGGGCAACCGATGGAGCAGGAGGAGCCGGGCATACGGAACTCAAATTTATTACCCGTAAAGGCAAAGGGAGAGGTACGGTTACGGTCGGTGGAATCGCAGGGCAATTCGGGAAGCACCGACGCGCCGATATTGAGTCGGGTTCTGGGTCTGTCCTCGGGGGTTTCACCTGCCATAATATCTTCTAAAATATTTTCAAGCTCGGAACCGAGGAAAATAGAAAGGATGGCGGGAGGCGCTTCGTTACCGCCGAGACGGTGATCGTTTCCGGGAGAGGAAACGGAAATACGCAAAAGATCCTGATTTTCATCCACTGCTTTGATAATGGCAGTGAGAACCAAAAGAAACAGTGCGTTCTGGCTGGGGGTTTTGCCGGGCTTCAGCAGATTCAATCCCTCTGCGGTGGAAAGAGACCAGTTGTTGTGCTTACCGCTGCCGTTTACACCCTTAAAGGGCTTTTCGTGGAGGAGACAGGCAAGTCCGTGACGGGCTGCGATTTTCTTCATCATTTCCATGGTCAACTGATTGTGGTCCGTGGCGATGTTGACCGTAGCAAAAATCGGCGCCAGCTCGTGCTGTGCAGGTGCTACCTCGTTGTGCTCGGTATTTGCTAAGATCCCAAGCTTCCAAAGCTCCTCGTCCAATTCCTGCATAAATGCGTGAACGCGGGGCTTAATCTGTCCGTAGTAATGGCCATCCATATCCTGTCCCTTGGGGGGCATAGCGCCGAACAGGGTTCTGCCGCAGTAAAGCAGGTCGGGTCTCTTGGACCAAACCTCGTCGTCGATCAGAAAGTATTCCTGCTCTGCACCTACGTTGGCTACCACTCTGCGGGTTTCAATGCCGAACAGCTTCAAAAGTCTGCGTGCCTGACGGTCAATTGCCTCCTGAGAACGCAGAAGGGGAGTTTTCTTATCCAAGCTTTCACCGCGGTAGGAGCAAAACGCCGTGGGAATGCACAGAGTTTTGTCTTTGATAAAGGCGGGAGAGGTGGGGTCCCAGGCAGAATAGCCGCGTGCTTCAAAGGTTGCTCGCAGACCGCCGGAGGGGAAAGAAGAAGCATCTGCTTCGCCGGCAATAAGATTTTTTCCGGAAAATTCCATGGTGATTTCACTTTCGCTGATGGGGCGAACGAAGGAATCGTGCTTCTCAGCGGTGGTGCCTGTCATAGGCTGGAACCAATGGGTAAAGTGGGTTGCTCCTTTGGAAAGTGCCCAATCGCGCATACCCTTTGCCACTTCGTCGGCAATGTGGGGATCCAATTTTTCACCCTTGGAAGCAGTATTCTTCAGAGAAACGTAAATTTCTTCAGGCAGATATTTTTTCATCATAGCATCGTTGAAAACCAACGTGCCGAAAATTTCAGGAATGTTCATAAACCGTAAAGTCCTCTTTTTTATTTCATATAAATCGTAGGGAAATCAATATCCCATTTGACCTAAGGAGTCGTCGTTTTCAATCCAGTCGGAAACCTGGATTACACGGTAGTCCTCTTTGCTGTCGCGAATGATCACCTTTTCGATTCCTGCGTTGATGATCATACGTTTACACATCTGACAGCTGGAAGAATTAGCAACGTATTCGCCGTTTTTCGCATCGATTCCGCAAAGAAACATAGTGGCTCCGATCATCTGCTCACGGGAGGCATTGATAATGGCGTTTTGCTCTGCATGTACGCTGCGGCAAAGCTCATAGCGTTCGCCACGGGGAATATTCATCTTTTCGCGGAGACAGAATTGCAGATCACAGCAGTTTTGTCGTCCTCGGGGAGCACCTACGTAGCCTGTGGATACGATCACGTCGTTTTTCACAATAATGGCGCCGTATTTCTTTCTCAAGCAGGTTCCGCGCTCTGCCACCGTTTGGGCGATATCCAAATAATAGTTTTCTTTGGAAGTTCGATTGGACATGGAAAAATTCCTCCATTTACCATATAGATATTCTATTATAACAGAAAAACCTCTCTGTGTCTATATAAAATGAAAGAAAACACGAAATTTGTCTTGCGGCAGTGTCGTTAATGCAGGGGAGCCTTTTGTAGAACCTTTTTTGAAAAAAAGGTTCTACACTCCAAAAAACTTCCCCCGGAGGAAATCATTCACCCTTTTTTCCGGACAAACCCACGGAAGCCATCTTTGTTCGTTCAAAATCTCGGGCACATTGTAGGGCGGGGGCTTGCTCCCGCCGTGTAGGGGCGAACTGCGTTCGCCCGTCTTCCCTTTTATAAGTTTTTGCGGTGAAAGACTCCTTGATACCGGGACTCTGCGCACGCCTGTCGTCTCGGCATAGTCGGGTATCGGCGGTCGAAAACCTTCGAAAAAGAGATAACATCTCTTTTTCTCGATTTCCGTTTTTTTGAAAAAAGCCCCGCAAAAAACTTCAAACAGAAAAAAATGAAGAAGTATATTCACCCCTTGTTCGAACACTCAAGGAATTTATCGTTGTTCGCTTTTAACTCTTGATATCCCGTAGGGGCCGACGTCTCGACGGCCCGTGCAAGAGAAAGAGATTTTTCAAGAGTCCTTTCATAGAAAAACGGAGATACTTTTCTGCAAAGCATCTCCGTTGCAACACAACGATTCAATTTTAAGATCAAAGATTTTTATATTGATCGATCTCTTTCAGAATCTTGAGGAGGCGTTCCTGTTCCTCTACGGCTTTGGCGGATAAAAGCTCATAGCATTCAAGGGGGTAGTTGCCCTCGGCAATATTTTCTCCGCCAAGATTTTCAAAAAGCCTGGATAAAGAGATCTTTAACGAGGAAGCGATCCTGTCGATGCTTTCCAACGTGGCATTCTTTTCTCCGCGTTCCAGCTGACCGATATACGTCGGGTGGCAACCGGCAAGCTCTGCTAATTTCTCTTGACTCAAACCAAGCTGCGTTCTGTAATTGCGGATGCGTTGACCTACGATCTTTGCTAATTCACTCACATAATCACCTCTATATTAGAGTCTATTAATATTGATTTATTTATTCCACAGACTATTGATATTTATGATCGAAAGTCATATACTATAAATATTAATAATTAAATTTAATGTGCTTATAGTATTGGTGTGGGGGTGACTATGAAGATAGAACGTACTTGTTGTATTTTTGGTCATAGAGTCATAAGAGAAAGCGAGGAATTAAAAGCAAGGCTTCGTGATACCATTGAAAAAATGATCGTAAGTGAAAAGGTCGATACCTTTCTTTTCGGGAGCAAGAGCCAATTCAACGATCTGTGTCTTGACCTTGTTAGCAAGATCAAAGAAAAATACCCCCACGTCAAGCGAATTTACGTGCGGGCAGAATATCCGCATATCGGAACGGAATATGAAAAATATCTTTTGGAACGGTATGATGACACCTATTTTCCCTCAAAGATCTGTAATGCGGGCAGATCTGTCTATGTGGAACGAAATTTCGAAATGATCGATCACAGCCGATTTTGTATCGTGTATTACGAGGAACAAAATGCCCCCTTGCGCCGAAAAAGCGGAACGAAGATTGCCCTGGATTACGCCATCAAAAAAGAAAAAAGGATTCTGAACCTTTGTATGATATAAGCGTTCGTTTGGTAAACTCTGCATAGCTTCATCAATGGCAGAGTCCCGGTATCAAGGAGTGAATGCGAACAAAACGGATCCCGTGGGATTGTACGGGGGAAAGGCGGGCCGTCGAGACGTCGGCCCCTACTGATACGACCCGTCCCCTCGGTTGTGCGAAAAGGGGTGAATATTTTTTCTTTTTCCCCATTAGGAAGTTTTTTGGGTCGCTTTTTTACAAAAAAGCGACAAAAAAAGAAGTGCTCCCGAGGGAACACTTCTTTTTAATTTGTTTTTACTCTTCGCCGTAGAGCTTTTCCAGCTTAACGAGCTTGCTGTAACGCTCTGCTGCAGCTTCTTCAGCCTTATCAAAGAGGGCCTCAGCGCGGTCTGCATTCTGCTGAATGAGACGAGCATAACGGGTTTCGCTCTTAATAAAGTCTTTGTAAGAAGCGGAAGGAGCCTTGGAGTCGATGGTCAGCTTCTTCTCTGCGAGAGGATTGTAGCGGAACATCTGCCAATAGCCTGCTTCAACAGCCTTCTGCATTTCAACCTGGCAGTTAGCCATGGTGCCCTTAATACCGTGCATTTCGCAAGGTGCGTAGCCGATGATCAAGGAAGGTCCGGGATAAGCTTCAGCTTCGGTCAAAGCCTTGAGGAGCTGGTTCTTATCTGCGCCCATAGCAACCTGTGCAACGTATACGTAGCCGTAGCTCATAGCGATTTCAGCAAGGTTCTTCTTGCCGATTGCCTTACCTGCTGCAGCGAACTGAGCAACCTGACCGATGTTGGAAGCCTTGGAAGCCTGACCGCCGGTGTTGGAGTAAACCTCGGTATCGAATACCATAACGTTTACGTCCTCGCCGCTTGCCAGAACGTGGTCCAGACCGCCGAAGCCGATATCGTATGCCCAACCGTCACCACCGAAGATCCAGATGGACTTCTTGGACAGGTAATCCTTCTCAGCGAGGATCTTAGTCTTGAGCTCGTTCTCACAGGGACAAGCCTCCAGCATAGCAACCAATTCCTTGGTAGCGGTCTCGTTTGCAGCGCCGTCGTTTACGGTATCCAGATACTTCTGAACAATTGCCTTCTTATCAGCATCTTCAACGGTTTCGATGAACTTTTCAACGTAGCCGATCAGCTTTTCGCGGATGGTCTTCTGACCCAGGTGGATACCGAGACCGTGCTCAGCGTTGTCCTCGAACAGGGAGTTTGCCCAAGCGGGACCGCGGCCGGTAGCGGTATTTACGGTGTAGGGAGTTGCAGGAGCGGAGCCACCCCAGATGGAGGAGCATCCGGTTGCATTGGAGATATACATTCTCTCACCGAAGAGCTGGGTGATGAGTCTTGCATAAGAAGTTTCTGCACAACCTGCGCAGGAGCCGGAGAACTCAAGCAGGGGCTGCTTGAACTGGCTACCCTTAACAGCCTTTGCGCTGAACAGCTCGGGCTTCTCG
>JAZOSM010000015.1:0-20428 GCA_045657125.1 Eubacteriales bacterium
TTTCCGGTTTCGGTCAATTCAACATTCGGGACGTCGTAGGCGCCGTCCCCTACGGATAAAACCCGAGACAGGATCGGTTTCCGTCCTTCCGTACAAATCGTAATAAAATATCGCCCAGCAACCGAATAATCGTGCTTGTCCCAACGAATGGGCTTTCTTTTCGGCAATTTGTTTTCCAAACCTATCACCTCAAAAAGATTCTACCACAGATTAAACCGTCCGTCCTCTTGATTTTTAATTTTTATGTCAAAAATCAAGCGTTCAAGAAATTTCACGAAAATAAAAGAAAATACCCGAAACACAAAGTGTTTCGGGTATTTGGTGATTCATCGGAGATTCGAACTCCGGACCCCTTGATTAAAAGTCAAGTGCTCTACCGGCTGAGCTAATGAATCGAAGCGCTTTCCTCAAGCGTGCTATTCATCATAACACAATTTCTTTTCTTTGTCAAGAGAATTTTGCAAAAGTATGGAAAAGCTTGATTTTTTGTGTTATACTGATAAAAAATCGGGTGAAAGGAGGCTTCGACTTGGAGATAATCATTGACAAAGAATTTGCAGGGCTGACCATAAAAAAAGTTTTGTTCGACCGTCTGAAGTTTTCCCGAGCCGCCATTACAAGCCTGAAAACCCGCGAAATGGGAATCACCGTCAACGGGGAGCACAAAACCGTTCGCTACGTCCTTTCCGAGGGCGATTGCCTCTCTCTTTTGGTGGAGGATACAAAGCCCTCCCCACGCATCCGCGAAAGCCACGGGGACATCGACGTACTCTTTGAGGACGATCATATTCTTGCGGTGAACAAACCTGCGGGAATGGCGGTGCACCCCTCGAAGAAGCTGCAGGACGATACCCTGGCAGGGCGCATTCTCTACCACCGATACCCAATGGTATTCCGTGCCGCAGGCAGACTGGATAAAAACACCAGCGGCGTGGTGATCTGCGCCAAGAATCAAGTGATCTCCGCAAAGTTTTTTCACATGATAAAAGATCACAAGATCCGCAAGGAATATCTGGTGCTGACCGAAAGTGAGCTGATCCCGCCCGAGGAGGGCGAGATCGATCTTTGCATCCGTCGGGATGAGATCAGTTATATCAAGCGGGTATGCTTCCCGGCGGACGGGACGGAAACGGAAAGCGAGAAAGCCCTCTCCACCTTCACCCTTTTGGCGAGCCGCCCTCCCTATCATCTCTTTCTGGCAAGTCCCATCACGGGTCGAACCCATCAGCTCCGCGCCCATTTTTCCGCCATCGGATTTCCTTTGGCAGGCGATACCCTTTACGGTAAAGAAAGCGAAATCATCGACCGTCAGGGTCTTCACGCACTACGCCTTTCCTTCGATCACCCTGCAACGGGAGAGCCTCTTTCCGTTACCGCGCCCCTCCACGAGGATTTTCAAAAGGCGCTTCTCACCGCCTTCGGCGAGGGGATCAGAGAAACCGTCGCTGCTTTATTCGAGGTGATACGATGAAAAAAATTCTGTCTCTCTTTTTGATCCTTGCTGTTTTTCTCCCCCTTTGCTCCTGCTCTGCCACCTTGGAACCGACTCCCACCGAGCAGGAAACCGTGCAAACGGAAGCTTTGAAAACCACCGAGGAAGCCGCAGAAGAAACCTGCACCGAGCCCTACGATTATCCGAAGATCTCCGAGCCGGTAACGTGGGAGAAAATCAAAGCAATCCCCATTGCAAACGAACGAATGACCGAGGCAGAGCTTCGGCAGATCTGTCTGGATTTCTTCCGACTCAGCCTGACCTTCCAATGGACTCCCGCCGAAAATTACACCTACTCCGTCAACGGAAAAAAGGTAACTCTGGAAAAAGGCAGCTTTTTGGCGGGCTTACCCTACGTTGCGGAAAATGCGGGAGGAAGCTTGTATTCCTTCCTCCGCTATTACGATCCCGAAACGGGAATTCTGGATCTGAAGGGGACGAAAGCCTCAGGCGTCATCCCCACCTTGGGAACCCATTGTTCCTCCGGTGCCTTCTGGGGATGGGCAAGGGTGGTCAATTCCATTCCCTCCAATTACGCTACCGTAATGTATCACCATGAGCAAGGCTTTTTGAGGGTGGGTCCCTATCAGTATTCCGAGCCGGGCGACCGATGGGATCGAGGGGCGAATTCCACCCGTAATTGCTGCACGGCAAACGGAAAAAGCGTAATGTACAAATCCTACGCAGAAATCCGTCCCGCCGACGGACTGCTTCTGGTTATTCCCGGCGGTATGCACGTGAGAATGGCGGTATCCGTTCACGTAGTAAAAAACGCTGACGGCACCATCGACGGCAAAAAAAGCACCGTGACCTTCCTGGATCAAGGCTCCTCCTGGGAAGATCGAGAACTCTCTGACGGAAGCATCGTTTCCGTTCAGGGCGGCGTAGATGAAACGGAAAGCTTTGAAAAGCTCTATAAAACGGGCTACGTACCCTTCACCTTCAGAGAGTTTCTCGGAACCGATCCCGTGGAAAAAGCCACCGCCACTTTGAACGCAGAAGGCAACGAGCTCCCTTGGGAAACCTTCAAAAGCGCAAAAATCCACTCCAATTATTTTCTGGGCGAGGGACGGATTACCGTTTACAACGACAAGGGGGACGAGATCTTTTCCGACTCCGCTTCCGCAGGCAATACCTTTTGCCTGAAAAGTATGCGGATCGACCGACTTTTTATGAAACCCGATACCCAAAAAACCATTAAAAATGCCGCCCGCGTGGTCGTAGAGGCCTATCTTGCCACGGGCGAGACCATAACAGTATTTGACGGAAAGGTAGTATCAAAATGAAAACCATTCAAAGCTTTACCGTGGACCATACCAAACTCCGCCCGGGACTTTATATTTCCCGCAAAGACGGGGACGCCACCACCTTTGACCTGCGCACCCGTACCCCCAACGCAGGAGATTATATGTCAAATCTTGTGATGCACTCCGTGGAACATCTGTTCGCCACTGCCGTTCGCAACGGACCCCACGGGGATAAAATTTTGTATTTCGGACCCATGGGCTGTCAAACGGGCTTTTATCTCATTACCCGTGACCTTGCCCCCGAAACCGTTCGGAATGAGATCTTCCGCGTTTTGGAGGAGATCATTGCCTGGAGTGACGAGATGCCCGGAAATCGGGAGATCGAATGCGGCAACTACCGCAATCTGGACCTTGCCGCCGCAAAGGAAGAATGCAAAGCCTATCTGGCAATTTTGAAAGAAAGAGAGATTGATTTTCAGTATGAAGTATAACAAAATCGGCATTATCTGCGCCATGTCAAGCGAAGCGGAAAAGCTTTTGGCAGAAATGCAGGATAAAGAAGAAAAAACCGTCGGCTCCATTCTTTTTCATACGGGCAAAATCGGTGAAAAAACGGTTGTTTTGGCAGTATGCGGCATCGGAAAGGTGTTTGCCGCCATGTGCGCGCAAACCATGATCCTGACATTTTCCCCCGACTGTCTGATCAATTCAGGCGTGGCAGGCTCTCTGACCGATTCTCTTGAAATTTTGGATATTGCCGTGGCAGAAAGCCTCGTTCAGCACGATATGGACACCTCTCCCCTGGGCGATCCCGTAGGTATGATCTCCGGCATCAATCAAGTTTACCTTCCTGCCGATGAAACCTTGGCAGAGAATATTTGCGCCGCCGCCAAAAAGCTTGGCTTTGTCACCAAAAAAGGAAAAATCGCTTCCGGTGACCAGTTCATTGCCACCGCCGCGCAAAAAGAAAAAATCAAATCCAACTTTGACCCCATCGCCTGCGAAATGGAGGGTGCCGCCATCGCACAGGTTGCTTTCGTGGAAAAGGTTCCCTTTGCCTGCATCCGTGCCATTTCCGACTCTTATTCGGGTAAAAACGAAATGGACTTCGTTCAGTTTGCCGCTGCGGCGTCTGACCGCGGTGCAGAATTACTCATTGCAACACTTTCCGAAAAATAAGGAGAAATCACGATGAAAAAGACTATATCGCTTCTTTTGGCTCTCTTTCTTCTGCTCCCCGTCTTTTGCAGTTGCAGTTCCGGACTTGCCACAACGGAAACCACCCAAACCAAAACCACCGAAGAAAAAGAAACGCAGGTCACTCCCTATCTGGAATTTTACTCCAACAATCCCGAGCCCCTGAAGCAGGAACAGCTGGATGCCCTGCCCATTGCAAGTGCAGACCTTTCTCCCGCACAGCTTCGTCAGCTTGCTTTGGACTTTTTTCAGCTTCAGCTGACCTTTAAGTGGAAATCCAATATAGATATTTACGATTATCCTACCACCTACTCCACCAAAATGAAAAAATCCTTGGAGACCAAGTACCTTTACAGCGGTATCCCCTATCAGAGTCAGGGCACGGGAAACCTTTACCGCTGGCTGGAATATTACGATACCGAAACGGGTGAAATGGATCTTGCCCGCGCCTTGGAGGAAAACGGCGGCTACGGCGAAAACGCCGCCATCACCACCGTGGAGACCGATGCATCGGGCAATATAACCTATAAGCGCTACCGCAGTTTTATGGCAATGTTCAACCAATGCTCCGTCGCCTCCTATTGGGGCTGGGGCAGAGTCATAAACTCCGCAAACTTTGCTTGGAGCTACGACATCAACGTATATAACGGCTTCATTCCCGTGGGCGGCTATACCTATCCCAATATGAAGACCCTTGACAAATTCGGTGTTACCACCGAAGGAAACCCCACCGCCTACGATACCGACGACGTTGTGAAGGACTACAACAAAGCAAACGGAAAGGACGCCTTTATGGCTTGCTATTTGGCGGCAAAGCCGGGCGATGTTCTGGTTTCCCCCGGTCACGTAATGATGGTCAAGAGCGTTCAACCCTTCTACAACAACGACGGCTCCGTCAACTACGCCCGTTCCACCATGACCATTATGGATCAGGGAGAAAGCTGGGCAATCGACGATCAGATCGACGGTGTTCCCTGGCGTCAGCAGGGCAGTACGGAATTTCTCAAGCCTCTGTCCTATTATCAGAAGGCAGGCTATATCCCCTTTACCTGCCGCGAATTTCAAGACCCTGCCGATCCTGCCGATCAAAAGAACATCGCCTTTTACGATACTTACATCAAAAACAACACAAAGCCTCTTGAAGCTTGCTACTCCGCCTTTTCCTTTACTCCTGCAGAGATTCTTGAAATGAGTGGCGGGGGCGTGGAAAAAGCCTTCACCTTTACCACCGCTATTGATCAGGGCAACGAGATCTCCTTTGAAGCGCTCAAAACCTTGACCGTCGGCGCAAACTATCCCTTCTCCGACGTATTCGTTACCGTCTCCGACAAAGACGGAAAAGAATTAAAGAAAAATATTTACCGTGCCGGCTCTCCCCGCATCCGTCAAGTCTCTATGACCGCCACCGAAAGCCATTGGAAAACCGATGAAAACGGCAATCTTTTGAACCTCCTTACGGGAATTGAGGAATTGGCAGGGGCGGGCAACACCTTGAAAATCACCGCCCGCATTTCCACAGGTCAGTTTCTCACCATACTGGAAAGAACCCTCACCAAATAGCAAAAAATACAGGAACGAAAATTCGTTCCTGTATTTTTTCTTTTTAAACAAGAGGCGGGAATTGGCCGTTCTCGTACAGAACGATCTGTTCTCCGTTTCCAAGCTGTACGGAAATCTTCAAAGCGTTTCCGTCTTTTTCAAGATCTATGGGAGTGGGAGAAACCGCCAGATACAAATCGTAGGAAAAAGTTCCTGTTTTGGCGGGGTGAGCGTTGCGGGTATAAACCACCTTACCATCGGGAGCCGTCGCAGTTACACTCACGCAAGAAATGGCATAATTCGACGTTAAAACAGCGTTTCTCAACGCCTTCAGATCAAGGATCTCTGCGTTGTTCTTGCTGACCATGGCAAGAGTCCGATCCTCCACGGGATCATCACCGATAAATTCTGCAAAGGTAAAGGGCAAATAGGAAGATTCAAACAAGCTCTTGAAGGTCACGGTTTTGTCTACGCGTCCCTCCATCATTACCGTTTTACCGTTCTCTACGCGCAGCTCCGTCGGAGAGGAGGTCTGCTCAAAAATGGTCAGATAACTGTTCTCACCGTCAATTTTGCCGTTGGGCAGACGGGTAACAACGGGCTCGGCACATACCATCATCACGTGGTTTGCCCGGGAGGTTCCCTTGGGATACAGTTGGATCAAACCGTCTGCAAGGCCTGTGGCAGCGTAGGACTGATACATTACCTGCTCTCCGTTTGCCTCTGCCACGGCGCGGGTTCCGTCTCCGTCACTCCAACTATCCACACCGCTGTACGTATAAGGGCCGACAGGCAAAAAGCCTCTTTCTTTCGTCATATTTGCGTTGGAAAGTCCTGCTTTGGAAAAATCGTCGGCGGTGCCGTACATGGTATTTACCACGCGGCTCCACGCCCAGTAGCAGGAAGAAGAACAGTGGTTGGAAATCAAGGAGGTCAGACGGTCTGTGCTGAGTCCTTCGGAGGAAAGAATACCCGTTTCGGGGTCGTACAGCTCCATAATGGTATAAAGGTTGCCCGATTGCCCTACGTTCGAGCCTGCGCGGTAAGGAATTCCCGCGTAAATCTCACCCTTTTTGAAGCTCATGGGCTTATTGTTATGCATTTCGGTCTCGATTTTGTAATCGTGATCGTGATCGGGCGTCCATTCAAAGGAAAGCTGGAGACGCATAAAATCCACGCAGATCTGACGAAGCTGATCGGTGGTCATATCGCCCTTTGCCACGGGAATGGCGTTGATTTTTTCCCAAGTCAGAGGATTTTTGATTTCGGGATAACCAAAAGCCTCCTCGGTTTTCTTAACTTCCGTTTTTTCTGCGTTAACGGGTTTGCTCTCTGCGAGTTTTTTCTTAGAGCATCCCGCAAATCCAAGCACTGCGCAAAGCGCCAATACAAGAGCAATGATTCTTTTCATTTTATTACTTCCAATTCTCAAAATTCGGCACGGGATTCAACTTATGAAGACTTCTTGCGTGATAACGCTCGATCACCGCACGGTCTTCGTCGGAAGCCTCGCCCGTTAAAATAAACTTATCAATGGCGGCATACGTTACGCCCATTTCCTTTTCATCGGTCTGCCCCTCAAACAGTCCCGCAGAGGGTGCTTTCTCAATAATGGAGGACGGCGCGCCCAAGTAACGCAAAAATTCGTAAACCTCGCCGACGGTCAGATCCGTAATGGGGTTAAAGTCGTGTCCGCCGTCGCCCCACTTGGTAAAATATCCCATATAGCGCTCACTGCGGTTGCCTGTTCCGGCTACCAATCTGCCTTCTGCAGCGCCGATGGCGTAAAGGGTCGTCATACGAAGTCTGGGAGCGATATTGGTCAGAGCCTGCGAATTCAACTGAATTCCCGCTGCCTCCAAAGCGGCAATCTCCGCCTCTTTCACCGCAGTCAGATCCACCATACGGTTTTCAATTCCGAAGGTTTCGCAAAGGGCCTTGGCATCCTCCAGATCTTTTCCGAAATTTACCGAAGAACCGCAGGGGAGCATCACGCTGACCGTATTCTCACAAGCCATTTTCGACAAGATCCCCACCAAGGCGCAATCTTTTCCGCCGGAATTGCCGAATACAATTCCCTGACTGTGGCTTTTCTCCACCAGTTCACGGATAAACGCGACCCGTTCTTCTGTTTCCTTTTTATAATCTCTCATGACCAATCTCCTTGTCAGACGTTTCTTGCACACTAATTCTAACACAAGAAAAATCAAAGGTCAATTTATTTTTTTATTGCAAAAGAAAAAAAGCCGTGATACAATCAAAAAAAGAGCCAATTTACAAGGAGTTTTGTTATGAAAAAAATCATTGCTATTCTTTGTCTTCTTTCCCTTTGTCTGCCGTTTGCGTCATGCTCCTCCTCTTTGGACGTGCAGGAAACCGAAATTCAAACCGACACCGAAACTTCCCTCGAAACACAAAATAAAGAAAAGAAAATCGTTTATCCCGACGCCTTTGCCGTGGGCTATGCCCGCATTGATATTACAGGCGCTCTGCCCATTCCGATTTTTGAAGACGAGGGCGTCTCCGTAAAAGATCCGCTGATGCTCACCTGCACCGCCGTATGGGACGGAAAAACCGCCGTTCTTTTAATGAGTGCAGACATTCGCGGTATGACCAACACGGTTGCAAAGCAAAGCGCTGCTGCCATTGAGAAAAAGTTCGGCATCCCTGCCGAAAACGTCATCATCAACTGCACCCACACCCACAACGCTCCCGCGGCGGGAGGCAGTAGTGATTCCGGTGTCCGCTGGCTCTCCAATTACTACAAACAGCTTCCCATCGTAGTCGAGGATGCCCTGTGCGATCTGGACGAAGTTGTGGGAACCTACACGGGCAAAAGCTATACCGAAAGCCTGACCTTCGTGCGCCGCTATCTTCTGCCCGACGGCAGTTATAAGACAAATCCCGGTTCCAGAGAGGTCGTCAGACACGAAAGCGACGCCGACCCCGAGCTAAACACCATCCGTTTTGATCGCAAGAACAAAAAGGACGTTCTGATGATCAACTACCAGACCCACCATTGCAGCGGCATCGGCGCAGGAATGGTCTCCTCCGACTTCATCGGTCCCTACCGCATCGCCGCTGAAAAAGAATTGGACGTTCACTTTGCTTATCATCAGGGTGCAGGCGGAAACGTAAACTTCCTCTCCTCCATCCCAGGTGAAAGAAAATATCCCGATTACGTTACTGCCGCAGAGGGCTTTATGATCACCACCCGTGACGCCCTTTCCAAGGAACAGCCCATTCAGACGGGCGAAATCCAGGTAGTTTCCCGTAATCTGACCGTCACCGTTCAAAAAGATTCCCCCGAGCGCGTTGAAGCGGCAAAAAAGGTTATGGCAGGCGGAGAAACCCAAAGAGGTACCTTGGCAGCCCAATACGGCTTTGAAACCTGGCGCGCCGCCAACTCCACCGTCAGCCGCGCAAACAAGGGTGAAACCGAACAAATGCCCCTGACCGCCATATCCTTTGGCGAAATCGCCTTTGCCACCGCCCCCATTGAAATGTTTGACACCAACGGAAAAGAAGTGCGTGACGGATCTCCCTTTAAAACCACCTTTATGTGCTCTCTCACCAACGGCTCTATGGGCTACGTTCCCTCCATTGCCGCCGTTCCCCACGGTACCTACGAGGTGCTTGCCTGCGCCTACGTTCCCGGAACGGGCGAACAGATTTCTTCCGAACTGATCAAAATGCTCGGTGAGTGTAAAAGCGCGTCTTAAATTTACAAAGAGGAACTTGTTATGAAAAAAATCGTTGCATTTTTATGTCTTTTGGCACTTTGTTTGCCCCTTTGTGCTTGCTCCGCAAGCCTTGCCACAGGAGAAGCAGCCTCACAAACCAAGGCAGAAACCAAAACCGCCGAGGGCAAAGAGGAAAAGGGTGAGATCGTCTACCCCGACTCCTTTGCCGTAGGCTATGCCCGTATTGACATTACCGGTACGCTTCCCATCCCCATTTTCGAAGACACGGGTACCAAAATTGCAGACCCTCTGATGCTGACCTGCACTGCCGTCTGGGACGGTGAACAGGCTGCTCTGCTTATGTCTGCAGATTTGCGCGGCATACGGGAAAACGCCGTAGAGCGAAGCAAAGAAATCATCCACAAGCAATTCGGAGTTCCCGTGGACAACGTTATTATCAACTGCACCCACACCCACTCCGCGCCGGTTGCGGGTACGGGAGGTGAAGCTTCCCGCGTCCGTTGGAATGCCAACTACTACAAGCAGCTTCCCATCGTCGTGGAACAGGCCCTGCGGGATCTGGACGAGATCGAAGGCGTTTACTCGGGCAAGGGCTACACCGAAAGCCTCACCTTCGTTCGTCGATATCTGATGCCCGACGGCACCTACAAGACCCACGGTGACAGCAACGCCCTGGGCCACGAGACCGAGGCGGATAATCTCCTTCAAACGCTCCGTTTTGATCGCAAAACAAAAAAAGACGTTCTGATGATCAATTACCAGACCCACCATTGCAGCGGAATCGGCAAGGGCAAGGTCTCCGCTGACTTCGTAGCACCCTACCGCAGCGCCGCCGAGAAGGAGCTGGACTGCCACTTCGTCTATCATCAGGGCGCGGGCGGAAACATCAACTTCATCTCCCCCATCAAAGGGGAACGGATATATCCCAACTATACGGAAGCGGCAAAAGGCTTTATGATCGCCACTCGGGAAGCCCTTTCCAAAGAAGAAAAAATCAACGTGGGCAAGATCCGCACCATTTCCCGTGATCTGACCGTCACCGTGCAAAAAGACCCCGCAGAACGCGTGGAAGCCGCCAAAAAGGTTATGGCAGGAGAAGAAAACCAGCGTACCGCCCTTGCCATCCAATACGGTTTTGAATCCTGGCGCGCCGCAAACTCCACCGTGAGCCGTTCCGAAAAGGCGGACACCGAGCAAATGCCCCTGACCGCCATATCCTTTGGCGAAATTGCTTTTGCCACCGCCCCCATTGAAATGTTTGATACCAACGGCAAAGAAGTGCGGGACGCTTCCCCCTTCAAAACCACCTATATGTGCTCTCTGACCAACGGTTCCATGGGCTACGTGCCCTCCAAATTAGCCTTCCCACACGGCTCCTACGAGGTTTTGGCTTGCGCCTACGTACCCGGAACGGGTGAACAGATCTCGGGTGAGCTTGTCAAAATGCTGAATGAATGCAGAAGCGCTTCTTAAACAATAGGGGATCTAATATGAAAAGAATCATCGCTGTTTTTTGTCTGATCGCCTTGTGCCTCCCCTTGATCTCCTGCGGCTCAAATCTTTCCGCCGCCGAGACGGGAGAGGTCACCGCAGAAACGAAAACCGAAGTCAAAACCAAAGAGAAAAAAGGCGAGATCGTCTACCCCGATGCCTTTTCCGTGGGCTATGCCCGCATTGACATAACAGGCTCTCTGCCCATTCCGATTTTTGAAGAACCCGGCACCGCCGTTCAGGAACCTTTGATGTTGACCTGTACCGCCGTTTGGGACGGAGAGACCGCCGTTCTTTTAATGAGCGCAGATCTTCGCAGTATGATCGCCACCGTTGCCAAAAGAAGCGCCTCCATAATTCAGAAGCAGTTCGGCATCCCTGCAGAAAACGTGATCATCAACTGCACCCATACCCATTCCGCACCGCAAGGAGGCGAAGGCGGTGACACCGGTACCCGCTGGCTCTCCAATTACTACAAGCAGCTTCCCATCGTAGTCGAGGCTGCCTTGCGCGATCTGGACGAGGTGGAAGGCGTTTACACGGGAAAAAGCTACACCGAAAGCCTGACCTTCGTGCGCCGTTATCTTCTGCCCGACGGCAGTTATAAGACCAATCCCGGTTCCAGAGAGGTCGTCAGACACGAAACCGATGCAGACCCCGAGCTGAACACCCTCCGCATTGACCGCAAAACAAAAAAAGACGTTCTCATGGTCAACTATCAGACCCACTACGTAGGCGGCATCGGCGCAGGAAAGATTTCCCCCGACTTCGTCGCGCCCTATCGCAGCTCTGCAGAGAAGGAATTTGATTGCCACTTCGTTTATCATCAAGGCGCAGGTGCAAACATCAATTTCTTTTCTTCCATTCCCGGCGAACGAATCTACAACTCCTATACGGAAGCCGCAGAGGGCTTTATGATTACCACACGCGACGCTCTTTCCAAGGAACAACCCATTCAAACGGGCAAAATCCAAGTGGTTTCCCGTGATCTGACCGTCACCGTTCAGAAAGATCCCGCCGAGCGCGTTGAGGCGGCAAAAAAGGTTATGGAAAGCACTGACACAACGGAAATGAGCGCCTTGGCAGCCCAATACGGCTTTGAATCCTGGCGCGCCGCCAACTCCACCGTCAATCGCGCCAACAAGGGTGAAACCGAACAAATGCCCCTGACCGCCATATCCTTTGGCGAAATTGCTTTTGCCACCGCCCCCATTGAAATGTTTGACACCAACGGAAAAGAAGTGCGTGACGGATCCCCCTTTAAAACCACCTTTATCTGCAGCCTTACCAACGGCGCCATGGGCTACGTTCCCTCTGCCCTTGCCTTTCCTCACGGTACCTACGAGGTACTTGCCTGCGCCTACGTTCCCGGAACGGGCGAGCAGATTTCTTCCGAACTGATCAAAATGCTCGGCGAGTGTAAAAGTGCATCTTAAAACCAAAAGGAGTTTGCTATGAAAAAAATCGTTGCATTTTTATGGCTTTTGGCTCTTTGTTTGCCCCTTTGTGCTTGCTCCGCAAGCCTTGCAACGGAAGAAACAACTACCCAAACCGAGGAAGACGTCAAAACCGCTGAGGCCAAAAAGAAAATGGGTGAAATCGTCTATCCCGACGCCTTTTCCGTAGGCTACGCGCGGCACGAGATTCCCTGTTCACCTCCCCATCCGTCTCAAAGCGGTGACCTGACTCAGATACACGATCCCCTGCAATTGACCTGTACTGCCGTATGGGACGGTGAAAAAGCGGCTCTGATTATGACCGCCGACGTATTGCAGATCGAAAGAAGCGTCCACGTAAAACTTTGCCAAACGGCGGAAAAGAAATTCGGCATTCCCGCCGAGCGCATCATTCTCAGCGCCACCCACACCCATACGGGTCTGACCTTGGGCAACGAGTCTCCTGCGGGCGTCCGCTTTCTGTCAAGCTTTTACAAAGAATTCCCCCTTGTCATCGAAGAAGCCCTGCGTGATCTGGACGTGGTAGAATCCGCTTTTGCGGGAAAAAGCGAGGTGGAAGAAGGCATTACCTTCGTGCGCCGTTACCTGATGCCCGACGGCAGTTATAAAACCCACGGTGATTCCACCGCAGTTGCCCATGAAACCGAAGCAGACCGCGAGCTTCGGATCATCCGCTTCGACCGCAAAACAAAAAAAGACGTTCTGATGGTCAATTATCAGACCCATCACGGCGGTGCGGGCAGTGTTTACCCCGGCTGTATTTCCGCCGACTGGATTCATCCTTTCCGCGAAAGCGCGGAAAAAGAATTGAACTGCCTCTTTGCCTACCAAAGCGGCGCGGAGGGCAACATCAATTTCGTATCGCCCATTCCCGGTGAACGAAAATACAAAACCTACCCCGAAACCATCCCCTCTTTCATTGCTGCTACCAAAAGTGCCGTAAGCGAAGCGGAAACCGTAAAACTTGATACCATTCATTCTGCAAGTACCATTGCCGTGGCAACCGTCAGAAAAGAAAGTGAAACGCGCGTTGCACAAGCCCGGGAAATTTCCGATGCAGGCAACGACGAGGATAAAAAAGAGACTCTGGTGAAAAAATACGGTTTTCAGTCCAAGCACGAAGCAGGCGCCGTGCTGAAGCGAAACAACGTGTTGGGCGAAACGGAAGAAGTTCCGCTGAACTGCATTACCTTCGGGGATCTTGCCTTTGCCGCATTCCCTTTCGAGCAATTTGATACCAGCGGCAAAGAGGTCCGCGACACCTCTCCTTTTAAAATGACCTTCATCAATTCCCTTTCCGGAGGTACCTACGGCTATATGCCCACCAAGGAAGCCTTTCCTCACGGCGGCTACGAGGTAGCAGTTTGCCCCTACACGGCAGGCTGTGCGGAAATGTTCGTGGAAGAAATGCAAAAACTTTTGAATAAATGCGCTGAAAACTAGAAAAACAAAAAAGCGGAAGTTCCGCTTTTTTTGTTTTTTACGGAAAAAGCTGCTCTTCCGCCGTAAAAATTCACCAAATATTCACCCTTTTTTTCTGTTTTTTTGGTAATCTATTTTCAGTATAAAATAAAATGGGAGGATATTCCTATGAAAAGATTTATCGCAGTGCTTTGTCTCTTGGCAATTTGTCTGCCCCTGTTCTCCTGCGGCAGCAATCTTTCCGTCCAAGAAACAAAAACTTCGGAACCCGAAGTGAAAACCACCGCAGAGGTCAAGGAAAAGAGCCCCATCGTCTATCCCGAGGGCTTTTCCGTGGGCTTTGCCCGTGCCGATATCTCCGGTCCCCTGCCCGTTGAAACCTACGAAAGCGAAGCAACTGTGGTCGGCGACCCTCTGATGCTCTCCGTAGTTGCCGTTTGTGACGGTGAAAGCGTGGCTCTTCTGATCAATGCCGACGCTCTGAGCATCAAGAAAAAAGCGTACGACAGCTGTGCGAAGCTGGTTGCCAAATACAACATTCCCGCTGAAAATTTGATCATCAACGCAACCCACTCTCACTCCGCGCCCGCCATCGGCTCCGATGCACGCTGGATGAAGAATTTCTACGCCCAGTTCACCGAGGCCGTGGAAGCAGCGCTTCGCGACCTGACTCCCGCAAAGGCATTTTCAGGTGAAGGCGCAACCGAGAATTTCTCCTTCGTCCGCCGCTATCTCCAGCCCAACGGCACCTATAAGACCCACGGTGACAAGACCTCCGTGGCACACGAAACCGAGGCTGACCGCAGCCTTCGCACCATCCGCTTCGAGCGCGAAGGCAAGAAGGACGTTTTGATGACCAACTGGCAGTCTCACTATCTGGGAGGCGTCGGCAAGGGCAAGCTTTCCGCCGACGTATTCGGCAATTTCCGCGAGGTTGCCGAAAAAGAACTGGGTTGCCACTTCGCATATTTCAGTGGCTCCAGCGGAAACATCAACTTCAATTCCCCCATTCCCGGTGAAAAGACCGTACACTCCCGTGAAGATGCCGCAAAGGAATTCGTGAAAGCGGTTCGCGAAGCCATTGCAGGCGAAAAAGAAGTACAGACCGGTAAAATCCATACCGCCCACTCCACCTACGCCGGCACCGTATTTCACGACGCCCCCGAGCGCATCGCTCAGGCAAAAGAGATTGCCAAGGTAGGAAGAGATTCCGCCGAAGGTCAGGAGCTGATCAAAAAGTACGGCTTTTCCTCTAAATACGCCGCTACCGCAGTGGTAACGCGTTCCAATTTGGGCGAAACTCTGGATATGCAATTCTTTGCCGTATCCTTTGGCGATATCGCCTTTGCTACCGTTCCCTTCGAGCAGTTTGACACCAACGGACAAGAGGTCAGAGCCGCTTCCCCCTTCCCCGTAACCTTTACCCTTTCCATTACCAACGGTCACAACGGCTACGTTCCCTCCGCACTTGCCTTCCCTCACGGCGGCTACGAGGTAGGACAGACGAAATTCGTAGAGGGCAGCGGTGAAGAATTCGTCCGCGAGCAGATCCGACTTCTGAACGAATGCAAGGCCGCCACCTAAATTCGGATGTTTCTATGAAAAAAATCGTTGCACTGATTTTGACCCTGATCCTGCTTCTTCCCCTTTGTGCCTGCTCCTCCCTTGCAGAGACCGAAACCGAAACGGCAAAGCAGTCGGAGACGGCAACGGAGCAAGTGAAAAAGAACGATGGAAAGATCGTCTATCCCAAGGGCTTTTCCGTAGGCTACAGCCGCGTGGACATCACCCCCGTCGAGGCTCTCCCCATCTATGAGGGAATCGGCAACTCTGCCCACGATCCCTTGCAGATCACGGTCACCGCGCTCTGTGACGGAGAAAGCGCCGCCCTTCTCATCTCCGTGGACGTTCGCAGCATCCGTATCAATATTGTGGAAACCGCACAGAGACTGATCGAAAGAAGCGTAAACATTCCTGCCGACCGAATTCTTCTCAATGCAACCCATACCCATTCCGCCCCCGCGCCCGGCTTCGATGCGAATAAGGAAATGAACTGGGTCAACACCACCTTCTACAAGCAGCTTCTCGTCGCTGTCAAAGATGCCCTGCGGGATCTGACCCCCGCAGAAGCCTTTACGGGCGTTCCCCATACCGACGGCATCACCTTCGTCAGAAGATACTTGAAAGCAAACGGAAAATACAGCACCAATCCCAGTTCCTCCGACGAGCCTATCGCCCACGAATCCGAGGCGGACAACGAAATGCGTACCATCCGTTTTGAAAGAGAGGGCAAAAAGGACGTTTTAATGGTCAATTATCAGACCCACTACGGCGATTCTCCCTCCCGCTATCCGGATCAGTACTCCGCCGACTTCGTGCACACCTTCCGAGAAGCGGCTGAAAAGGAGCTGGATTGTCTGTTCACCTATCACAGCGGTGCCTCGGGCAATTTGAATTTCAGCGGTAAACTGAAGGGCGAAAAGAAATACGACAATTTCGTGGAAGCCACCAAGGGTCTGATGCTGACGGCAAAGGATGCCATCGCAAAAGAAGAAAAAGTAAAAACGGGCACCATCCGCGCCGCCTCCTCCAAATACGTCGCCACCACCATCAAGGATTCCGAGGAACGCTATAAACACGCCGTCGAGGTCAATACCGCCCGCGGCGCCGGCAAAAGCTTTACCGAGCTTCTGCATAAATACGACTTTGTTTCCAAGTACCAGGCAACCGCCGTCATCATGAGAAAGGGTCTGGGCGAACACCCCGAAATCCCCTTTACCGCAATTTCCTGCGGCGATATTGCCTTCGTCTCCGCGCCTTACGAAATGTTTGATACCAACGGCCGGGAGGTCAGAGCCGACTCCCCCTTCAAGACCACCTTTATCTGCTCTCTTACAAACGGCTCCTTCGGCTACGTTCCCTCTGCCCTTGCCGTTCCCCACGGCTCATACGAAGTCATTATTTCCTATTTCGAATACGGCAGCGCCGAAAAATTCGCCGCAGAAATGGTTCGCCTTTTAAATGAATGTAAAAACGCCGCTTAGAAAGGAATTGTGCAAATGAAAAAACTCATCGCGTTCTTTTGTCTTCTTGCCATCTGCCTGCCTCTGTGTGCCTGCAGTTCCTCCTCCCTCTCCCCGGAGCAGACCGTCACCGGTGAAAGTGCGGCTACCAAAACCGAAGAAGTCAAGGAAAAGGGCCCCATCGTCTATCCCGAGGGCTTTTCCGTAGGCTACAGCCGTGTGGATATTTCAGGTCCCCTGCCCGTAGCCATCTGGGAGGATGAAGCAAGTACGGTCCGCGATCCTCTGTATCTGACCTGTATTGCCGTCTCCGACGGTGAAAACACCGCCCTTTTGATCAATGCCGACGCAATGAGCGTACAGTTTTCCGCATATAAGCAGTGCGGAAAGTCCATTGAGAAAAGTTACGGCATCCCCGCAGAAAATCTTCTCATTAACGTAACCCATTCCCACTCCGCGCCCACCATCGGCTCCAACGCCCGCTGGCTGAAAAACTTCTATCAGCAGTTTAACATTGCCGTAGAGGAAGCCCTGCGGGATCTTACCCTTGCAAAAGCATATACCGGCAAGGGTTACACCCAAAATCTGAACTTCGTTCGTCGGTATCTAATGCCCGACGGCTCTTACAAAACCAATGCAGGCAGCACCGCAGTTGCCCACGAATCCGTAGCAGATAACGAGCTTCGCACCGTCCGCTTTGTCCGCGAAGGCAAAAAGGACGTTTTGATGACCAACTGGCAGGCGCACTATATGGGCGGACTTGGCGGCGGTCAGCTTTCCGCAGACATCTTCGGTGAATTCCGCAAGCTTTCGGAAAAGGAACTGGACTGCCACTTTGCATACTTCAGCGGCTCCAGCGGAAACTTAAACTTTAATTCCGCCATCCCCGGCGAACGGATCTACCACGATTTTGCAAGCGGTGCAAAGGAATTTGTCCGCGCCATTCGCGAAGCACTTGAAAACGAAGAAGAAAGCGCCACCGGCAAGGTCGTTGCAAAATCTTCCGTTTACCAAGGCAAGATTAAGCAGGATTCCCCCGAACGAATCAAACTCGCCAAGGAAATCGACGCCACAAGCGACGAGAAATTAAGATCTCAGAAAATCAAGGAATACGGCTTCCTTTCCAAATATGAAGCAAGCGCCGTCGTCACACGTGCCTCCATGGGAGAAACCCAGGATATGCACTTTTTTGCTGTCAGCTTCGGTGACATTGCTTTCTCCACCGCACCCTTTGAACAGTTTGATACCAACGGACAGGACGTTCGAAAAGCATCCCCCTTCAAGCAAACCTTTACCCTGTCCATGACCAACGAATCCTTCAACTACGTCCCCTCTGCTCTTGCAGAAGACCATATGAGCTACGAGGTTTCCACCTGCCGCTTTGAAAAAGGAAGCGGTACGGCATTTGCAAACGAACAGATCCGACTTCTCAACGAATGCAAAAGCGCGTATTGATACAACTATAACGAATATTTAAGGATACCGATTATGAAAAGAATTATTGCTGTAATCTGCCTTTTGGCGATCTGTCTTCCCCTTTGTGCGTGTGCATCCTCCTCTCTTTCCGAGATGAACACCGAGGAAAGCGCAACCGCAAAAACCGAAGACCCCAAAAAAACAGGTCCCATCGTCTACCCCGAAGGTTTTTCCGTGGGCTACGCTACCATTGATATTACAGGCGCTACCCCCATTTCCTATTTCGGCGGAATCGCAAACGGCGTTCACGACCCGCTGCTTCTTACCTGTACCGCCATTTCCGACGGCGAGAGCGTTGCACTCATAATGACCGCCGACCTGAAGAAAATGCTGGAAAACGTAAGCGAAAGATCTCTGCAAATCATTGAAAAGCAGTTCGGCATTCCCGCCGCCAACGTAATCCTCAGCTGTACCCACTCCCACTCTGCGCCCGATGCAGGCTCTACCGCCGAGGGCAACGTCCCCTGGATGCAGCAGTATTACAAAAAGCTTCCCGTTGTCATCGAAGAAGCCCTGCGTGATCTGGACGTGGTTGAGGCAGCCTACACGGGCAAGGCAAACACCGAGCACCCCATCGGTTTTGTCCGCCGCTATCTTTTGGAAAACGGCAAATACAAAATGAATCCCGGCACTTCCGATAAACCCGTCAGCCACGAATCCGAGGCAGACCCCGAAATGCGTACCATCCGTTTCGACCGTAAGAATAAAAAAGACGTGCTTTTGGTCAACTTCCAGACCCACTACGGCGGAGCTACCAGCACTTATCCTCAGAAACTTTCCGCTGACTTCGTACATCCTTTCCGTCAACAGGCACAGAAAAAATACGATTGCCTCTTTGCTTACTACAGCGGCGCTTCCGGAAACATCAATTTCAATTCCATGCTCCCCGGCGAGCGTTATTACGATACCTGGCTTGACGCCATCGACGGCTTTATGGCTACCGCCGACGCCGCTTTGAAAAAGGAAGAAAAGGTTTCCCTCGGTAAAATTCAGGCGCAAAGAAGCCTTTACCCTGCAAAGGTTCGCCACGACTCCCCCGAGCGCGTTGCTCAGGCACAGGAGGTTGCAAACGCAGGCTACGAGTCCGAGGCCGGTCTTGCTTTAATGGAAAAATACGGCTTTGACGGCAACTACGACGCTTCCTTTGTTCTTGTCCGTTCCAAATTGGGCGAAACGCTGGATGCTCCCTTGAACGCCATTTCCTTCGGTGACATTGCCTTTACAGGCTCTCCCTACGAAATGTTTGATACCAACGGCAAAGAAATCCGCGACGGTTCTCCCTTTAAAATGACCTTCGTTTGCTCCCTGTCTCTGGGTGCATTGGGCTACATCCCCTCTGCTTTGGGCTATTCCCACGGCGGCTACGAAACCTATAACTGCCGTTTTGTGAGCGGTACCGGTGAGGAACTGGCGCAGGAGTCCGTCCGTTTGTTGAACGAATGTAAAAATGCAAATTAAGGTGGGCGAAAATGAATTACTGGACACAAAGCAAAGATAATATTTACGTTGCCGCACACCGCGGATGGAGTTCCAAATATCCCGAAAACACCATGCTCGCTTTTCGCAAGGCGTTGGAGCTTGGCGTGGATCAGTTGGAAACCGACGTGCGCATCACCCGTGACAACGAACTTGTACTCATTCACGACGGAACGGTTGACCGCACCACCAACGGAAGCGGCGCCGTGCGCGATCTGACCTTGGCAGAGCTGCAGGCTTTGGACGCAGGCTCTTGGAAGGGCGAGGAATTTGCAGGGGAAAAAATCCCGAAGTTTACCGATCTTCTGGAGCTTGTCAAAAATCACCCCACCATCACTCTGGACATCGAATTGAAAGAATACCCCGTAAACGGCATCCCCCCCATCAAGCATCACGTACCCGTCAGAGAATATCCCGTTGAGGGCTTGGATGAAACCGCCTTTACCATTTGCGACCGCATTTTAAAGTTGATCGACGACTACGGCTTTACCGACAGAGTCGTTATCAATACCTGGAGTGGCAGACTGCAGGAATACATCCACGACACCTACGGTGACAAATACCGTCTGCATCTGTATTATCCCGCTCCCTTAATGGGCGAGATGGACAAGCCCTTCTCCTTCGGCTATTGCTGCTGTATGTTCGCTTCCGACGGCATTCCCGGCGACCGCCGTGTGGCGACCTGCTCGGAGTGTAACGAAATGCGCGGCAAAGGCATTCGCCCCTGGGCAGGAACCGCTGTCAAAAATCCGGAAATGGTAGACGTTGCCATTGCTTCCGAGGTGGAACTGATCACCTGCGATAACCCTGACCTGATTCTTTCCTGTCTGCGTGAACGCGGCTACCACAAATAATTTATTGGAGTTTACTATGAAAAAAATCATCGCACTTCTCTGTCTTTTGG
>JAZOSM010000016.1:0-2258 GCA_045657125.1 Eubacteriales bacterium
AAACCACTTGACTTTTTCTGCCTTGCGTATTATAATAAATTATAAAACAAAAACGGCATCCACAAGGATGCCGCCCAAAGCCCGAAACACGTGACGTTAGCGCGTCGCGCGCTTCACAAAGTCCACCGTAACGAGCGGATAGACCTTGCTTGGCTGTGCTAAACGATTTCGGTTTAGCTCATCTGAATTGGAAGTAAAAAGTTTTTTTACGTTCCAATTATAGCACAAGTTTAAATGTTTGTCAACGCCCTGCGGAGGATTTTAGACCGCAGGCTTTTTTGTTGCCTATAAAAGATCATTGGCAATAGAATACGGTGTTGACTCAACGGGGTACCTCAGTAAACTCGCCACGACGCAGAAGCTTCTGCCGAGCGAGGGAGCTGTTGAATACCTCGGCTGAAAAAGGCGAGAGGACGACGTTGAGAAAAAACATTTTTTTGAATATTAAGGTCTTGTTTTTTACTTCGACTTAATATTATATATGATCACCTTGCCGCGTTAGCGGCAAGGTGATGTGTGGCGGAGAGACAGGGATTCGAACCCTGGTTGGGGTATTAGCCCAAACACGATTTCCAGTCGTGCGCCTTAGACCAGCTCAGCCATCTCTCCAGCTCGTACCCTTATATAATAGCACAAGTCGAAACAAAAATCAAGACCTTTTTGAAAAAAATTTGTTTTTTTGCAAAAAATATTAAAAAAACGCCCGTGTGGGCGTTTTTTTACGTTAAATAACCAAAGCATTGAAGCGGAGAATGGAGACGCATCAAAGTATCATCGTTATCAGCGGCAAGGTCAGGCAGGACAACAGCGTGGTCACAAGTACGCAGTTTGCCGCAAGCTCCGTCTCACTCTTGTGAAGCTCCGCCATATTGAAAATTATCGACGCGCACGGCGTTGCAGAAAGTATGAGCAGGCTCGCCTTGAGCGACCACGGAAGCGGCAGGAAATAAACCGCGCCGTAGCAGAAAAGCGGGAAAAGAACGAGCTTGCCAAGCGAGATGAGATATATCATCGGGCGGCTGAACAGCTTCGGAAGCGAGACCGTGGCAAGTCTTATGCCGAGTATCGCCATACAAAGAGGCGTTGACATACTGCCGAGCAGGCTGACCGCGTTCGTTGCTATAGCGGGAACTAATTTGCCAATGCCGAATATGTAAACGGGCAGACCGATGGCGAGTCCCGCCATGCTGGGATTGAATATCGCCGCCTTCAGCGTCATCGAGCGCTTGTCGCCCGTCAGGCAGAAGATGCCGACCGTGAAAACGAGGATGTTCATCGAGATTACGTATATCGAGGAATAGCACAGCGCCTCGGGATTGTCGGGCAGGAGCGCTTTAACGAGCGGCATACCGAAAAATCCGACGTTGCCCATAACGGAGGCGATCGTCAGGATGCGGTATTTCGCATCGGCGTATTTTTTGCGGAACAGGGCAAAAAGCACGAGCATGAACGCCGCTTGAAGCACAAGAGAGCTTGCAAAGAACAGCCCCATGTTAGTGAGCTGTGTGACAGAGAACTCAAAGTTCAGAAAAGCCGAGATTATCATACACGGCGAGCAGGCGTAAATGAGGAATGCCGACATCGAGGTCAGATGCTCCGCCGAGGCTTTTTTTACCTTGCAAAGCAGAAAGCCGGGCAATATGTATGCAAGTGTCAGTAAAACGTTAGAAAAGGTGATTCCGAAACCCATTTTTCTCTCCTTTGGGGTGATGTAATTATTATATTACCATCCGCGCGCAAAGTCAAGTGGAAAGTTGTGAAAACGCCGTGGCGTTTTCAGTGATATTCACCCTTCGGGTGAGTGATATTCGCCTTGCGGCGAGTGATATTGCGCCGTTGGCGCAGTGATATATTTGCCTTGCGGCAAATGTTAAGGAAAAAAGTGGTTAAAGCCTCGGCTTCAACTACTTTTTGTTTTATTGTGTGCTTTTTGAGTGGCAAAAAGCTAGCTTAATTTGCGCCATGCGCAACATCGTGTAAAACGCCGCGCGTTTTGTTTATCCTTTGTAGTTATAATTTATCGTTGCATACACCAAATCCTCATTACCGGAGTCAATAGATATTTTTGCCCAATCGTCTGGGCTACCCACATAATTTACGGTAGTGAGTGAGGTGCACTCGGAGAACGCATGATCACCAATGCTCGTAACGCTATTGGGGATAGTTATGCTCGTGAGTGAGGTGCAACCCATAAACGCCCAACCGCCAATGCTCGTAACGCTATTGGGGATAGTTATGCTCGTGAGCGAGGTACACCA
>JAZOSM010000017.1:0-3491 GCA_045657125.1 Eubacteriales bacterium
TGTTTGAGGCGGCAAGGATCGCGGCTGACTATACGGTCAAGTGTATCGAGAATACACAGGGTGATCCCGAGCATTGGTACGGCGTAAAATTCGAGACCGCACTCCGTGACCTGATGGAGATGCTGGCTTAAGAGCAAAAAAAAACGAGGTGTTATCCGATTGCAAGGCGTGATCGGCATAGCACCCCGTTTTTTGACCGCGCACCATCCCGCCACGGCAAACAGAATGAAAGCTGTGAACAAAGTAAAAAGAAAAGCTTCAAATTTTGTGAAAAATCAGGCAACCTCTTGACTTTTCAAAAAAACTCTGTTATAATGTATAGGCAAAAATGACTACGGGTAAATAGAACTCGCATCCCACTCTTTTCTTCAACTTTTATTTCGGGATGTAACGCAGTTGGTATGCACGCATCCTCGCATACTCGGGGGTTGAGAGCAGGACACCGGTGGGGACGCCCCCACGGGCAAAAGAGCGCTTCGCGCTGAAAAGCCAAACATTGAACCCCCTTGCAAACATTGAAGAAAAGCCGATTTTCGCTTGCGAAAATGTGTAAACGACTGACTTTTTCGGCTGTTTGCCTTTTCAAAAAAACACCGACAAAATGTTTTGACCACAGATTTGACCACTTACGGAAATTGATCTAAAAATCGAATATTTTTCACACTTCGGGGTGTGGCGCAGTTGGTAGCGCGCGACGTTTGGGAGCAAGACACCGCCCCCAAGGTATTCCGAAGCAGAAAACGCCGAAAACCCTTACAAACACTGACTTTTTCGACACTATCCTCTCTTGCAAAAATCCCATTTTAAGTGGTTTGACCACAGATTTGACCACTTACAGAAAAACTCCAAAAATTCAATATTTTTCACACTTCGGGGTGTGGCGCAGTTGGTAGCGCGCGACGTTTGGGACGTCGATGCCGCAGGTTCGAATCCTGTCACTCCGACCAAAATCGCGGTTTTGACCGCAATCGAAGCCGCAGGGGTAACTCTGCGGCTTTTAAAAAACTACCGATTTGGAGGATACTATGGCAAAGACTTTGATTTCCGAAGAAAGCGTGAAGAAAGCTTTAAATATTGAGAGCTTCAGAAATTTGTCCAAAGAAAAAATAGTTGAATTCATTTCGCTAATTCCGAATATGGACAAGGATGTAGCAATAAGTATTATCAATCAATTTCCTGCATATGCAGAAATGGCGGGCAACATGATTGCTCAACTTAACACCATGTGCGATAGCGCAATTAAGGAAGCGGGTAAGAGTCAAAAAGAATCAATAGAATCATATAAACTCATTCTTTCAGAGTTGGGAAATCTATTGCAAAAAGACAACATTTCCGCAGAAGAGAGAGCTTTAATAACTGATAAAATGATTTTAATCGCTGATCGCATTTCTGCTAAAGATAGCGAATACAAAGAGTTTTTGTTAGATGCACTTAAAATTGGAGTGCCCGTTCTCGGAGGTGCTTTATTGCTTGGTGCTGCTATATTAGGCGTAAATACTCGTGGAACCAAAATCCCTACTTTGAAAAAATAAATTTTGAAAGGATATTCTTATGAAGTGCCCTCACTGTAAAGATACGAAGAAATATAAAAAGCCTAACAATCAAGAGCGATTTGACAGAATAGTAGATACGGAGATGGAAAAAGGCTATTTTGTGAATTACGAAATGGCCGAAGAAAAAGCATACAAAGAGGTAGGATTTACAATTGTAGATTGTCCTTATTGTTCCGAGGAGTAGTTTTTCTTTGCTTATTGCATCCCAAATATTGAGGGGCGACCGTCATGGTCGCCCCTCTTTCCTTATGCGTTCTTCGCTGCTTTTTTCATCTCCGCGATTTCCGCTTTCACGGTTTTTATCAGCTCTGCGGCTTTTCTTCGAATTCCTTCTTGCGGTGGCTTAAACATTCCGCGAGATGCGCTTTCCATCGGCGTTTGTGGGCGTGAACCGTTCTTCGCAAAGGCGATCGTCTATCGCTCACAGCACTGCCGTAAAATAATCGGAAAGCATCTCGGGGCTTTCTTTCATTCCGTTGTCGATCCACCATCTGACCGTTTCCACAAAGGTGACGGAAACGTGGTTGATCCAGTATCCGTACGGAAGCTCCGCTTCTTTTTTGCACTCGAAAAGTCCGGGCTGCCTCTGTATCAGCAGCTTCAGATTTTCCCTGAAATATTGCAAAAACAGCTCGTTGCTCTCGCAAGCCAACAGATCCAAGATGTTGTGATCGTTTCTCTGTAAATGCTGCAACAGGTGAAGTATCACCGACGAAGGCGCATCACACTCAAAAATGTGCCTGTGCTTTTCGCCGTCCTCTCGTGTCGCGTCAAAGATGTGACAAAACAGCTCCTCGCAAAGCTCCTTCAGCAAAAAATCCTTGGTTGCAAAATGCGCGTAAAACGTGGCTCTGCCGACATCGGCCTCCTCTATGATCTCACCGACGGTGATTTGATTATAATGCTTTTTGGACAAAAGCGCGGTAAAGGCGCCAAAAATTGCTTCTCTGGTCTTTTTTTGCCGTCTATCCATTGTTTCCCCCATACAATATCGTAAATTTGTTCGGTACGGAACGATTTTTGCAAAAAATATGTTGATTTCTACTCGGTCGGTCATTATACTATTATAAAACACCATGTTCGATAACATATATATTGTGCCATAAAAAACGACATTTGTCAACCGGGAGGAGCTATGAAAACCGAAAGAAATATTCTGATCGCCTTTATCCTGAACCTCGCCTTTTCGATCTTTGAGTTTGCGGGCGGCATTCTGACGGGCAGTGTGGCCATTTTGTCGGATGCCATCCACGACATCGGAGATGCATCCAGCATCGGCGTTTCCTGGTTTTTGGAGCGCAAAAGCAAAAAACAGCCCGACGAGCGATATACCTACGGCTACGGCAGATATTCGGTGATCGGCAGTGTCATTACCACGCTGATCCTGCTGGCAGGCTCCGTGCTGGTGGTTTACAATGCCGTCGGCAGGATCATTACCCCCACAACCATTGACTACAACGGCATGATCCTGTTTGCCTTGGTGGGCGTGTGCGTCAACTTCTCGGCGGCGTTTTTCACCCGTCACGGCGATTCCCTCAACCAAAAGGCCGTCAACCTGCATATGCTGGAGGATGTGCTGGGTTGGCTGGTGGTTCTGGCGGGCGCTGTCGTGATGCGCTTTACCGATTTCGCCATCCTTGACCCCATCCTCTCCATCGCCGTCGCGGTGTTTATCTTCGCAAGCGCCCTGCAAAATTTGAAGGAGGCGTTGGATCTTTTTCTGGAAAAGTCCCCAAACGGTGTGGATTTTGCGGAAATCAAGCACCGTCTTTCGGAAGTCGACGGCATCCTTGACGTGCACCATATCCATCTTTGGAGCATGGACGGCGTACACCATTATGCCACCATGCACGTGGTGACCGAGGGCGACAGCTGCGAGATCAAGGAGCGGGTGCGCGCAGAGCTTGCCGCGCACGGCATCGGTCACGCCACGCTGGA
>JAZOSM010000018.1:0-12521 GCA_045657125.1 Eubacteriales bacterium
GCATTGAATAATATTTAAGGAGTTTAGAAATGCCCATTAAGATCCCGAATGATCTCCCCGCGGTTCAAACGCTTGCCGACGAAAATATCTTCGTAATGACAGAAAAGCGGGCAATCACCCAGGATATTCGTCCTTTGCGCATCTTGCTTTTGAATCTGATGCCGAAAAAGATTGAAACCGAAACTCAGATTTCTCGTGTTTTGGGTAATACACCCTTGCAGATTGAGTTGACTTTGATTCGTACTGCAACCTATCATTCTCAAAATACTGCTCAAGAGCATTTACTTGCTTTTTATAAGACTTTTGATGATATCAAGGATGAAAATTATGACGGCATGATTATTACAGGCGCTCCTGTTGAACTCAAAGAGTTTGAAGAAGTGGATTACTGGCCGGAATTATGTCAAATTATGGAGTGGAGTAAAACCCACGTTCATAGTGTATTGCATATTTGTTGGGGCGCGCAAGCAGGTTTGTATTATCATTACGGCATCAAGAAGTATCCAATGGATCAGAAACTTTTTGGCGTTTTTCCTCATGTTGCGGATTATCCCCACTCAATGTTGCTTCGCGGTTTTGATGAAGTTTTCTATGTTCCTCATTCCCGCTATACGATGGTAAAACGTGAGGATATAGAAGCTGTTCCTGAACTGAAAGTTCTCGCATCATCTGAGAACGCCGGCGTTCATATTGTTTCTAAAAACGGCGGAAGACAATTTTTCATTATGGGTCACGCGGAATATGATCCGTTGACATTGGACGCGGAGTATAGACGTGATGCTGCAGCGGGTATTGGAACTGCGCTGCCCGAGAATTATTATGTAAATAATGATCCTGAGCAAGGTCCGATTGTGAATTGGAGAGCTCACGGTAGTCTGCTTTTTATCAATTGGCTGAACTATTTCGTTTACCAATCTACACCCTATGATTTAAAATCTCTAAATTAAACGAAAAAACAGGAACATTCGTTCCTGTCTTTTCATATTCGTCTTATTTATTTTTTGCTATAATTGTGTTATAAAAAACGGAGGCTTTAAGTTGTTTAAATCCAAAAAGTTTTCCAAGGTAATCACTATCATTTGCGAGATTGCTTTGCTTATCGTGTTTGTTTTTTCTTCATGGCAAGTAATTGACTATTTGATTGAGTCGAAGAAAGAATCTGATTTCAATGATTCTCTTGCAAACAGCGCAGTTTCTACGATTTCTCCCGAGGACGTCTATAATTTGTGTGGAAATTTAGACGGTCTATCGAACGGAGCAGGTGGGCAAAGTGTTGATTTGAGAGCGTTCCCTGACATTAAAGTTGATTTGGAACGTGTAAAAGAAGATTATCCTCGCGTTGTAGGATGGTTGTATTCTCCCAATACTCCGATCAATTATCCCGTTATGCAGGGAACTGATAATGCGTATTACGTTGACCGTATGCCGAATGGCAAGAGAAATGCCGCAGGCAGTATCTTTATGGATTATCGTGATAATTCTAACTTAAGTGACTTTTCCCACGTCCTTTACGGTCACAATATGAAAAATGATTCTATGTTTGGTACCATTCTTGACTATCGGAAAGAAGGATACTACGAAGAACACCCGTATCTTTTTTATTTTACGGAAAATAAAACGTACCGTCTGGAAGTTTTTGCGGGCGTAAATACCATTGCAACGTCAAGTTTGTATTTGGAACCGTCTCTCGAAAAAAGAAATGAATTTATTGCAAATGCATTTAAAAATTCGACGTTTAAGTCAAACGTTTCCGTAACAGCGGAAGATACTATTTTTCAGATTTCCACTTGTTCCGGTTCTTCGGCAGGGCAAAATAAACGTTATATGATATTTGCTAAACTGACGGAAATTTGATTTTTTCACCTAATTGTCACATGGCTTTGTTATACTTTGAAAAAGGAGTGGTTTGAATGAAGCTTTTGATTGTTGATGATGAAATGAAAATTCGTGCGATTATTCGCAAATATGCTGAATTTGACGGTTTTGAAGTTGAAGAAGCATCCGATGGTATGCAAGCTGTTTCGCTTTGTAAGCTGAATCAATTTGATCTTGTGATCATTGATGTAATGATGCCGGAATTGGATGGCTTTTCTGCTGTTCGTGAAATTCGAAAATTCAGCAAAGTTCCTGTTTTAATGCTTTCTGCTCGTGGTGAGGAATATGATAAAATTCATGGATTTGAGCTTGGTATAGATGATTATGTGGTCAAGCCTTTTTCTCCCAAAGAACTGATGATGCGTGTTCAGGCAATTTTGAGCCGAGTTACGCGTTCAGCAGATAGAAGATCTGACGATGAATTTGTTTTTGAGGGGCTTCGGGTTGATTTTTCCTCCAGAATTGTAAGCGTTGACGGAGAACGTGTAGAGCTTTCTCCAAAAGAATATGAACTGTTGTTTTACTTGGTGAAAAATAAAAATTTAGCTTTAAGTCGTGAAAAGCTGATTTGCGATGTATGGGGGTATGATTATTACGGTGATGATCGTACGCTTGATACGCATATTAAACTTTTGCGAAAAAGTCTCGGTGTATACGCGAAACAAATTGTAACTCTTAGAGGGGTAGGGTATCGCTTTGAAGCGTAATTTTGGCATAAAATCAAAACTACTGATCTCATTTATTGGTTTCAGTGTTTTGGTGATTGTATTGCTGTGGCTCTTGGAAGTCGTGTTTCTTGATCAGATCTATCGTGCGATTAAGATTAATTCGGTGCGAACTGCTGCATTGAATATGCACGGTCTGTCTGACACAAAGCTCGAGCAGTTAACTTTGGATACTGCGTCGTCAGTTGGCCTTTGCGTAAGTGTTTTTGACAGTAATTTAAACATTCTTGTGGATGAACATACCAGCGGCCAGTGCGTTGTGCACAACCTTTCCAGAAAAACCATTGCTATGTTTTATGATGCAACGAATGACTTCGAAGGGAAGCGTTTTGAAAGTCACTTATCAGCAAAGGAAATCACGAGCATTTTAAGGCGTAATGAGCGCGCTTTGAATTCTTTTCAGTTTCCAAACGGTTTCTTTTTCAGGGAACAAGAGGTTTCTCCTCGCGGTACTCCCGATGCCTATGATTGTATTTTGTATAGCCATGTATTTGAAAATTCCCAAGGGGAAGAACGCTACGCCTTGATTTCTGCGGTTCTGTTACCGATCGAATCTACGGTTCAAACGATTCGTTTTGAACTTAATCTTATGATTGCGTTCTTAATTTTCTTTTCCATTCTAATGTCCGTGATCCTTTCCAGAACCATTTCTTCTCCGCTGGTAAATCTTAATAAAGCTTCCAAAACCCTGCCGGAAGGTCACTTCGAAGGGAAAAACATTAAGGGTTATCGAGAGGTTGAAGAATTGGCTGAAACGTTGCGAATTTCTGCGAATGAAATTCAGCAAGTCGACCACTTAAGACGAGAATTGATTGCAAATGTTTCCCACGATTTGCGAACACCCTTGACCTTGATTTCTGCTTACAGTGAGGTTATGCGCGATATTCCCGGAGAAAACACGCCGGAGAATCTTCAAGTTGTTATTGATGAATCCCATCGTTTGTCAAATCTTGTTACGGATTTGATGGACTTGTCTAAACTGGAAGCAAGTATAGAAAATCTGAACGTTGAAAAAATTGAACTTATTTCGTTTATCAGAGATATTTTGTCTCGTTATGAGAAGTTGACGGCTTTTCAGGGGTATTCTATCCAATTCGATGCAAGCCAGGAACAAATTTTTGTTTTGGGTGATAGTATTAAGTTGGGTCAAATTGTTTATAATTTGGTGAATAACGCGATCAATTATTGTGGTGATGATAAAGTGGTTATCGTTAAAATTATCAGCGAAAATTCCTCTGCAAAAGTTATGGTAATTGATCATGGTGAAGGAATTCCTGAGGATAAACTTTCACTGATTTGGGATCGCTATTATCGTGTTGATCGAAGTCATCGCGCGGCAACGGTTGGAACCGGACTAGGTCTTTCCATTGTTAAGCGATTGCTGCTTCTCCATAATGCGGAATTTGGTGTAGAGAGCCGTTTGGGTGAGGGAAGTGTTTTCTGGTTTTCTTTAAATAAAGCCTAAGCGTTATTTGTTCAATTGAAATTTTGCGAAAAAGTCCCCCTTCTATGGAATGAAAAACATAGGAGGGGATTTATTTTATACGTTTACCGGGATATGCCGTTTGCTAATCAGAGAGAAAAGGGAGCATTACATATATGAAAAATGTTTATAAGACTTCTTTAGCGATTTCATAAATTATACTTGTTGTTTTATCAAGAACGAATGTTGACTTTTTTTGTGATTTGTGGTAGAATTTGATGAAAAAATATAAATTTTGAGAGGTAATATGAGTTCAAAAACAAAGAGAAAATTCGGCGATCGAAAAGATGCGAAGTTGATCCGCGATGCTGATCCCCTGCACACCTTTATGCCTTATCTTTTGTTGGGAAGAACTGACAATGAGGCTCTTTTGAATGATGAAATTGATCTTTCTGCTGTTTTAGCTTATCTTGAAAAGAAAAACGAAAATTCCCCCGATTTTAAATATACAATTTTTCACGTAATTATTGCAGCTCTTGCTAAAACGATTTATCTGCGTCCGGCTATGAACCGTTTTATGCAGGGTCATCGAATATATCAAAGAAATGATATTTCCTTTTCCTTTATCGTGAAAAGAGCTTTTTCTGATAAAGCTGAAGAAGCTTTGGTTATTATGAAAATGCGCGAGGATAGTGATTTATCCCCGATTGAACAGGTTTATCAAAAAGTGAAAAGCGAAGTTCACAAAATCCGCACGGAGAATTCCCAGGGGGGGACTCTGGATGTAATCAATGTTTTAAATCGTGTTCCTCGCCCTTTGCTTCGACTTGTTGCAAAATTTCTGTTTTGGCTTGAATATCACGGTTGGTTGCCGTCGGCTTTGGAAAAGGTCGATCCTTATCATTCGACCTGTTTTATTTCTAATCTCGGAAGCATTAAAATGACAGCTTCGTACCACCATCTGATTGATTGGGGTACCAATTCATTTTTTGTGATTATTGGTGAAAAACAGCTGAAACCCCTTTTTTGTGCGGATGGCAGTTATGAGATGCGCGAAATGCTTCCCCTCGGATTTACTATTGATGAGCGCATTGCAGACGGTTTTTATTTTGCAAACAGCATTAAATATTTAAGATATATTTTAGCTCATCCTGAAATTTTGGATGAACCTTTTACGAAATCAATTGATATAAAGGGAGAACTGTAAATGGAAGAACTGAAAGCGCCTTGGCTTTCCGGATACGGAGATGTTCCGTTTCATTTGGATTATCCGAATTTGTCAATGAGCCGTGTTGTTTTAAACACTGCATCGAAATATCCTTCTCAAATTGCATTATCCTTTATGGGAAAGAAAACCAATTATCGTAGTCTTGCCCGAATGATAGAAATTTGTGCGAAGGCATTTAAGTCACTTGGTATCTCGGAAGGTCAGCGTGTTTGCATTTGTATGCCAAACGTTCCTCAAACGGTATACTGCCTTTATGCTTTGAATCGCATAGGTGCTATTGCTACGATGATTCATCCTCTTTCTGCTGAAGGTGAAATCGAATTTTATCTCAAAGAAGCGAACTGTTCCGTAGTGGTCACTTTGGATCAATTTTATTCTAAAATTGAAAACGTTGCGAAAAAAGTTCAGGTTGATAAACTGCTTATTTCTTCAGTTGCAGATGGTTTGAGTTTGGTTAAAGGCGTTGGTTATCAGTTGACTCAAGGCAGAAAAATTCCTCGTGTTCCTGAGAATGATCGTGTGATTTTCTGGAAAGACTTTTTAAAGTGCGGTGAAAATTATAACGGCGAATATATTGTAGATAAAAAAGAAACCGATCCCGCAGTAATTTTATTTTCCGGCGGTACTACCGGTGTAACAAAAGGGATTCTTTTGTCGAATTTGAATTTTAATGCTTTGGCAATGCAAACGATTACCATGTGTAACCGTCCTGTGACCGGTAAACGAATGCTGGCGGCTATGCCGATGTTTCACGGGTTTGGTCTCGGTGTGTGCGTTCACACGATGATGGTTGCGGGTGGCACTTCAATTTTGATTCCTCGCTTTACACCGAAGGAATATGCAAAATTGATCGTAAAAGAATCTCCCAATTATATTGCGGGTGTTCCAACCTTGTTTGAAACTTTAACTCGTAATTCTTATTTGGACGGAAAGAAATTGGATTCCTTGATGGGTGTTTTCTCGGGCGGAGACAGTCTTTCCATCGAACTGAAAAAGAAATTTGATCGCTTCTTGGCAGAGCACGGTGCTGACGTTCGTATTCGTGAAGGCTATGGTACTACCGAGTGTGTTACCGCAAGCTGTCTGACTCCTTTTCATAAGGAAGTGGAGGGAAGCATTGGCCTTCCTTATCCCGATACTTATTATAAGATTTGTAAGGTTGGTACCCGTGACGAGGTGCCTTATGGAGAAGACGGCGAGATTTGCCTGACTGGCCCTACCGTAATGATGGGCTATTTAAACCACCCCGAGGAGAATGCGAATACTTTGCAGACCCATGAGGATGGTCGTGTTTGGCTTCACACGGGTGATCTCGGTTGTATGAATGAAGACGGTTATATTTTCTTTAAACAAAGAATTAAGCGAATGATTATTACCTCGGGATATAACGTGTATCCCTCTCAGCTTGAGAACATAATTGATTCTCACGAGGCTGTTCAAATGAGCTGCGTGATCGGTGTTAAGGATCCGATCAAAATGCAAAAGATTAAGGCTTTTGTTGTACTTCGAGATGGATTTACTCCAAATGAAGAAACCCTTGAATCTCTAAGAGCACACTGTAAGAAAAATATTGCAAAGTATGCTTTGCCTTATGATATTGAGATTCGTCAATCTTTGCCCAAAACATTGGTTGGAAAAGTAGCTTATAAGGTTTTGGAAGCAGAAGAGGAAGAAAAGCAAAAGAATTTGTAAAAAGGTATTATTAAATTATGTTAGAACTAAGAGATATTTGTTTTAAAGTTGATTCGCCCGAAGGTCCGAAAGAAATTTTGAGTGGTGTCAATCTTACTGTCGAAGACGGTTTTACCGCATTTACAGGACCGAATGGCGGTGGTAAGAGCACATTGGCAAAAATAATTGCCGGAATTTATCAACCCACCTCAGGACAATTGATTTTCAATGGTGAAGATATTACGAATCTTTCTATTACTGAGCGCGCCAAGAGAGGTATTAGTTTTGCTTTTCAGCAGCCCGTTCGTTTTAAGGGGCTTTGCGTAATGGATTTGATTCGCCTTGCTTCCGGAAAGGAAATCGGTGTTTCCGAAGCATGTGAATATTTGTCGCGCGTGGGTCTTTGTGCAAGAGAGTATATTAATCGCGAAGTTAATGCATCTCTTTCGGGTGGCGAGTTAAAGCGTATCGAAATCGCACAAATCATTGCAAGAGGCACCGAGTTCTCTATTTTTGACGAGCCCGAAGCAGGAATTGATTTGTGGAGTTTTCAGAATTTGATCCAGGTTTTTGAAAAATTAAGAGACGACGTTAAAGGATCTATTTTGATTATTTCTCACCAAGAGAGAATTCTCAATATTGCAGATCGAGTTGTCGTTATTGCAGACGGTAAAGTATCTTCTGTCGGAACCAAAGATGAAATTTTGCCCAAGCTTTTGGGACAGAGTTCTGTTTGTTCTGCTTTGAGCGAAAATCTTTAAGGAGGGATATCATGGATTTAATTGAAAAGAATCTTTTAAAAGAAATTGCAGATTTACATGATATTCCTACGGGCGCTTACAATATCCGCCGAAATGGTGAAAGTGCAGGAAGATCCTCTACGGAGCATATTATTATTACTCCGAAAAAAGATGCACCCGGAATCGATATTACGATTTTACCCGGAACGAAAAACGAGTCGGTTCATATTCCCGTTGTTTTGACACAATCCGGATTGACTGATACGGTTTATAACGATTTTTACGTTGGCGAAAACTGCGACGTAACTATCATTGCCGGATGCGGTATCCACAATAGTGGTTGTGACACGGCAAAGCATGATGGAATCCATACTTTCCATGTCGGAAAAGATTCTGTTGTTCGCTACGTTGAAAAGCATTACGGACAGGGCGAGGGTGAAGGCAAGAATGTTATGAATCCTCAGACTGTGATTCATCTTGAGGAAGGCGCTTCCATGGAGCTGGAGACCACGCAAATCGGTGGTGTTGATTCCACGGAACGAAAAACCATTGCAAACGTATCCGATGATGCTACTTTGATCATTAGAGAAAAACTTTTGACCGAAGGAAATCAAACTGCAATTACTGATTTTACCGTGAATTTGAACGGTTCCAATTCTTCAACCAACGTTGTTTCCAGATCAGTTGCAAAAAATAAATCTCATCAAGAATTTGTTTCTCGTATCAATGGCAACAATCTTTGTCACGGACACACCGAATGCGACGCAATTATTATGGATGAAGCAACGGTTCTTGCGATTCCCGAAGTTTCCGCGAATCATATCAACGCTTCTTTGATTCATGAGGCGGCTATTGGAAAAATTGCAGGGGAGCAGTTGATGAAGCTGATGACGCTCGGTTTAACAGAGGCCGAAGCTGAAGAACAGATTATTGCAGGTTTCTTGAAATAATATAATATCAAACTTTATAATATTGGTTTGAGAGGATTGATATGGAAGAAAGATATCCCTGTCCAAAATTAACTCTAAAGCAATGGATTGAAAATTTTTGGTACTACAACAAGTGGTTCGTGCTTGTTGGAATTGTATTTTTAACTTTAATTATCATTGCAACGGTTCAATTTTTGAGAAAGTCTGAATCGGATGCTTCGATTCTTTATGCCGGTGCTACGATTCTTTCCGATGATTCTTGTGAAAAAATTATCGGCTCTGCTCAAGAACGACTTTTTGATGTAAACAACGATGGAGATGTTGTTGTTGAAATTCAGAGCTTTGTATTGCATTCGGACTTCGATATGCTGAAAAGTGAAGGACAGCGGATTCAAGCTCGCGAAGAATTCCAGGCATACTCCGATGAAATTTTGTCGGGTGATGGTTGCATTTTGCTATTAGATGAATATTTTTATTCAGAGCTTGCTCAGAATGGTGCTCTGGTGAATCTTTACGCAATTTATGATGAATTGCCAAAGTCAGCAATTGATTACTTCGGAGTGCGATTGGGCGATACGTCTCTGTATAAAATGGATGGCTTTTCATCTTTACCCAAGGACACGATCGTTTGTTTAAAATATGCTCCTGCCGTCAGCAAAGATTCGTCTGTTGACAAAGCAATGCGGGATCAAAATAATCTTGAGATTTTCAAAAATTTAATCGGAGATTAATTGCAAGAATCGATTCGCACCAGGATGATGTCATTTCCGATTCTTTCTATGCAGCACCAAGGAATTTTGTAGTATTTATTTTCTTTTTTGTTGAAAATTTCATTGATTTCGATTCTTTTCGGAACAATGATGGAAAGTACGGTTCCTAAACAAAGATCCAATTCTACGTCGACGATGCATCCAAGTCGTTTACCTGTGCAAATATTTATGACCTCCAGTTTTCTCAGATCATAAAGTGTACAGAAATTTTTGATTTGTTTCACAATATCACTCCTTTTTCACATTTTACGTTTTTCGGAGAAATATATGCCATTTGATTCATTTATGACCGCTGCATTGACCCATGAACTTTCCAAGAAAATCGTGGGTTTAAAGGTTGATAAGGTTTGTCAACCGGAGCGTGATGAAATTGATCTTTTGTTTCGAATACCCGGGCGTAGCAAACTGATTATCAATTGCACTGCCTCCACCCCGTATATGGCGCTTTCGGAACAATCGAGAGAGAATCCGTCGGTTCCGCCGATGATGTGTATGCTTTTAAGAAAGCATCTTTCTCGCTCAAAAATCACTTCCGTTGAACAGCTTGGCTTTGACCGCATTATTCGCATATCTTTTGATAGCGGTGACGAAATGGGATATTTCAAACCGAAATATTTGTATTGCGAGATGATGGGAAGGGGATCGAATTTAATCTTTGTCGATGAAGATCAAAAAATTCTTGCGGCATTCCGTCAGAACGATATTACCACCAAATTCGATCGGATTGTTATGGTGGGATTTCCGTATCAAGTGATGCCGACTTTGGATCGTCTCAATCCCATTACTTGTACAAAAGATCAGTTTTTTGAAAAAGTAAATGCATTGCCGGCAGAAAGTCGATTGGATCTTTTTTTCCAAAAACAATTCCTTGGTTTTGGTAAGTTAACAGCCCGAGAAATTGTTTATAGAGCTACCGGCGACGCGGAGACTTGTAGCTTTCCGGGGTGCGCTGAGGTTTTGTGGAATTCTTTTTCTGAAATGGTCTCTGTTATTAAAAACGGAGATTTTCATCCTTGTTTGATTTATTCTTCCGTGCAGTCGGCTGAGCAAGGGGAATGCCCTGTGGATTTTTCTTTTACGGATATTAGGCAATTTGAAAATAGCGCGCACGTTGTTTCTTGCGGGGGTGCATCCGAAGCGATTGAAAAGTTCTATTTGAATCGAAATTCCGCAGAAAGGCGTAGACAGCATTATAACGATATTGCACAGATTTTAAAGAATTGCAAAAATAGATTAGAAAAGAAAATCGGCGTCCAAAAAGTACAAATGGAACAAGCCTCAGACGCTGACCAAGATAAATTATTTGGTGATTTGATCATTCAAGAGATGTATCGAATAAAAAAAGGTGATACCTTTGTTGAGGCAACCGATTATTCCGCTGAGCCGTACAGCACCGTTCGAATTCCCCTTGACTCGATGCTGACCCCATCTCAAAACGCTCAAAAGTATTATCGCGAATATTCCAAAAAGAAAACAGCCATTGAAAAAATGCGTGAACAGATTGACATAGCTACCGAGGAACTTGCATATGCAAACGGTATTTATTCTATGCTTGATCACGCGGAAACAGCTTCTGATTTGATGCAGATTCGTCAGGAACTTGCCAATTGGAACTATGGAAGAAGAATGGTTTCTTTGTCAAAGAAAAACCAGGCAAAAAAAGAGAAACCCAGACCTCGACAAATTTTATCTCCCAATGGGTTTACTATTTTTGTTGGTATGAATAATCTGCAGAATGACACCGTTTCTACCTCCTTGGCGGAAAAGGATGATCTTTGGTTTCACGTTAAGAATTACCATGGAAGTCACGTTCTGTTGAAAGCTGACAATGACAGAGAGTTCAACGATGACGATATCGTTTTAGCCGCATCTTTTGCTGCTTTCTATTCGGAAGTTAAAGATAGTAATAAAGTTGAAGTAGACTATACCAAGGGGAAGTTTATTAAAAAACCAAATGGGTCGAAGCCGGGATTTATTACCTATAAAAATCATTGGACGGTACTTGTCGAGCCGAAACAAATTCCGTGATTGTTTTTGGAGATAACATGAGAAGATTTAAAACTTCTTGCGAAAAAGATACCCAAGATGTTGGCGCTCTTTTAGCAGGTGAATGTAAGAACGGGGATTTTCTTGCGCTTTACGGTGAAATGGGAAGCGGAAAAACCGTTTTTATGCGTGGTTTTGTTGGCCACTTGATACCAAATGCTTTGGTATCAAGTCCTACCTATGCCATTCTAAATGTATACGAGGGTGAGGACGTATGCGTAAATCATTTTGATATGTATCGAATTACCTCCGAAGAAGATTTGTATTCCACCGGTTATGAAGAAGCGATTCTGAAGGGTATCACGGTTTGCGAGTGGTCTGAAAATATTGAGGAATTTTTGCCGGATCACTATATTCGAGTCGTTTTTTCCAAAGAGGGAGAAAACGAGCGATTGATTTCGGTGGAAAGGGTTTGATATGAATATTTTAGGAATTGATACGTCTGCAATCGTGTGTAGCGTCGCTTTGATTTCCGACAGCAACTGTGTTTCTTCGCGCACCGTTTCAGACGGATTGACCCATAGTGAAACGCTTTTGCCGCTGGTAAAAGAAGTTTTGGGAGAAGGGGATTTGAGTTTGGCCTCCTTGGATGCTATTGCAATTTCCCACGGACCCGGTTCATTTACCGGACTTAGAATCGGTATTTCAACCGTTAAGGGTCTTGCCGTTTCTAAAAGCATTCCTTGCATTGGAGTTTCAACTCTCGAGGCATTGGCCATGAACGCGCTTGATTTTGAAGGCAGTGTTGTTTGCCCTGTGATGGATGCCCGCAGAGGCGAGTTTTATAATGCGCTTTTTCGCGTTGTTGAGCATAAATTGGTTCGGATATGCGAGGATCGCGCGATTTTTGGTTTACATATTGTCGAGGAACTTTCTGCCTATGATTCTGTTTTGATTGTAGGCGATGGTGCAGAAAAGTTTGTGCAACAAAATCCACAGTTCGAGGCTTCGCTTGCGGATAGCTCAATCCGATTCCAAAGCGGTGAAAGCGTTGCGCGTTTAGGCCTTTCTGTCTTTGAACAAGTTAAGTCGTCGTACTCTTGTACAGATCTTTCGCCACGATATTTGCGTTTGCCTCAGGCGGAACGTGAGTAAGTCGGAGGCCAAGCGGTCT
>JAZOSM010000019.1:0-37693 GCA_045657125.1 Eubacteriales bacterium
ACATAATTCGCAAGTGAATTTCATAAACAAATCTCCTTGTCAATAAAAAAGTGCGTCCCATTAAGAGGCGCACCGAAAAATGCTTCCCTCAATGTTGCTACACATTTTGCCTAATCAAAGGGGAGAGAATACATTTTTACCAAATAGTATTCCCTCTAATTAGGCATATTCAAAATGTGTAGCAACAATATTATAGCAAAAATCATTGGTATTATCAATGGTTTTGTAAAACTCTTGTCAGATTATGCAATCTTCATGAGTCATAACGATTCTTATAGAATCTTTATGACTCTTTTTCTTTTATATAAGACTCTTTATAAATCTTCATGATTATATAAGCATTATGAGTCTTTGTCTTAAACATAGAGTAATTGAGAGTTATCAAGATTAAGTAAAGAGTAAAGAATCCTCTTGATTGTTTAAAGAGTAGATATGATTACTTGAAATAAAAAAATTAATAGAATAAGTTTTAAACATCAATACTTTTAATTTAAGAAGGAGGAATTAAAAACCATACACACATAAGGAAATAAATGAAGGTGGAATTACAAAAGAAAAGGCAATTGCAATAATTCATAAAAATCTGATGATTTTTCAGAAAATATAGACATTTGAAAGTGGCGCGGGTATAATGTGAATAGCATGAAAAAAGGAGATATGGGTAAAGGTGGAACGTTCAATTTTGGAGTTTGGCGCGATTTCGGACGGAAAGAGCATCAATACGGCTTCGATTCAAAAAACCATAGATTATGTTTCTGCCTGCGGCGGAGGAAAAGTCGTCATTCCTCCCGGTATTTTCGTTACGGGCACGATTCGTATGCAGGACGGGATTGAACTTCATCTCGAGCCGGGCTCAGTGTTAAAAGGAAGCGCAGATCTTTCTCATTACAACGAATTCGATGAATATCCCCAGAACTTTGAAAGTGAGAGGGAAGGCTGGAGTGGAAAGCATCTGATTCTCGCTGTGGAAAAGAAAAATATCGCGATTACGGGTGAAGGTGTCATTTGCGGCAACGGCGAGGCTTTTTTTGACGTACCCTATCGTTGCAAATCCTTTAATTATTTTTGGAGCCGCGGAATTGCAAAAGCGAAAAACAAACAAAGACCGGGACAGATGATCGCCCTTGTGGAATGTGAAAATCTGACACTTTCCGATTTTCATATCGAAGATTCTCCTTGTTGGAGTTTATTGCTTCACGGCTGTAAAAACGCAGAAATTTCGGGACTTACCATTCGCAATCCGCTGAATCACGCCAATACGGACGGAATTGACCTTGATACCTGTTTCGACGTGTCAGTCAGAAACTGCGATATTGATACGGGTGACGATGCCATTGCGATCCGTTGTAACGGTAAAAAGCTAAAAAGCGGAAGAAACGTCTGCGAAAAGATTCATATTTCCCAATGCAAATTAGCAAGTTCCGCTTGCGGAATCCGCGTCGGCGTTGGCAGGGGTAAGATTTGCGACGTGGTTTGCCGTGATCTTGAGATCACCCGCGCAGGCTCCGCCATTGAATTGATGACCGCTTATCGGAAAAACGGGGATGCAAATCTTTACGACCTTTCTTTTGAGAAAATTCGCGGAACAAACGTGTCTTATCCCTTCCGCTTCTTGCAGTGGAATGAAAGCGAGATCCATAATGTTTCCATTTTGGATTACTGCGCGGAATGTCATTGTCAGGCAGCCTTTGAAAGCGAAATGAACGGGAAGATTAAAAACATTTCCATTCGGAATTTCTCAATGGAAATCGTTCCTGCTCCTTTTGTTTTGGATGAACGGGCACCCGATGAACGCGGCAGGTATTGTGTGGCGGCTTGCGGAGTGGATGGACTTACCTTTGAGAATGCGACCGTCCGTGTTTCCGATGAATGTAAAAATGATTGGCTCGGACTGTCACAAAGGATTGATTGCGAAAACGTTGAGATGATCAATTGCAATTTCCAATAAAAAAACGGATGCATCGCATCCGTTTTTTTATTGTTTATTTTTTCGGTGCCATAGAAAAGGCGAATTCTACATCCTTTTCATCGAGGCGGTATTTCTTTGCCAATTCAGGTCCGCAAGCCGCTGAACCAACTCCGGAGTTTTTGTAGTCGACTCTCACGTGGGTAAAGCCGTCTGCAACCAACTCATCCGTATGCTTGGCTTTTTGAATTGCTTTGGTACTGTACTTGGAAACGTTGATTTCCATGGTCTTTTCAGCGCGAATCACAAGGTCTCCGATGGAAAGCTCTTTTGTTTCAAAGTGGTTTCCGTGCTCCTGAGGCATGGGGTAGGGCACGTATTCGTTTTCAGCACTGCTCTGATACAATCCTACGGGCATTGCGTGATGCATATCGCAGTAACATTCTGCAGGACCGCGTCCGTAGTAGGTAAATGCATTGTTTTCTTCGGGTAGAATGAATTCGAAACCAAGTCTTTGCAGCCAGTATGCATCTTGACGAATGTTTCCGTACAGTTGCACGTCGATTTTACCGTTTTTGAATACGGTATAAGTCGTTGTGTGTCGAAGAACAGGCTTTCTGGAAATACCTGCCAAAGAACCGTTTACCGTGATGACGCCGTTTTCAAAGATAACGTCGTATACCTTGCTGAAGGTTTGATCCAGGTTCTCGCCCTTCCAAGTGGTCATATTCAGCCAATAATCCCAAATCTTTCGATCGTTGTCGATGGTGGGTCTGAATACGGAGAGAACAGGCGTGCCTGCCAATTGTTCCTTGCCGTCGATCAGTATGGAAGTAAATACGCCGTAGTGTTTGGAGAAGGTGTATTTGAAGCCTTCGCCTTCAAATACAATCTCTTTTTGTGCTTCGGTAGCTTTTGCCAAATCCTCTGCGGCTTCTTCCTGCAGGGTGCAGGGGAGTTCGTGCTGACAGGTGGCATAGATAACACCGTCTTTTTCCAAAACGATGTTCAAATGGGCACCAAGCTTGCAAACGGGCGCCTCCCAAGGAATGGAAACACTTGCGGTCTCGTGGGGTGCGGCAGAAAGGCTGGTATTGACAGCGTTTTGAATCTTTCCGTCGATTTCCGTGTGATAGTGGAAGGTGTATTCCTTAAGATTTGTAAAGTCAAGGCGGTTATAAACAGACAAAATTCCGTTTTCGTAGGCGGTGCGAATCGGCTGATAAGCCGCGCGGATTTCCAAAGAACCTGCCTTTAAACTGCGATCGGCAAAAACCATACCGTCACAGCAGAAGTTTCCGTCGTGGGTGCGTTCTCCCTCAAAATCGCCGCCGTAATGCTCTACACCGTCAATGGTGACCACGTGGTCAGCCCATTCCCAAATGCAACCGCCGCAAAGCTTGGGATATTTGTCAAAAACCTCGTTGTAATCCCATACGTCTCCGGGGCTGTTACCCATGGCGTGAGAATACTCGCACAGGAAAACGGGACGGTCAATATCGTTTCTTTCAGCGAAATTTGCAATGTCCTCGGGAGAGGAGTACATACGTGAATAAACGTCTACGGCACGAATTTCGCCCTTTCTGCTGGCTTCCTCGGAATGAATCAGACGGGTGGTGTCGCGACTGCGAATGAAGTCGATCATTGCGGCGTGGTTGGAGCCGAATCCGCTTTCGTTTCCGAGAGACCACATAATAACCGACGTAGCGCACTTGAAGGTTTCCAAGGTGCGTGTCATACGACTAACGTGTTCGGTTCTCCAATCCTTGTTTTGGCAAGGCCATTCGTTGCTTTCAACGTCGTATTGATAAGAAACCATGGGGTAACGACTGGCAAAGCCGTGTGTCTCCATATCGTTCTCGCATACCACGTAAAATCCCATTTCGTCGCACATTTGAATGAACTTGGGGTGGGGAGGATAGTGAGAGGTACGAACACAGTTGATGTTGAGCTCTTTCATCAATTCCAAATCCCAACGAAGCTGTTTTTCCGTCTGAACCCATCCGCCGAATTTTGAAGTGTCGTGGTGGTTGACACCGTGGAGCTTTACGGCAACGCCGTTGATCAGAAGCTCATAGTTTTCGCCGACAGTAACGGAACGAAAACCTGTTTTCATGGAAATGATTTCACCGTCTCTTTCCAGCTTTACGGTGTAAAGATAGGGCTTTTCTGCATTCCAAAGTACAGGGTTTTCGGGTGTGAAAACAAATTCGTTTTCCATTTCTCCGTTGAAAAGAACTTCATCGCGATCCAAAATGGTAACGGTTGCTTTTCCATCAATTTTTACGCGGATTTTTTTGTCGTTGGGGATGATTTCAATGTCTTCGATGTGTCCGACAGGTCTTTGGGAAAGGACTACGTCGCGGAAAATTCCGTTGTGACGGAAAGCATCCTGATCTTCCAGATAAGAGCCGCAGCACCATTTGTAAACGATTACGCGAATGGTGTTTTCGCCCTTAACTGCGTAGGGGGTAATATCAAATTCTGCACGAAGACGGCTTCCTTGGGTGAAACCGACACGGCTTCCGTTGATATACAAAACGGCGCAGGAGGAAACACCCTCCAATGTAATGTATACCTTGCCCCATTTTTCCTCCAAGGAAAACGTTCTTTCATAGATTCCGCAAGGGTTATCGTCGGGAACGTAGGGCGGGTCGCAAGGATAGGGGTAGTTGCGGTTGGTGTAGTTGGGATTTTCATATCCGTGCAGTTGCCAGCAAGAGGGAACGGGGATGGTGTCCCACTTTTCAATGACCTCGGGTACGTCAATATCCTTTTCAAAATAAGCAAAATTCCACGTTCCGTTCAGGAGGGTGTATTCACTTTTTCCAGAGGGAACGTAATAGGCTTTGGGAGCAAGTCTGTTTTCCGAAGTTTGTTTCGGATTTTCATAAAAACGCATAAAATCACCTCGTAAACATTCTAACAAAATGTAGGGATATAGTCAAGAAATCTTTAGAATTAATTTGGTGATTTTTGCAATATTTCTTGCCTAAATTTGTTATTGTATTTTGATAATCAATGTATTAAAATCTTTTTAGGTTGCATAATCAAAATGTTTATGCTAGTATAAAAGGGAAATAAAATCAGCGTCTTTTGAAAAGGGAAGTTATGGAGTTAACAGAAATTTTCGAGAAAACTTATTATCGTGTACCCGACGGTGTCAGCTTTTGTCCCTACCGTGTGTGTCCTCTCGGTGCTCACGTTGATCATAATTTAGGAAAAATTACGGGTTTTGCCATTGATAAGGGAATCCATACTGCTTACGCAGTGGATGAAAGCGGATCGGTGTCCGTTTCTTCCGTGCAGTTTCAGTCTCGGGAAACTTGGTCGGTTTTTCATCCCTTGAAACAAAAAGCAGGGGACTGGGCGGATTATCTGCGCGGTGCAACGCTTGCCCTCGGCAAACGCTTTGATCTTCAAAAAGGACTGTTTGCCGTGATCAACGGAGATCTTCCCATTGGCGGTCTTTCTTCCTCCGCGGCAGTGATTATTTCTTTCCTTTCCGCCCTTTGCCGTGTAAACAACGTGCATTTGACGCAAAGTCAAACGGTTGAGATCGCTTTGGAAGCAGAACGTGAGTTCGTCGGTGTTGCTTGCGGAAAATTGGATCAGTCTTGTGAGGTCTACAGCAAAAAAGAAAAATTGCTTTTTCTTGATACCAAGGACGATTCCTACCAATTGCTTGAAAAACCTGAGTCTATGAAGCCTTTCGGGATCGGTATTTTCTTTTCTGGTGTGGAGAGAAATCTTATCGGATCCAAATACAATATGCGTGCCGATGAAGCAAGAAGCGCCGCTTACAATCTTTTGGCTTTCGCAGGTCTTGAGTACGGTAAATTTTCCGAGACCAATCTTCGCAACGTTCCTGTGGAGATCTTTTTGCAATATAAAGATCGTCTTCCCGAACCTTTCCGAAGAAGAGCCGAGCATTGGTACGGTGAGTTTGAACGCGTGGAAAAAGGTGTTCTTGCCTGGAAAAACGGTGATATTGATGCATTCGGTGCCCTTTGCTTTGAAAGCGGTGAATCATCCATTACCAAATGGGAAACGGGTTCTCCGGAACTGAAAACCATTTATGAAATTATGAGAGAAACTGACGGAATCTACGGCGGAAGGTTTTCCGGCGCAGGATTTAAGGGCTGTTGTATGGCGCTGGTAGATCCCGAAAAGTGGGAAGAAATCCAATTTAAAGTTCAAAAAGAGTATCTTAAAGCTTTTCCCGAGCTTGAGAATAAATATTGCGCTTGTCTTTGTGAAAGCGCGGATGGAGTGTTGTTATGAAGTGTTTGATTTTGGCGGCAGGTTATGCTACGCGACTTTACCCCTTGACGGAAAATTTTCCTAAGCCTTTGTTGAAGGTTCAGGATAAAACCATCCTCGATCACCTGATTGACGATATGGATTCTTTGGGTGAAATTGATGAATACGTTGTGATTTCCAATCATAAATTCGCCCATCATTTTCGCGATTGGGCTGACGGAAAAATGCAAAAAATTACGGTTGTTGATGATGGAACCGAATCCAACGAAACCCGCCTCGGAGCCGTTCGTGATATCCAGTTTGCCATCGAAGAATTGAATCTTGATTCTGATATGCTTGTAATTGCAGGGGATAATCTTTTGTCTTTCAGCTTGACGAAATTTATTCGATACGCCAAGGAAAAGGGTACCAGCTGCGTTATGCGTTTTTGCGAAACCGATCAGAAAAAGCTTCAAAAATGCGGCGTTTTGCAGGTCAACGAAGCAGATCTGATCTTGGATATGGAAGAAAAGCCTGCACAGCCCAAGAGCACTTGGTGCTGTCCTCCTTTCTACTATTACACTCGCGAGGATGCATCCCTTGTAAAGAAGGGAATTGAGTCCGGATGCGGTGTGGATGCCCCCGGAAGCTATATTGCATGGCTTTGCAAACAGACCCCCGTTCACGCCATGGAAATGCCCGGCAGAAGATATGACATTGGCAATCTTGAAAGTTACGAAAAAGTACAAAAGGAGTATAAAGGTTTATGTTGACTCCAAATGTTGATTTGAGAAATAAAACCGTGCTTGTGACCGGTGCCGCAGGCTTTATCGGTTCCAATCTTGTTACCGAGTTGATGAAGGGCGTCGACGGTATCCGCGTTATCGGCTTTGACAATGTAAATGATTATTACGACGTTTCTATCAAGGAGTACCGTCTTTCAGAAATTGAAAAGTGCGCTGCCGAAACAGGCAAAGAATGGATTTTTGTTAAGGGCAATCTTGCCGATAAGCCCTTGATCGACAAAATTTTCCAAGAGTATCGTCCTGCGGTTTGCGTAAATCTTGCCGCACAGGCAGGCGTTCGCTATTCCATTACCAATCCCGGCGCTTATATTGAGTCCAACGTAGTCGGTTTCTACAACATTCTTGAGGCTTGCCGCAATTTTCCGGTAGAACATTTGGTTTATGCCTCCAGCTCTTCCGTTTACGGTTCCAACAAGAAGATTCCTTACAGCACTCAGGATAAGGTGGATAACCCCGTCAGCCTTTATGCCGCAACCAAAAAGAGCAATGAGTTGATGGCGCACGCGTACTCCAAACTCTATAATATTCCCTCAACCGGTTTGCGCTTCTTCACCGTTTACGGACCTGCAGGCAGACCCGATATGGCGTATTTCGGCTTTACCAATAAGCTGATCAAAGGAGAAACCATCGAGATTTTCAACTTCGGCAATTGCAAGCGTGACTTTACCTATGTAGACGATATTGTCAAAGGTGTTCGCCTTGTAATGGGGGCTGCCCCCGAAAAGATGAATGGGGAAGACGGCTTGCCCTTGCCCCCTTACCGTGTTTACAACATTGGTAACAACAGTCCCGAGAATCTTCTTGATTTTGTGGATATTCTTCAGCAGGAGCTTTTGCGCGCAGGTGTTTTGCCCGCGGATTACGATTTTGAAGCCCACAAAAAGCTTGTTCCTATGCAGCCCGGTGACGTACCGATTACTTACGCTGACGTTAGTGATTTGGAGCGTGATTTTGGCTTTAAGCCTTCTACTTCTCTCCGCGAAGGACTCCGCCGCTTCGCCGAATGGTATAAGACCTTCTATCTCGCATAACACACAAAAAAAGAACCGCCGACGCGGTTCTTTTTTTTGTGCCCGATCGGAATTTCAAAATCTTTATCATAATATAATATAAAATAATATTCTGTATTTCTTTGACTTTCAATGTTTAGCGTGATAAAAATGCTTTTGTATGATTTTTATCTTGGTGAGGTTTGCAATTTTGCGAGCCGATCCCGAAAAAGCGTTGAGGAATATAGGTCAATCTATGAAAATACTGTTGATCTCTCCTAAAATGGAGGAGCCCAACGGCGGCATTGCTGTTTGGACGAATGAATATTTTAGAGTTTGCAGGGGAGCGAATCGTGTTGCCGTAGATGCAAACCCGTTTCTAAAGAAAAACAGCAGGTACAGTTTCAATGTACCTGCTGTTTTTTATGTTTTTTATTGTTTCTTTTGAATAGGGGGGGCGTCGGGATTTTTTAAGTCCCAAAAAATAAATTTACCCTTGTCCTGACTTGCGATACCGCCCGGATGTGCTTCAATGCATTCTTGCAGAGTTGCTTTTTTCAGTTCCATTTCGCCGGAGCGCACCAGCTCAACGTTTTCTACGTCGTCGGTGCCAATCAAAAGAATGGGTTTGGTATATCCGTCGAAAGTGCAGTCCTCAAACAGAATCTTTTCGAAATTTCCTGCTGCCAACATAGGAACGTTACCCATTCCTTCGCGGCAAGCGAATTGAACGTTTTTGAAACGGCAAATAACCTTGTCGTCTGCATCTCCCCACAACATACCCGTGTGGTACAAGTCGCCGATATAACAATTTTCAAAAGTGATCTCTTTCAAAGCTCGTTGTCTGCACCAGCGGTTCAGACCTGTAAATTCCAATCTCATCAATTCGCGGGCTTGCTCAAAACGGCAATTACGAATAACGATGTTTTCAGGCGATTTTCTTACAATTGCGCGGAAATCGCAGTAATAGGAAAAAACTGCGTGGGATTCGTGTCTGCAGGTTTCGTCGGACATAGAGCCCATTTGCTTTTTCTCGACGGTAAGTCCCAGACGCTGACCGAAGTTTCTCTCGGAGGATACACAGTTTTCTACCAGGAAATTATTTCCACCGATTCGCATCGGCATACAGGATGTGTTGAGCTTGCAGTTGCGAATGATTACGTTGTTGTTGTCATAGCCTGCAACTGCGTCGTCGCCGGTGTTAAGATCACATTCCTCAATGAGTACGTCGTCACAGGTGCGAATGTCGATTCCGTCAAAGCCGCCGTGTACGGTAACGTTGCGGAAGGTAATATTTTGGCTTTTGAAAATGGCGTGACACCAGTTGGAACTATTGAAGAAGGTGTAGCCCTCAAAGTGCATATTCTTGCAACGCCAAATGCCGATTCCGTGAGGACCGCGGCAATTGTTTTCTCCTTCGGCGTCGTATACGTTGGATCCGTCAATGTAAGACCCTTTTTCACCAATGATGGAAAAATCGTGTGCATCGAATGCGCGAATCAAAGCGTTTGACCAACGGCTGGTGGAAATCGCACTTCTGCCCGTTTGGGGAGTCGTTCCGATTTCTTCGATGGTAACAGGCTCGATTTTGTCATTTCGATAGTTGAAATAATCTTCGGGGTTGCGGCTTCCTTTTAAAATTGCGCCGCTTTCAAGATACAATTCTACGTTGGAACGAATTCTCAAGTCGCCGGTTAAATAAATTCCCGCGGGAACTAAAACACGTCCGCCGCCTGCCAAAAAGCAGTCGTCGATGGCAGCTTGAATTTTTTCGGTTTGTAAAGAATCACAGAATTTTGCTCCGTAATCTTTGATGTTGAATATTCTCATTCGTAACTCCTCCGATTTTTTGTTTCATACTAACATACTTTCAATTAAAAAGCAAGGAAATCGATGAAAAACACTGCAGATTTATGTCAATTCACTTGACAAATAATAACAAAAAATAGTAAACTTAATTGGTATTAATTCAATTGGAGGAGTTATGATTCACTCTATCTTGATCATTGGACAGTCCAATATGGCAGGCCGCGGCTTTGTGTCCGAGGTTGCTCCCATTGTAAATGATAAATTATTCGTTTTGAGAAACGGTAGATGGCGTGCAATGTACGTTCCCGTCAATCCCGATCGTGTGAAGTCAGGCATTAATTTGGTTGAAAGCTTTGCGGATTCTTATGCGAAGGATCACGACGTGGAGGTTGGTATTATTCCTTGTGCCGACGGCGGTTCTTGTTTGGATCAGTGGGTACCCGGAAGTCTGCTGTTCGACCACGCGGTTTTTCAGGCAAAACTTGCTATGCGTACCTCTACCATTGCCGCTGTTTTGTGGCATCAAGGTGAAAGCGATTGCCCTGCATCCCGTTACCCTTTTTATGAAGAAAAACTGAAAAAGATTTTGGATGCTTTCCGAAAGGAATTGGATTTGTACGATGTTCCTTTCCTTTTGGGCGGTTTGGGAGATTATCTTGAATTTTGCCCGGGAGATTATTACAAAAACTATGTCCATATCAACGAGTCTTTGAAGTCACTTGCCGAAAAAGAATCGATGATGGGCTTTGTGTCGGCAAAAGGCCTTGTTTCCAATCCCGACTTTTTACACTTTTCCGCCGCAGCACTCAGAGAATTCGGCTTACGTTACTACGAGGAATTCTTAAAGCTTGAGGACAAGAACAAGGTGTTCGAAGAAAAATCCACGATGGATATGGCAATTCGTAACGATATCGAAAACCTTTAAAGGAGTCAAATATGAAACTTACCTGTGAAATTTTGCGTAAAATTACCTTTGGCGCAGTTGAAATTGAGGAAACTGATGAGGGCTTCCTGTTTTACCGTTTTACAGAGGAACAGCGTAATCTGTACTTAAAAGATCGATCCAATTATAAACTTAAAGTTTTTGCTACGTCCGGTGTAAAGTTCCGTTTTCGTACCGACAGTGGTTTTTTGACTATCAAAGGCATCCCTTCCTATGCTTCGAGTCGAAAATATTTTTCTTTTGACCTGCTTGTGAACGGAGAGAGGAAGGATTCTCTTGAAAATTTCTCAGATATTACGGAAAAGCCCGTCACGACCGAGCAATATCCTTATGCTCCTTTTGAGAAGAAATTTGACTTGGGAGAAGGGGAGAAGGAAGTGATGCTGTGCTTCCCTTGGTCCGCAAAAGTTATTCTTACCGAGGTTTCTCTTGAGGATGGAGCTTTTATCGATCCCGTTAAGCCTTCGAAAAAAATGCTGGTGTTCGGTGACTCCATTACACAAGGTTACGATGCGGCATACACTTCCAATTCTTATATTTCCCGCATTGCGCGTCTTTTGGATGCAGAAGAAGTAAATAAGGCAATCGGCGGTGAAATTTTGTGGCCCGAATTTGCTGCTACCAAAGAGCCGTTTGTTCCCGATTTGATTACGGTAGCCTACGGCACCAACGATTGGAGCAAATGCACTTCTTTGGAAGAATTTAAGAGCAACTGCAAAGGCTTCTATGAGAATTTGGCAAAGAATTATCCTGATGTTCCGATTTTTGCAATTTCTCCCATTTGGCGCAAAACTTATCAAATGGAAAAGCCTTGCGGAGATTTCCACAACATTCAAAAGTATTTTGAGGAACTTGCTGAAAATATTCCCAATATGACCGTTATTTGCGGATGGGATTTTGTTCCCCACGATGGAAAGTATTTCGCTGACGGAACACTTCATCCCGATGACGTCGGATTTAGTTTCTATGCCGACGGACTTTACAAGGAACTTCAAAAGTATCTCAACGTATAAGGGCGCGGAAGAAGATGTTTGAAAAAATTTCCCCCGAGTCAGCAGGTGTGCCGTCGGCTGCCATCGAGCAATATATTCGTATGCTGGAAAAACGTGGCGTGGTTACTCACAGTTTGATTTTGATGAAGGGAACCGAGCTTTTTGCAGAGTACTATTGGAAGCCTTTTCATAAGGATTTTTGCCATCGGATGTATTCTCAAACCAAGAGCTTTGTTTCCGTTGCCATCGGTCTTTTGGAGGAGGACGGTCTTTTGTCCCTTTCCGATCCCATCGCTCAATACTTTCCCGATAAGTACGAGCGCGTTTTACCCCAAAATCTTGCAAAGCAAACGATTCGGGATATGCTGACGATGCAAACCTGCGGGAAACCGCCGTCTTGGTTTATGCATTCGGATCCGGACCGAACCCATTTGTACTTGGAAGAAAATGCGGCGAGTTTTCCTGCGGGAATGAGATTTCTTTACGATAGTCCGGGATCGCAGGTGCTTTGCGCATTGGTAGAACGTCTTGCGAAAAAGAGTCTGTTTGATTTTTTGAACGAGCGTGTGTTCAGCCATTTGGGCACGTTTCAAACTGCCACGATTTTAAAAACGAAAAATGACGATTCCTTTGGGGATTCTGCATTGCTTGCCACTCCTCGTGATATGGCTTCTTTCGGTAGATTCGTAATGAATTACGGTATCTGGAACGGGAAACGCTTGATGAATGAAGCGTATCTGAAAACGGCAACCTCTCGTGTGGTAGATAACAACGAGGACGGCTTTGAAGGCGTGTTTAAACACGGCTACGGGTATCAGATTTGGCGAACCGAGCAAAACAGTTTTGCATTCAACGGAATGGGTTGTCAATTTACCGTTTGCGTTCCCGATCGTGATTTGATTTTTGTTTATAACGGGGATAATCAAGGGTATAAGGCGGCAGCGTCTTTGATCGTTGGCGGATTTTTTGATTATATCGTGGATCAAATGTCCGATGAACCTATCGCCGAAAATCCGACTGCATGGCTTCGTCTTGAAAAAATGGGCGGGGAGCTTTCTCTCTATGCCATTGACGGAAGAAAAGAGACAGCATTTTCAGCCTCTCTTTCCAATCTGGAATATATTTGTCAGCCTAATGACGCGGGGATTGAAAAATTTTCCTTGAGTTTTCGGGATGATGGAGGAGAGTTTCGGTATACCAATGGGCAAGGGGATAAGGTTTTACCCTTTGGAATGTGCCGCAACGTGTTCTGCAAATTTCCGCAGTTTGGCTATTCCAATGAACATGCAGGTCTTCCGACCACCGACGGATTCCTTTATGATTGTGCTTCTTCGGCGGCTTGGCGAGAAGACAAGAAGCTTCTTTTGAAGGTTCAGATCATTGATAAGTATTTTGGGAATTTTTTAGCAGTTTTTTCTTTCGATGATGACGTTGCAACCATTACGATGCAAAAAAATGCTGAAGCGTTCTTGAAAGAATATCAAGGTGAGATTATAGCGAAATTAAAAAAGTGAGGATAAAATTATGATGTACGGAAAAGAGATTGGAAGAAAGTTTTACGAGGACGGCACCGTTCGTCGTTACCCCGGCAACACCGTTGTTGCAGACGTTGTACCCGGAATGGTAGCTTATGACGTTATGCTTCATTTAAAGCAAATGGTAATTGACGCAGGTTTTGAAAACGACGTTATTTTGATGCCTGCCGATAGCTACCATATGACGGTGTTCCGCGGCTTGAACGATCAGGTGAGAACGGATACCCATTGGCCTGCAACCCTTTCCAAAGAGCTTCCTTTCACAAAAGTTGACGATTATATTTCCGAAGCAGTTGCAAAGGCTGTAATTCCGGAACCTACCCGTATGAAATTTGACGAGGTTCGTTTCAGTTCCTCTTGTGTTCTTGTTCGTCTTCTTCCTGCAGATGAAGAACAGAATCGTATTTTGCGTGATTTCCGTGAGCGTGCGGCTGATGCAGTGGGATTGCGTCTTCCCGGTCACGATGATTATCATTTCCACATTACCCTGGCATACACCCGTATCATTCCCGAAGGCGAACGGGAAAAGGAAAAAGAAGCTTTGATTGCAAAGATGAATGAATATATTTCTACTCAGCCCGAGTTTTATACCACCAAGGCTTACATGGCATATTACGACGATATGCTTCGCTTCTCTCCCGAGCGCTTGCCCAGATAAATCAGATGCCCGCGACGCAATGCGTCACGGGCAATTTTTTGTTTATTTTAAAATGTAAAGATCACCTGTGAGCATGGGTATGAAACCGAGCCACTCCTTGCGGCGGGTAATTTTAAGAAAATTACGTTTGAGGATTGCACGATCGAGGGATATCAAGAACCGACGATTTTGGTTGGCACGGAAGGGGAAGTAGAAGTGATTCGTGCTACGCCCGTCACTTTGAAAAAAGCAACGCTTGATGAGTGTATCGAGGCTCATCCCGGAGGAGTTGCTTTTCAGGATCTGGCTAAGTTTAATATAAAGCCTAATAAAGGCATATGAGAGAAAAAAGCAGGGAAAACCTGCTTTTTTCTTTTGTTTTGTATTGACAAACGATTGTCCTTGTGGTATACTACCCAAGGTTTGTGAGGGATCACCCCACCACACACAACGCGGATTTAGCTCATTTGGTAGAGCGCGACCTTGCCAAGGTCGAGGTGGCGGGTTCGAGCCCCGTAATCCGCTCCATTTGGCCTGGTAGTTCAGTTGGTTAGAACGCTAGCCTGTCACGCTAGAGGTCAGGGGTTCGAGCCCCCTTCAGGTCGCCAAGTCCTTGCCGCTTCGGTAGGGACTTTTCTTTTTATCGGAGGAATTATGGAAATCGTAGCAAGGATTCAAAGTGATTTTCCCACGAAATTTGCCATACCACGGCAAAGTGGACTTTTACAGCAGTTGGAAAGCCGAATCGTTTTTGAGGAAAAGTTTCGCAATCCCGATTATATTCGCGGAATTGAAGGCTTCTCCCATCTTTGGCTGATCTGGTGTTTTTCTGAAAACGTTGATAAAGGATTTTCTCCCACCGTTCGTCCTCCACGTTTGGGAGGAAATACCCGTATGGGCGTGTTTGCGACACGCTCCCCCTTCCGTCCCAATGCTCTCGGTCTTTCTTCGGTTCGGCTGATTCGTACTGAGCAAACCGACGAGGGGATCTGCCTGATTGTCAGCGGTGCTGATCTGATGGACGGTACTCCCATTTACGATATTAAACCGTATCTTGCTTTTTCCGATTCCCATCCCGATGCTGTCGGCGGTTTTGCGGATGCACATTTATCCGATGGGCTCACCGTGGATTTTTCGGATCATTTGTTGGACGTTTTGCCTGCGGACAAAAGGGAAGCGGCAGTTGAAATTCTTCGGCAAGACCCGCGTCCGTCTTATCACGACGATCCACAGCGGATATACGGTTTTCCGTTTTCGGGACACGAAATCCGTTTTACGGTCAACGGTAAAAAGTTGACAGTCGTTTCTGTAGAGAAGATATAAAAAATCCAAGCGAATTTTCGCTTGGATTTTTTTTGTTTACAGAAGTTTTTGCAATGCGGGAACCAAATCGGTTCTTTCCCAGGGAGCGTTCAACTCCTCGCGTCCCATGTGACCGTAGGAAGCAAAGGGCTTGTAAATCGGTCTTCTCAAGTCGAGGGTACGAATAATACCTTGGGGAGTCAGATCAACCAGGTTTCTCAAAGCTTCACCGATCTTGTCATCTGCGATTTTGCCTGTTCCGAACGTATCGACCAAAACGGAGGTGGGCTGTGCTACACCGATGGCGTAGGAAATCTGCACTTCGCATTTTTTTGCAAGACCTGCGGCAACAACGTTCTTTGCAAGGTATCTTGCCGCATAGGAAGCGGAACGGTCAACCTTCGTGGGGTCTTTTCCGGAAAAAGCACCGCCGCCGTGGCGAGAATATCCGCCGTAAGTATCAACGATAATCTTTCTTCCGGTCAAGCCGCTGTCACCCTGAGGACCGCCTACAACGAAGCGTCCGGTTGGATTTACGTAAATTTTGGTGTTTTCGTCAATCATCTTTTTATCGATGGTCGTGTTGATTACGTGCTTGATGATATCACGCTTGATGGTTTCTTGGTCTACGTCTGCGCCGTGCTGAGAGGAAACGACTATCGCATCGATTCTCTTGGGAGTTCCGTCTTCGTATTCTACGGTAACCTGTGTCTTTCCGTCGGGACGGAGATAGGGGAGGAGACCACTCTTTCTTGCATTCGTTAAACTCTTTGCAAGTGCGTGAGAAAGTGCAATGGGCAGGGGCATCAGTTCAGCGGTTTCGTCACAAGCATAGCCGAACATCATACCTTGGTCACCTGCACCTTCGGCATCTACACCCATAGCAATGTCGGGAGACTGCTGATGTACAGAACTGATTACTGCACAGGTGTCACAGTCAAAGCCGAATTTTGCTCTGTCATAGCCGATTTCGCGGATGGTCTCACGTACGAGTTCCTGAAAATCAACGGAAGCAGTGGTGGTGATTTCACCCATAACCAGTACAAGACCGGTGGTTACTGCAGTTTCACAGGCGACTCTTGCTTTGGGGTCCTGTTCCAAAATTGCATCCAATACCGCATCGGAAATCTGATCGCAAATTTTGTCGGGATGTCCTTCTGTTACGGATTCGGAGGTAAAGAATTGTTTCATTTTCACGTTCCTTTATGTTTTTTACTCATTCACTGATCATTATAATCAAATATTATCATAAAATCAAGACTTTTGCAGCAAAAAGTCGTTTTCGTTTGATCGATTTGGCTGATTTTAAACTGAAATTTTTAAGCAGATGTTAAGAAAGGTGATTCTTTTGTAAAAAGTGCCGAAAGACAGCGGAAATTCTTGACTACAACTGTGATTTGTGGTAAACTAATACGGAATGAAAATCGGTATTTTTTGCGATTTTTGTAAAGGAGAACACCTTGGGAGAAATTATTGTTGTAACAAGTTTGAAAGGCGGTGTCGGTAAAACCGTTTTATCCGCCGGTCTTGCGCATCGCGGTGCAGCACTCGGAAAGAAAATTCTTGCGGTTGATATGGATCTCGGGACAGGCGGTTTGGATATTGCCTTGGGCAGAGAAGACTCCGTGATTCCCACCTTTCTGGAACTTTTGAGTGGAACCGTTTCGACGGAAGAAGCGCTTATTCCCGGAGAGGATGGATTGTATTTTCTTTCTGCGCCCGTTTTTTTTAACGAATCCTCACTGGATGAGATCAGTCAGGAGACCTTTAATTCTACACTGGATGATTTGAAGTCGAATTTCGATCTCGTGATTTTTGATATGCCTGCAGGAGGCGGAGCCGCATTTCGTTTCTTTGAGGCATCGGAGCGGGTCGATCAAATACTTTTGGTCAGCACCACTGCGCCTACGTCCGTTCGCGCCGCGGAGCGTTGTGCGATGCGTCTGAAGGACTCGGAGAAAGCAAGTCTTGTTTTGAATTCTTTCCGAGTAACCAGTCCCGGTGATAATCCTTTTGGCGTTGTTGAGATTATTCAGCGAACCAGCGTTCCCATCATCGGCGTTGTTCCCTATGACTCCGGCGCTGAAAAGGCACTTGCAAAAGGAACTCCTTTGTCGGCGGTTCCCAAAAGTGATGCCGGCAGAGCAATCGGAAATGTGTTCCTGCGCCTTTTGGGAGAACAGGTTCCTTTGTTTTCCGGGGTTATGAATAAGAAAAAGAGAAGTCGATTTTACTGAGTAAATACGGAGGTTTAATATGCATATTGCTTTAATAGCACAGGATGATAAAAAAGAGTTGATGACGCAGCTTTGCATCGCTTACTGCGGCATATTGGCAAAGCACTCCTTGTGCTCTACTGCAACAACCGGACGTTTTGTGGCGGATGCCACCGGATTGGATATAGAACTTGTTCTTCCGGGTTACGGCGGCGGTACTGAGCAAATTGCTTCCCGCATTTCTTATGATGAGATTGATTTGCTTTTGTATTTTCGTGATGCTATGGATGAATTTGATTCGGAAGATGCCGAGTTGATTCAGCTTTGCGATACTTATAACGTTCCTTTGGCGACAAATCTCGCCACGGCAGAAGCCTTGATTCTCGCGTTGGATCGCGGCGATCTTGACTGGCGAAAAAATTTGAAATAATTCATTTAACGATAAGAAAAGAGAATTAATTATGAAAAGAACCGGATATTGTGCTTCCTTTGGAGCAAATGACATTGGTAAAAGAGTAAAGGTTTGTGGTTGGGTTCAGAAAATGCGCGATCTGGGTGCGTTGATTTTCATGGATCTTCGTGATCGCAGCGGTATAATCCAGCTCGCTTTTGATGAAAATACTCCCAAAGAAATTTTTGATCTAGCTTTTGGCGTTCGTTCGGAATACGTGCTTTGTGCTGAGGGTGTTATTCGTGCCCGTGGCGAAGGTGCGGTAAATCCGAATTTGCCTACCGGCAGCATCGAGATTGCCGTAGATCAACTGGAGGTATTGTCTGAAGCGGCTACCCCTCCTTTTGAAGTGCTCAATTCCATGGATGTAAGAGAAGATATTCGTTTGAAATATCGTTATCTGAACCTTCGTCATCCCGAATTGCAGAAAAACATTCGTTTCCGCCATCAGCTTGCAAAAAGCGCCAGAGACTATTTTGATACCGAAGGATTTTTGGAAATTGAAACTCCCATTTTGATCAAATCCACTCCCGAGGGTGCGAGAGACTACCTCGTTCCCAGCCGTGTTCATCCCGGCTCCTTTTATGCGCTTCCTCAGTCTCCTCAGCTGTACAAGCAGCTTTTGATGGTTTCCGGTTTTGACCGTTATATGCAGATTGCAAAGTGCTTCCGCGATGAAGACTTGAGAGCAGACCGTCAGCCTGAGTTTACTCAGCTTGACCTTGAAATGTCTTTTGCGGATGAAGATGACGTAATGACGGTAAACGAAGGCTTTTTGAAAAAAGTTTTCCGCGAAGTATTGGGAATTGAACTTTCCACTCCCTTGCCCAGAATGCCTTGGAAAGAGGCAATGGAAAACTACGGTTCCGATAAGCCCGACGTTCGTTTTGAAATGAAGCTTTGCGATCTTTCTTCCATTTTGTCTTCCAGCGAGTTTAAGGTGTTTGCATCTGCGATCGCTGCAGGAGGTTCCGTTCGCGCCATCAACGTAAAGGGCGTGGCAGATCAAATGAGTCGTAAAGAAATTGACAAAATGACCGATTTTGTTAAGACTTATCGTGCAAAGGGCTTGGCTTGGCTGAAATGGGCAGAGGAAAAAACTTCCTCTTATGCAAAGTTCTTGACCGAGGAAGAAAATCTCGCCATTGAAAAGGCAATGAATTTTGAAAAGGGCGACGTTGTCTTTATCGTAGCCGACTCCTCCAACCAGGTTGTGTTTGATTCTTTGGGTGCACTGCGTTGCAAATGCGGCGAAGCGTACGGTTTCTATGACAAGAATGAGTTCGCACTTCTTTGGGTAACCGAATTTCCGATGTTCGAAAAAGACGAGGAAAGCGGTCGCTATAAAGCAATGCACCATCCCTTTACCGCACCGAAGGATGAAGATCTTGCACTTTTGGACACTGCCCCCGAAAAGGTTCGTGCCAAGGCATATGACATCATCATCAACGGTTGGGAAGTTGGCGGCGGTTCTGTTCGTATTCACCGCGGTGATATTCAGCAAAAGGTATTTGATATCATTGGGCTTTCCGATGAAGAAGCTCACGAAAAATTCGGCTTCCTTTTGGAGGCGTTCCGTTACGGCGTTCCTCCTCACGCAGGTCTTGCATTCGGTTTTGACCGTTTGGTCAGCTTGCTCCTCGGTTTGGATGCGATTCGTGATTGTATTGCATTCCCCAAGGTGCAGAATGCTTGCGAACTGATGACCAATTGCCCCGCACCTGTTCCTACCGAATCTTTGGATGAACTTTGCATCGCAGTGTGCAAGGAAGAAGAATAATTTTCTGAAAGGAATCGTTTATATCTATGATCGAAATTAATGGGATCACCAAACGCTACGGTTCAAAACTTGCCGCAGACCACGTAAGTTTTACCGTAGGTGCAGGTGAAATCATGGGCTTTCTCGGTCCTAACGGTGCAGGAAAGTCTACTACGATGAATATTTTGACCGGATATCTTTCTGCAACGGAAGGTACCGCAAAAATTGATGGGATCGATATTTTTGATAATCCTATCGAAGCAAAAAGAAAGATCGGTTTTCTTCCCGAACAGCCCCCGCTGTATCAGGATCTTACCGTCGACGAGTATTTGAATTTCGTTTTCGATTTGAAAAAGCCGAAAATGGATCGCGAGAAACACTTGAAAGAGATTTGCGACGTTGTAAAGATTACGGACGTTCGCGGCCGTGTAATCGGTAACCTTTCAAAGGGTTATCGTCAGAGAGTGGGTATCGCCCAGGCTTTGATCGGAAATCCTCCCGTGCTGATCTTTGATGAACCTACGGTAGGTCTCGACCCCAAGCAGATTATCGAGATTCGTAATTTGATTAAAAAGCTTGGCAAAGAGCATACGATTATTCTTTCCACCCATATTCTTTCCGAGGTACAGGCAATTTGCGACCGTATCGTTGACATCAACAAGGGCAAGATCGTAGCCGATGAAAAAACCGAAAACATCGCCCGTGCTGTTGAGGATAAGTGCAGAATGACCTATCAGATCTGTGGACCCCAGGCAGACGTTTTGAGAACTCTCAAGGCTACTCCCGGTGTTGTCTATGCAGAAGTGATCGGCGAACGCGAGGGCGACAGCACTGCGTATATGATCGAAAGCGCAGAGAATATTGATATTCGTAAGCCTTTGTTCTATGCAATGGCTGAAAAGAGATGGCCCATCATTGCCATGGATGTGATGGGTATGGATCTTGAGGATGTCTTCTTGGCATTGATTGCCGAAAAGAAAAATAAGAAGAAGGGAGGAAAATAAAAATGTTTGCTATTTATAAGAAAGAATTACGCTCCTATTTTGTGAACCCCATCGGCTATGTTTATATAGCGCTTTTCCTTGCGGTTTCCTCCTTGCTTTTCACTTATACCACCCTTTATTCGGGAACTTGTGAAATCAACGTTTATTACACCTTTATCTTGTATTTGTTCGCAATTTTGATTCCTCTTTTGACCATGCGTATGCTGAGCGAGGAAAAAAAGACGAAAACGGAGCAGATCCTTCTGACTTCTCCCGTTTCCTTGTTTAGCGTGATCTTTGCAAAGTATCTTGCTGCATTTACGCTGTTTGCAGGAACTTTGTTGATCTCTTGCCTGAACTTTGTCGTTCTTTATTTTTACGGTGATCCCAATACCGTAATTATGTTTTCCACTACGCTTGGCATTCTTTTGATTGGTTCTGCTTTCGTTGCAATCGGTATTTTCGTTTCTGCTTGTACGGAAAATCAGCTTGTTTCCGCTTTGGTAACGATCGTTTCCATTGCTTTCACCTTGGTGATTGGTCTTTTGGCAAGCTATGTTAAATTCACTCCTCTCCGCGTTGTGATGAAATGGCTCTCCATTTTTGATCGTTTTTATGTGTTTACCTATGGCTATTTTGATATTGTAGCTCTTTTGTACTATGTTTCTATCACGGTGGTCTTTATTTTCTTGACGATCCGCGTGTATGAGAAGCGTCGTTGGGAATAATGCTAAACTGAGAGGAAATAAAAAATATTATGGATAAGAATCAAAAAATGAAAAAGAAATTCTTTTCATCCAGAAAGTTTAAGTATGGTACTGCAGCTACGATTTTCACCGTCTTCTTTATTGCAGTTGTCATTCTGCTTAATGCCATCGTTTCTGCGATTGACACAAAATATAGTCTATATTTTGACCTGACTGACGATCAGATTTTCACCATCAGTGATGAAACTGTTGATTTGGTGAAATCAAGACTTGATGAATATGAAAAAGATCACGGACAGAAGCCCGAGATCAAAATCAGTTTTCATAATGCGAGAGACCGCATTATGGAAGAAGAAATGAAAAGCTGGGTTGTAAATCTCGCAGAAAGCTATGCAGAGAGATTTGATGAAATCACCGTCGAGTTTAACGAAGACTTGAATACCCATCCCGAGCGTTACACATTCTATACCGAGCAGGGTTATGATATTAATACCGGTTCCGTTATCGTTTCCAATTCTTTGGAAAAGGGAACTTTCCGTTATTTGACTTTGGATTCCTGCCTGGTTTACGATGAGAACGGCGAAAACGTATGGGCGTTTCAGGGCGAAATGAAATTCAACGCCGCGATGATTTATATTACCACCCGTAAAAGCCCTGTCGTATCTTTCACGGTAGGCCACGGTGAATCCGTTCCTCAGGCTTTGATGGAAACCTTTACCAACTGCGGCTTTACCATCAAGGAAATTGATTTGACCAAAGAGGATATCGATCCCGATTCAAAAATGCTCGTAATGTGCAATCCTCAAAAGGATATCACGTATTCCGATAACGATAGCGTAGTTACCGAATACACCAAGATTTCCAACTATTTGAACGATTACCGTTCTATGGTTGTGATTGGTTCTCCCACCATGCCCGAGCTTCCTGTTTTGGATGAACTTCTGGCTGACTGGGGAATGGAGCTTGTGCGTAATCAGGTTGTTATTGATGATATTTCCTGTCACACTCAGGATAATCAGATGATCTATGTTAATTATGCCAAGACTGATACGGTTGCTGCAGCTTTGACTCAGTCGTTGACCAATCTTTCCAATCCGCCCAGATCTATTTCTGTAGATACTGCCCCCATTCGTATTCTTTCTGCCGGTGACGGTGAAACTACCATTACCGAGCCGGTTCTGACAAGCTCCGACAACGCCTATGTTGAAATCATCACGGAGGAGGGAACGAAGAAAGACAAAGGCCCGTTCAATTTGATGGCGATTTCCTCTCGTTTTACCTATATTGACAATACGAAAACTTACGGACATTTGCTTTTGATCGGTAGCGAAAACTTTACCGAAACCAACGCTTTCCGCGAACAGTTTGGTAATACGGATATTGTGTATAATATGATCCGTCTTTTGTCTGATGAAGACATTTATATGGAAACTCAGTACAAAGTCCTCGAAGATTATGCCATTGATATGGAAAGCGGTTCCGTATATATGTACGGTATCGTAACTGCGATCTTGGTTCCTCTTGCTGTATTTGCTTTTGGTGCTGTAGTTTATATTAAGAGAAAGCATATGTAACGGAGTTTGTATGAAAGAAAAAAACACAAAACAAGAATCAAAGTTTAAGGATTTATTTTCCTCGCTTTGGCAAAACAAGAGAACTCGTTCTATTCTGATATCTGCCGCAGTTATTTTGATTTGTGCAGTGGTTTACGTTGTTCTTTTGCTTACGATCTTAAAACCGGAAGTAAAGGAAGAACTTCCCACAGTCGGCAATCACGGTGAAGAAATGGCAAGCGGACGGCCTTTCGTTGTGGATCCCGTTGACGTTTCGAAGGTGCGCGGTATCAAAGTAGATAATGAATTCGGCGGCTTTAATTATTATCAAGGCGAAGACGGTAATTTTTATTTTGAAGGCGCCGAGGTAATGTATTACGACCTGACCAGTGACTGGATGAAGGATGCCGAGGGAAAAGATTTGAGCAATCTGCTTGAAAGCGTTTCCATGGTAGACTCTCTTGTAAACCTGGTTCGTTATATGCTTGCAACGGAAGAAGTTGTAGGCTACAGCAAAGACAATCTAGCTCCTTACGGCCTTGAAAACGGCGGTAAAGCGGCAGTTACTTTGACCTACGAAAACGACCAAGGTAAAAACGAGTCCAAGACGGTTCGTTTTGGTAATATGACGGTTTCGGGAGCAGGCTATTACGTAATGGTAGATGGCAGAGACGCCCTTTATATCTTACAAGATACCTATATTACCCGTTGTATTTTCACCGATATTAAATCGTATCTTTTGCCCCAGGTTGCACCCAACGTTTCTTCAACGACTTACGTTGACGTAAAAGAACTTACGATCAAGAAAAAAGGCGAAGTATTTGCTTCCATTCGCGATTTGTCCGATGAGGAATACAAGCAGGCAGGTGAACTGTTTACCCACATTTTCACCAGCCCCGAAGGCTATTATCCCTCCACTGATAATCTGCAGCTGCTTTTGGAGCACTTTATTGACTTCACCGGTGAATCCGTTCTTGAATTCAATATTTTAAGTCGTTTGCAGGATCCTGAACAACGTGAAGAAATGCAGAAGATGTTCCGTCTTTACAGTTTGATGGATGCTGAAAATCGTTGGAATTATGAGCTTTATTACCGCTATGATAATTTCAATATTACGCTCTATATCAGCGAAAAACTTCAGGTTGCTACGGAAGACGAGGAGGAAGAAAATTACGTATATTACATTTATTCTCCCGACTTCGATTTGATCGCTGAATTTAAGGCTTCTGAGCTTGAATGGGTAGAGTGGGATTTGTTGAAACTGCTTGATAACCATTCGTTCTCCGTTTCCATTGATCAGGTTTCCACCATTGAACTGTCTTATGAAAACACCAATGCTAAGTTTACCTTGCAAGACAGCGGTGATAACTTAAAGGTAAAATCTTCCAACGGTGTTAAGGTCGATACAAACAACTTCCGTCAGCTTTACAAGGCGATCCTCTTTACTACCATGGAAGGATATGCTGATAAGCCTGAAGAAGCAAATCAGATTTTGGAAATGAAGATTCGACTTCGTGACGGTAAGGATTATAATTACAAGTTCTACGGAATGACCGCTCGCAAAGCTTATTACACCTTGAACGACAGCGGTGAATTCTACATCAATCGCGACTACGTTAAGCAGATCATTTCTGCTTGTGACGGCATTCTCGAGGGTAAGACTGTTACCGTAGATCGTAAAAACTAATAAGTAATAAAAAAGAAGGCTTACATTGTAAGCCTTCTTTTTTCGCTTAAAATTCTTGTTTTAATTCTCGGCGAAACAAACTGTCGATTCCGCTTTGAATTTCCAAACCTTCGTATAGCATTTCGTATACCGAAGTGCAAATCGGTAGATCTACGTTCATTTCCTCGGAAAGGAGTTTGATTGCTTTAGCGGTGTAATACCCCTCGGCGAGGGCATCAAAGTGCTCACCTTTCGCAAAGGATTCGCCGAATTTTCTGTTATGACTGTGATGCGAAAAAACTGTTGCTTCATAATCGCCCAGATGGCAAAGACCATAGGCAGAAACAGGATTTCCGCCCATTGCTTCGATCAGTCTGGAAATCTCAAGAGTTCCTCGAGACATCAACGCGCCTTTTAGACTGCTTTGCCCGATTCCGTCCAAAACACCGGCTGCGATTCCGATCACGTTCTTCGCCGCTGCTCCGATTTCGTTACCAATCAAATCCGTACCGATGTAAAAGCGGATCAAGGAACTGTTCCAACGTAAAACCAGAAGGCGTTTTAAATCATCGTTTTCGCTGTCGATGACCATACAATTTGGAATATCCTTCGCAAAGTCCTGGGGATGACCGGGGCCAAGCCAGACGGCAACTCGTACCTTTGTACCAAGAACGTCGTAAAAGACTTGAGTCAGACGCTTTTTACTTTCAATTTCAATTCCCTTCATACATAAAACAAAGTTTTTGTTTTCGAAAGAAATACCGCTGCTTTTAATTTCGTACAAAAGACTTCGGAATTTTTGTGAGGGGATTGAAATGACGATTGTATCTGCTGCAAGCGCTTTCTTCAAATTAAAAATAAGATCGACTGAGTCAGAAAGGGTAATAACACCATTGCTCCTTGTCCGGCAGAATTCTTGCATTCTCAATGAGGATTGGGAGCCGTACAGAGAAACGTTTTCGCCGATTTTATCCAGATACCAACAGATGAAGGAACCCCACCTGCCACAACCGATTACAGATATTTTCATTTTAAAAACAGAAGGGTGTCCGTTTTCGTACACCCTTCATTACTCCTGTTTTATTGATGGTTTTGCTGACTCTGTTTCGTAGCCTTTTCCGCTTCCTTTGTGAGAAGATCCATATAATTTGCCTTCGAAGCATCGCTTTCGCGCTTTTTTGCGTTTTCGTCAATGCTCTTTTTCAGCTTATCTTCTTTGATCTGCTTTACGCTTTCAAAGGTAGCGTTTTCGGTCATTGCCTCGGCAAACTGTTCCTCGTCCATTACTTCGTTCTCAATCAGGAAGGATGCCACGAAGTGAAGCTTGTCCATATGCTCGTTCAAAAGTTCTACCGCCTTATCAAAGGCATTGTTCACAATGGCAAGGGTTTCATCGTCAATCATCGCGGCAATTTTTTCGGAGTAGTTGGGGGTATTGTTGAAGTCGCGTCCGAGGAAGACCTCGCCGCCGCCGCTACCGTAAACAACGGGACCGAGCTTTTCGCTCATACCGTATTTGGTAATCATACTGCGAGCAATTTCGGTAGCACGCTGAATGTCGTTGGAAGCGCCGGTTGAGATATCGTTGAGAATTAGCTTTTCTGCAACTCTACCGCCCAGCAGGGAAACGATTTCTTCTTCCATTTCAATCTTGGAGGTATAACTCTTATCTTCGCTGGGTAGCGAGAGTGTATAACCGCCTGCGCGTCCCGAAGGAATAATGGAGATCTGATGCACCTTGTCCTGGGTGGGAAGAAAATGGGTAACGATCGCGTGACCTGCTTCGTGATATGCGGTAAGCTTCTTGTCTTTTTCAGAGACGACCTTACTCTTTTTCTGAGGACCGACAATGACCTTGATGGTTGCTTCTTCAAGTTCCGTGGTACCGATCAGCTTTTTGCCTTTTCTCGCTGCCAAAAGTGCGGCTTCATTTAAAAGGTTTGCAAGATCTGCACCGGTAAATCCGGGAGTGGATTTTGCCAGCGTTTCCAGGTTTACGTCACCTTCAAAATGCTTGTTTTTCGCGTGAACCTCAAGGATTGCTTTACGGCCTTTGATATCGGGATAATTTACAGTAACCTGACGGTCAAAACGACCGGGACGAAGCAGTGCGGGGTCCAAAATATCGGGACGGTTGGTCGCAGCCATAACGATGACCCCCTCATTGGATCCAAAGCCGTCCATTTCAACCAAAAGCTGGTTCAGGGTTTGTTCTCTTTCATCGTGTCCGCCGCCAAGTCCGGCACCTCTGTGACGACCTACGGCATCGATTTCATCAATGAAAATAATACTGGGAGAGGTTTTCTTTGCGTTTTCAAATAAATCTCTGACTCGGGAAGCACCTACACCAACGTACATTTCAACGAAGTCGGAACCGGAAATGGAGTAAAAGGGAACACCGGCTTCACCTGCAACAGCTTTTGCCAAAAGGGTTTTACCGGTACCGGGAGGTCCGACCAAAAGAACACCGTGAGGGATTCGTGCGCCCAATTCCTGAAAGCGGGCAGGATTTTTCAAGAAATCAACAACCTCGGAGAGTTCTTCTTTTTCTTCATCAGCACCTGCAACGTCGGAGAAAAATACTTTCTTTTTCTCGTCAGCACCTAATTTTGCTTTTGCTCTGCCGAAAGAATTGATTCTTCCGCCTTTGCCGCCGGTAGCTTGGTTCATTGCATAGAACCAAAGTGCGATCAGCAAAACGAAAATAACAAGGTAGGGAAGAAGTGACAACCACCAAGGGCTTTGCGGGATGGGTTCATAATGATAACTTTCTAAGTTTCCGCCTTTGTTGGTTTTTGCATTTGCTTTAACGTATTCTGCAACGTCTTCTCGGAAATAATCAATTCTTTGTAGCTCATATTCGATTTTCTTGTTATCTACGGTAACCAAAGACAATTCACCTTCGGCAGAAACCGTGAAATTCTTTACTTCATTCTTTTCAAATAGTGCAATGATATCGCTATACTTCAGTTCGTTTTCTGCTGTCATATTGAAAAGCCAAGTAGAAGATAAAACCACAAGAAGGATCAGAACTGCGTAAAAGACGACAACTTTGAAATTGTTTTTTTTCATTTCGGCGATTGTTTCTCCTTAGAATAATGGGTTATGAATAGATTTCGGGTTTTAAGATTGCGATGTAAGGGAGGTTGCGATAAATTTCGTTGTAGTCCAAACCATAGCCTACAATAAATTGATCTTCAACTTCGAAACCGCAAAAATCGGTTGTGATGTTTGCAACGCGTCTTGCGGGTTTGTCCAGCATTGAGCAAATTTTCACGGATGCGGCTCCGGTTGCCAAAAACAGATTTGCCAATTTTTCCAACGTTCTGCCACTATCCAAAATGTCTTCAACCAATAAAACGTCTGCATCCTTCAGCTGATCTGCTTCGGGAAGCGTTTCGACCACAACGTTTCCGGATGAAACCGTGGAAGAACCGTAACTGGATGCACGCAAAAAGAGTACCTGACAAGGTAAATCAACTCTGCGAATTAAATCTGCCATGAAGATGAAAGAACCTTTCAAAACACCGACCAAAATAAGTTTTCTTTCTTTGCATCGCTCGCGGTAATAGTTTGTGATTTCATTTCCCAAACGATCAAGCATTTCATTTAATTCTTTTTCACCGTATAAAATGCACTGAAGGTCGGGGGTTAAACTTTTAAATTCGCACATTGCTTTTTCCTCTCGTGTTCATTCAATTTCAGGGAAATACTCACCACTTAACTGAATGGTAAATATCTCGTCGTTTTCGCTGTTTCGTACTCGATCACAAAGTCCGACGTAGGGAATCCAAAGGATTCCTTCGTCATCGCATACCAAGGGAAGCGTGTTTCTGTAGAGTACGGGAACTTTTGCTTCTTGAAACAATTTTTTCAAGCTTTTCGTCATTCCGTCAACTTGAATTGCGTCTCCATCTTTGCGATTCCGAACAAAAAGATCACCTTTTATTTTATCGAATGCCAGATGAATAATCAAGAGCTTTTTGTTAACATTTACTACTTTTCCAACTCTTTTGTCGGTGATCGTGATCGTGGATTTCAGATTTGAAAGAGGATTGTCACCGATGTGGAGTTTTACTTGATAATCTATGCTGTCTAAGCCTGTTTCATTCTCTTGCGATCTTCTCAAGCACAGTTGCCCGTTTGCAATGCAAAAAGAAAAATCTTTTGATATTTCAATTATTTTGCCCTCCACAGGCTGTTTTAATAACGAACGGAGTGCATTAAAATGTTGAAAGTCAATGACAATTTTTTCTTTTTTTCCCATTCTTGAAATTGCTTCTCTGAAAATCGGGATCATTTCTTTTTGGGAAACCAAATCAGTTAGAGGCTTTAAAGGAATTGCGGCGCATGAACAGTCAAGTCCGTTTTCTCGTTCCCAACGATCACAAAGAAAGGAAACAAATTCGGATTGCTCTTTTGCAATGGAGCCGAAACGGACCAAAGCTTTTTCGGCGGAAGGATTGATATTTTGCAGTTGGGGCAAAATATTGTTTCTCATACGATTTCTTGCATAAGATACATCTTGATTGGTTGAGTCGAATTGACAAGAAAGATTTTGCTGATCGAGAAAATCACGAATTTCATTTTTATAAAAGGGGAGGAGAGGACGGATAATAGAATCTCTTTCCAAGGGAATTCCACACATTCCGTTGAAACCGCTTCCGCGAATTAATCGAAAAAGGATGGTTTCAGCTTGATCTGATGCAGAGTGTGCAGTTGCGATTTTGTTATAATTCTGCGCTTTTGCTACACGGTTCAGTGCTTCGTAACGAAGTATTCTGGCGCCTTCTTCCAAACCCAAGGCATTTTCCTTGCAATACGAGGGAACGTCGAGTTTTTCGCAGAAGAAAGGGATGTTTCTTTCTTGGCAGAAGTTTTTGCAAAAGTCGAGATCATCATCTGCCTCTTTCTCACGTATGCCGTGATGAACGTGGCACGCCCCAACTTCGAATCCAAAATTTTCGCAAATTTGATGCAATAAGAAAAGAAGACACACCGAATCCTTGCCACCTGAGAAAGCGACAAGAACTCGGTCTGACTTTGAAATGAGTTTGTTTTTTTTCAGCTCCTCTTGAAAACGAAAAGACAGTGTCATATTATGCTTCAGGCGGAATGCCGTCAAAACGTTTTTCAAGAGTGCAGAAACGGGTATACTGACCGTCCCAACCGAGATTGATGGTATCTACGGCACCGTGACGGTTTTTGGCAACGATACATTCTGCCATGTTTTGAATATCCGTGTTGCGGTTATCGTAATAAAATTCTCTGTGCAAGAACATAACGACGTCGGCATCCTGCTCGATGGCACCGGAATCTCGAAGGTCGGTCAACTGAGGACGTTTGTCTTTACGATCTTGGGAAATACGGGAAAGCTGAGAAAGAAGTACGATGGGGCATCCGAATTCCTTTGCCATGATTTTCAGATTTCGCGTGATGTCTGCAACTTCCAATACACGGTTATCACTCTTTTTCTTATCATCCGAGTGCATTAACTGTAAGTAGTCGATAAAAACGATGCCAAGGTTTCTGAGTCTGCGCAGCTTTGTACGCATTTTCATAGGCGATAGATCGGAAGAATCGTCGATGTAAACGTTTGTTTCCGCCAATGCACTTGCCGCATCGGCAAGCTTTGCATAATCTTCTGCTTCCAGGTTGCCGTCGCGCAGCTTGCGGCTTTCAATTCTTCCTTCAGCGGAAAGCAAACGGGAAGCAAGCTGGGTTTTGGTCATTTCAAGAGAAAAGATGGCAACAGTTTTGTCCGTGCGTCTTTTGGCAATTTCAGCGGCGATGTTGAGAGCAAAACTTGTTTTACCCATACCGGGTCGTGCACCGATCAGAATCAAATCACCGGGGTTCATACCGACAAGGACTCGGTCAATGTCACTGTAAAAGGTGTGAATGGTAGAGGTTTTGTCTCCGCCCTTGCTCAGTTCGGTCAGTTCTTTATAAAACGCGGTGATAATCTCACTCAAGGGTGAAAAATCATCTTTTGTAGTGTTTTGGGACAGAGAATAGATTTTTTGCTCTGCGCGGTCCAAAACGGTAGCGGTATCCTCGTGCTGTGTATAAGCAGAATCCTGAATATCCTCCGCAATTAAAATCAATTTTCTCAAAAGAGATTTTTCACGGACGATGTTTGCATAGTCCATGATGTTGGAAAGGGCAGGGACGCTTTCCGCCAAATGACGGATGTACTGAGATCCTTGCTCCTCAGTATAAACACCGTTTTTAACGAGATCACTGAGGAGGGTGACCACGTCAATGCCCGTACTGCGGTTGGATAAACTGATCAGTGACGTGAAAATTGCACCGTGCTTTTCCACGTAGAAGTCGTCTGAACCTACAACGGAGGAAACGTCACCGATGCGTTCGCTGTCTAAAATTAATGCACCCAAAAGTGCCATTTCGTTTTCTACGGAATGGGGCGGTTGTTTTCCTAAAAAGGAAGTGGGGTTGGAGTTCATAGTAGCTCTTTCCTTATTTATTCTTCAACAATAACCTTCAATGTAGCGCTTACGCCGGAGGATAGTTTTATGTCAGCGGTAAAAGTGCCGAAGTTTTTAATGGTAGCAATGGAAATTTTTCTTTTGTCAATTTCGATTTTGTGCTGTGCGGCGAGAAGTTCGGAAATGTGAGCGTTTGTGACACTGCCGTAAATCTTTCCGTCAGTTCCTGCGCTGGCTTTTGCGTGAATCTCGATTTTTTCAAGACGCTCTTTCATAGCCTTCGCATTTTCCAAATCTACTTTAGTTTTGTATTCTTTTGAGGAAATTTGGTTTTTCAGCTCGTTTTCTGCTTTGGCATCAGCGGTTGCTGCCAATCCTTTCGGAAAAAGGAAGTTGCGTGCGTATCCGTCGGAAACGTTTACGATTTCTCCTTTTTTGCCTTGTCCTTTTACGTCTGCTTTCAAAACAACTTTCATAGTGTCTTTCTCCTTATTATGCTTCGTTAAGATATAGATCGATCGCTTCCTTTAAGCGAGCGAACGTGTCTTTGATATTGGAATCTTTTACTTGGGCACCTGCCATATCGAAATGACCGCCGCCTTGCAATTTTTCCGTAATAAGCTGTACGTTTACTGTTCCGGAAGAACGCGCGGAGATGTGTACGGTATTGCCCATTCTGCAGAGCACGAAAGACGCCAGAACACCATCGAGATTGAGTAATCTGTCTGCGGCTTTGGATGCTGCAATTTTATCTTCCTGACTTGCATCCTCCTCAATGTAGGAGAAAGCAATAATGTCACGGTAAATGAATGCGTTGGTTTCGTATTTGATTTCGCGCTTGAAGTCTTCAAGATCTGAACGGAACAGCATTTGCGCTTCGGCGGGACTCGCTCCTTCTGAACGCAAAAAGTGCGCGGCGGCAAAGGTTCTGGGACCCGTGTTGTTGGCAAATTGTTTGGTGTCCAAAATGATTCCCGCAAAAAGAAGCTCCGCTTCATCTTTGAGAAGACTCCTTGGGGGAAGCTGCTGCTCAATCATTTCAGAGACCAATTCACTTGCGCTGGATGCGCTCGGTTCAATGTAAGTGATGGCAGGTTTGACCGCGTATTCCGCGCTTTGTCTGTGGTGGTCGATAATAACAACGGTGGAAATGTTTTCAAACAACTCGGGCGCCTCGAATTGACGCACGTTATTAACGTCGGTAATGATTAAGAGGGTAGACGAGGTGATAGTGTTTTGCGCAGTTGCACCGTCCATAAAAATATTCTTATAATCGGGAATATCGCGGAGCTTTTTGAAAATCGCTTTCAGATTGGTATCGTGTATGTTGACTACAATATTTACCTTGGGACAGTAATTCATTGCAAAACGAGCCATTCCGATTCCCGACCCGATGGAGTCGTGGTCTGCAAACCGATGTCCCATAATCAAAACGTTGGAAGCTTTTGACATAAGCTGTGCTACTTCCGTAGCTACGATGCGGCTTCGGATTTTCGTTCTCTTTTGAACGGTCTTCGTTTTACCGCCGTAATATTCGGTTGCATTGTTTCTGCGCTTTAAAACGGTTTGGTCTCCGCCTCGCTGCATGGCAAGGTCAAGGGCTTGGTGAGCAATCACTTCCTTTTCATCCATAGTGCCGTCAATACAAGCCATACCGATGGAAATGGTGACGGGAACACCAACGTTGTCTTTGGAAATGTCACGCACGCGGTCAAGAATGTCGAATCTTTTTTCGGTCAATGTCGGCAGATGCTTCTCCTCTGCGATGAGGATGTATCGGTCACTGTCAACCTCTCTTAAAATGGCGTCCATTTCTTCCGCCCATTCTTTTAACAGAATGGATATTTTCGCAGTAATGGTTCTGTAGTTTCCTTGCAAAAATCCGTCAGCTTCGGAATAGTTGTCTACGGCGATGTAAGATACAAGCACGTTTTGCTCGGCAAGCTTGGTCTCGAGTGCTTGCTCTCGTGCAAGAGAGCTCCAAAGTGTAATGAGATTGGTGGTGCCGTTCCTGTTAATTTTGTAAGAATTTACCCGATATTGTTCACCGTTGATTTTTCCTATAATAGGTTTTTCATCTTGTGAAGCAGGATCTTCTTCGCGCAGTCTTCTCAAAGAGATTTTGTCTTCTGAAATTTCTTTGATGTTTTTTTCTTCGTGGGGAGAAAGCCCGCTTGCTTTTTGAAAAGACTTGTTGAACCAAAGAACCAAACCATCTTCATTTAAGATCGCCGCCGGTGCCGTCAGGTCCATCAAAAAGTCCAAGGTCATTCCACTCAGATAGGAAAGCTGCGTTTCATTGCGGTGAGAGATCTTTGCGGTAAGCGTGTTGATCACCCAAAAAAGAGTGAATTCGATCAAAAGTAGGGTGATTCCAAGGGGAATGATCAACCAATTGGAAAACAAAGCGGAAGCCAAAATTGCGTAGAAAAGCAAAATTCCGGAAGAAAGGAAAACGATGTGCGAGGTTTTTAATCGATCAAATAAATTGGTTTTTATGGTGCTTTTTCGTTTCATTGTCGGTCCTTTCGTGTATTTAAAGGAGTTTCACCGAGAAATTTTGTGTATAAAATCCTATCTTAGTATATTATACCATTGTAAAAGCAATTTGTAAAGAAATATGGGTGGAAAAATATTTCAAATAAATCGCGAAAAATTTCTTGACAAATTCGATTGATCGCTGTATCATTGTGTTAAGCAAGTAACACAGTGATGGGTGGTGAGTATTTTGAGTTTTGATCAAAATGTCCCGATCTATTTGCAGCTGGTAGAGAAGATTCGTTTTTTGATCATTTCCGGGAAACTTTCTCCGGGTGATCGATTGCCGTCTGTAAGAGAGTGGGCTATAAAGGAAAGAGTCAATCCAAATACTTTACAAAAAGCGCTTTTTGAATTGGAAGAAGAAGGCTTGATCTTAACCGAGCGAACCAACGGAAAATTCGTAACCGGTGATTTGGATTTGATTTTCCGTTATAAGAAAGACGAAGCGGAACGCTTATCTTTGGATTTTTTGCAAAAAATGAAACAGATCGGATTGAGCGCTGATGAAGCGATTCAATGCCTGGAACAAATGAAAGGGGAATGAGTTCAATGTTATTGGAATGTGTTGGAATTGAAAAAAGTTACGGCACAAAAAAAGTTCTTGATGGGGTAAACCTTCAGATTATGGAAGGGCGCATCGTTGGTCTTTTGGGCAAAAACGGCACGGGAAAATCCACGTTGCTGAAACTGATTAACGATCTTTTGACTCCGGATTCCGGGGAAATTCTCTTTTGCGGGAAGCCTATCGGATTTGAAAGTAAAGAGAGAATCGCTTTTTTGCCTGAAAGAACGTATTTGGATAAATCCATGAGAGTGTGCGAGGTTCTCGAATTTTTCTCGGATTTTTATGACAATTTTGACGCGGAGAAGGCTCGCAAATTGTTGAAAGACCTTTCCTTGGATGAAAAGATGCGACTTCAGAAAATGAGTAAGGGCATGCAGGAAAAAGTCCAGCTTGTTTTGGTAATGAGCCGCAAAGCAGACCTTTATATTTTGGATGAGCCCCTGGGCGGAGTGGACCCCGCAACACGCGATTATATTTTGGATACCATTTTGACCAATTTCAATCCGGGCGCCTCGGTTTTGCTTTCCACCCATCTGATCAGTGATATTGAACGAATTTTGGATGATGTGGTCTTTATTGACGGCGGTAAGATTGCTTTGGCGGAAAATTGTGATACCCTTCGCGAAAGAGAAGGCGCATCCGTGGATGAGATTTTTAGGAGGATGTTTAAATGCTGAGACGAATGTTGAAATATGATCTGAAAAGAACGCTGAAGTTTTTGCTTGTCTTTATGCTGCTTGCGTTGTTTTTCGGAGTTGCTACGCGCTTGATCGGAACTCTTTCCGATTCTCTTGCCGTGAAGGTGATTGAGGGAATTTGTAACGGAACCGCAATTTCTATGATGTTTAGTTTGTTTATCAATTGTCTGATGCGCTCTTGGGTGATGTTTCGATCCGCCCTTTACGGTGACGAGTCCTATCTGACCCATACGCTTCCCGTAAAAAAAGAAACTCACTACGCCTCCAAAGCTTTGGCAGCTGCCATTTGCGTGTTTGTCAGTATGGTTGCAATTATTGCGGTGCTTTTCATTATGTATTGGACGGAAAACGTGGCGCAGTTGGTGAAGCAATTTATTGAACCTTTTGCCGACTATCTTGGCGCATCGGTTTGGGAAATTGTGCTTTGCTTGTTTGTAATTTTGTTTTTGGAATTTTTCAACGTCGCACAGCTAGGATTTATGGGAATCATTTTGGGTCACCGCTATAATCAATCAAAGATTTTACTTTCGGTTGTTTTCGGTTTTATTGCCTATATGATAACGCAGATCGTCACTGTTTTTGGTATGCTGCTTGTGGGACTTTTAAACACGGATATAATGGAGATCTTTAAAACCAGCGACGTTGCACAAATGAAACCTGAAGTTATCATCTCCACAGCACTGATCGGAACTTCTTTTTATGCACTGTTTTGTGTGATCGGATTTATTATGAATACCAAGTTTCTGAAAAAAGGAGTCAACGTAGATTAAAAGAAAAAGCACGGCTTTTGAGCCGTGCTTTTTTGATCTGAATTTATTTTTCGTATCTGAAAGTGAATTTCTCCCAAGGAATCTGGACGGGCTTCTTGTCGGAGATGATTTCATCAACGTGAAGCAACAGGGGGAAGTCCTCAAGATTGAGTTTGCCGAGCTTTGCTGCGGTTTTGATGGCTTTTGCCACGCGTTCAGCAACAACAAGGGATTCGAGGGTAACACCGTTCAGTTCTTTCTTTGCAGCGTCAATGTCAAGACCGCGGCCGAGAAGGATGCCGACCAAACGGGTTCTGCCGCCGTAAACGGTTACGTAAAGGTCGCCGTAACCTACGGTCATATTTTCAAGGGTAGCCGCGCCTTGGTAGTCCAAAAGACGATACATTTCTTTTACGGCCTGTCCGAAAATAGCGGCCTGAGAGTTGAAGTGCAGATCACAGTCAACGCCGTGCTCTCTCTGAATGAGACCGATGGTCAATGCGATGCCCAATGCGTAGCCGTTCTTTAAAGCAACGGCGCTTTCGATACCTACCACGTCGTTGGAAAGACTGATGTGATAGTAATCGGTGGTCATAATGTCTCTCATTTTAGCAAGAATCTTCATATCCTTGCCGCAGAAAGCAACGTTGGACTGATCGTGGAATACCAATTCATAGCTGGTGCAAGGACCGCCAATGGCATTGATGGAGAGGTTCTTGCCGACTTTCGCCATTTTTGCTTCCCATACGTCGGGATAAGTGAGAAGCTTGCCGTCCTCCGTGTTTACAAGACCCTTGGTAACGCTCAGTACGGGGATTTCTTCGGGGATCAAGGGAAGAATCTCGTCACCGAACCAATCCACACCAAAACTGGAAACACCGCCGATGATCATATCGGAGCCTGCGATGGCTTCCTTTACGTCCTCGATCTGGAAATATTTCAAGCCTTCGGGAAAAGCCTTGTTGAATTTGGGATGCTGATTGTTCTTTTTGCAATTTTCGATGATTTCGCGGTCCAGATGGGTACCAACCAAACGTACCTCGTGACCGTTTTCTCTTGCGGGAAATGCCAGGGCAGATCCCATCATGCCTGCGCCGATAATTGTTACGATTGCCATGTTTTATCTCCTTTTGAAAAAGTTCTTGCAAAACTTTTGAATTCTGCTAAAATAAGTGTATATAAGGCAATATCGTTTGTCAACCTTTGCCGTTGAAAATGATAAAATGAAAAAACTTTTGCAAAAAATGAGGTGCTTTTGATGAACCGAGAACAGTTGATTTCAGAATATCTTTCCCCCAGAGGCTTTGCGACCATTGCGGAACTTGCGGGTGTCTTGTTCACAAGCGAAGCCACCGTCCGACGTTGCGTAAAGGAAATGGAACGACAGGGGATTTTGAAATGTGTTTACGGCGGGGTTATTCATAAAGAGTATCAAATGCTTCCCGTTCCCATTCATTTGCGGGACGGTGAAAACCATGCCGCCAAGGAAAGACTTGCGCGCCGAGCAGCGGAAATGATTCCCAATCACGCAACCATCCTGATCGATTCTTCTACCACCGCAAGACGAATTTGCAAACACATTTTGGACCGCGAGGGCTTGACCGTGATTACAAGCAGTCTGCGCGTGTGCAGTGAATTGCGCGACAGCGCCGTTCGGGTGCTTTGTACCGGTGGCAGTCTCTTACCCAGACGCGAATGCTTCGCAGGTCATTTTGCTGAGGAATTTATTTCCCGAATTAAAGCCGATTACTTTTTCTTTTCGGCACAGGGCGTATCGGAAAACGGGGATATTACCGATAGCAGTGAGGAAGAAATCGCGCTTCGAAAAGTGATGCTCTCCGTTTCGAAAAATAAGATTTTTCTCTTTGATTCCTCGAAAGAGGGAAAAGATTTTCCCTTTATATTGTGCAACACCGCCGAGTTAACGGCGGTGTTGAAAGATTGATTATTCAAATTTCATCAGACCGAATGCATCGGGATTGTGGAAAGAAGCGTACTCCAAAAGGGGATGAGGGTTCCAGGTGAGGTAGTGAGGCGGTTCGGTCAAATCTGCGCATTTGAAGCAGTTTGCGCGAATCTCTTTTCCGGAGAAAACCGTAAAGTCGGGGAAGAATCTGTGGATGAATTCATAGGGAATGCTGTAAGTAAGCTCCCAACCTTCTTCCGTTTTTTGCGCTTGAGGTTTGATGGAGGGT